>NZ_JBIAMW010000011.1:0-255469 GCF_042874315.1 Nocardia sp. NPDC004068
GAACTCTTTCGGATACGGCTTCGGCACTGCGACATCCTCTCAGGCTCGCCACCCGGCAAGCCAACTCGGTTGTCACCTATCCGTGCAGCAGCCCCTATCCGGTGAGCGCATCGTCAGGCCCTTCTGCGAGCTCGCGACGAAGTCGATCATGTTCACATAAGCGATATCGGTGTCGCTGTAGTCCAGTTCGATGTCCAGGCCGCGAGTCGGCTGATCAACATACAGCTGCAGTAGGCGGTTCTGCCGCGATGGCCGGAGCCGGTAGGCGTAGGCGATGATGCGCTCCCTCGGCGCCTCTCCAGCCGGCTGTTCGATAGTCACCGAGTAGGTCTGGGCACCCTTCCGGACGCTGCGCCGGATTGGCCGCTCCTCGCCGTCCACCGTGAACTGCACCAACTCGAAGGCATCTTTGGACCCGCCGTCGATCGTCCCATTCGGCCGGTGTACCACACAAACGTTGAGGCTGGATCCCGCGATAGCGCCCGGTACTCATCGACATCCGACACCGAAACGAACCGGCGGATCGGGCTTGACGGTGCGGTGGTGTACTCCTGCCGGATCGTGATGACGAGTGGAGACGCCTCGTTGACGCCGGCCTTCGGTCGATCCGCAGCACCGGAGCGCTCGTGGCTGAGGCGAATCACGATCTTGGCGTCGTATCGCCGCTCGACCGCGCTGACGGCCTGGTCCCGGATGTCGGCGTAGAGCTCTCTCGCGAACTCCTTGTCACCGAGGCGCATCGCGAGGCTGCTACCGATGATGTTGTCTAACAACTCAGGTGTCGCGACGCGGCGCAGATCCTCGTCCTCGAAGGCAAACCCCTTGATGACCGCTTCCTTCATGACGGGCGCCTGGTCGACGAACATCCGCCGTAGGCGCTCGTCGTCAGCTTCGCGCTTCTCCCGCTCGAAGTAGGCGTCCAACCAGATCGAAAAAACGCCGGCGCCGACCAGGATCGCGCCGAGTTCACTCCACGGCAGCACATCCAGCCAACCCAACCCCGCGAACGCCGGGATCGACTTGCCGACAACCATGAACCCGACGCCCACCCCGAACAGCACCAATCCGGCGAGGATTTTCTTGGTTCGAAGGAGTCGGTTCAGTGCATCGTTCATACAGGTTTGATGCACCTATTGTATCAAGTTAGGTGAAGTCGGCCTAGACGAAAGTGGCGAGGCGCGCTACTCGAACACCTCGCCACCCACACATCCGCAGTCGTCAAGACGCGGGGATCACTTACCAGTTCCGCCTCCCATGACGCCACCTCCTTACCGGGTGACAGCCCTCTGGCCTTTGACGTCTTCCCCAGGTCAGAGGGGTACTTCACGCCCAGAACAGGGCGGCCGAGCGACCTCATATTAGGACTCATAGTATTGAGATACAAGGTCATGGGATATATCGTCTCTGGACTCATTGTCATGAGATGTATGGGCTTGGATCACCATGCCAACTACCGCGCCCCCTCTGTCTGACGCCACCAGGGTCTTCGGCGAGCGCGTTGTCGCTCGTCGGAACGAGCTCGGACTCAATCAGGAGAGAGCTGCGGAAGCATGCGGGGTGCACTGGACATACCTCGGCCAAGTCGAGCGCGGCCGACGAAACATCAGCCTGCACAACATCCTGAAGATCGCCCAGGGCCTACAAGTCGATCCAGGTGAACTGGTGAAGGGCCTACTGGCGCCCTCGACCGAGAGCTGACGGCTACTTCATTCGGAACTCTTACGACGTCGGCACCGACACAGTGATGTCCATACCTGAGCGTCCGACGATCTTTGCCCCACCCACCTTGGCGAGGAAGTCTCGAAAGTTGGTGAAGCCGTGACGGTTCTCGTCGAAGGTTGGGTCGAGTGCCAGCATCTTGTTCTTGATCGTGCCGGCGGTGGGCGTGTCGGTTGTGATCTGTGAGACCGCCCGTAGTAGTAGCTGTCGAGCGCTTTCCAGACCGGCGGTGGATCCAAGTGCGGGAGCGCGGCCGGCGCTGGACGGCGTCGGTTCGGCCTGACGCAGTACCGTCTCCCAGAACTTGTACTCGCTACACACCGACAGCAGCCGGTCACTGGTCGATGCCTCGCTGGCGCCGACGCCAATCACATGCTTGCCGAACTCCCGCAACTTCTGGACCAGCGGGGTGAAGTCACTGTCGCCGGTCACCAGTACGAACACTCCGATGTCGGCATGGACGATCAGGGTCTCCATAGCATCAACCGCCAAGCGGATGTCCGCAGCGTTCTTGTGGCTGCCGGGCGAGGACCGCCCGAGTTGCACCAGGTCAATGCCATTGTCGGCAAGAGCTCGCTCGTAGCCGCCGAACCGCGCATCCCGCCAGTCGGCGTATGCCCGACGCACTGACGCGTTGCCGAACCCACGGCACAGCCAGCGAAGCGCCGATGACGGGATCGGCGGTGCTCCCGTGCCGCTGCCACCCACACCCAGGACGAGGTTCTCGAAGTCGAGGAAGACGGCAACCGCTTCATTGGCTGGGTCTACGGCCCGTGTGTCTCGCTGCATCAGCAACCCCCTGAACAGCAGAATCATCTGGTGCAAGCATAGACCTCAACCGTCTTCGCTCGATCGGCATCGACGCGATATCTGCACGAACGCTCCGCCATGAAGCAGGGCTCGGTTTGTATGGCGATAATCTGCACTCTGCATTCAGATAGTGAAGTAGCCAGGCCAAAAGACACGACCAAACGGTTGCTATTTGCGACACGCCGCGATCTGTAACAGCAATCGACACGGCACTGATCCTCGGGCTATGGGTACGATCCTGGCCGTCGCCGGCCTTCTTGTCGCAGTGTGTGGGTTGATCTGGCAAGTGCGAGTCTTCGCACATCAAGTGAAGGAATCGCACAGCGCGCTCAATCGCGGGACCCAAGAAGCAATCGAGGAGAATATTCGCCAGCGTCAGCGGGCCACCCTCGACTTCATCGGCACCACGATCGAGCGCCAGCATGCTCTGTACACGAGAATCAACGCCGACCCGGACTTTCTCACGAAAGCATCCGACCACACCCGCAAGGAGTTCATGGACCTGCGGTCCTACCTCGGTTACCTGGAGAATATCGCTGCGGGAGTCAACCTGGGCATCTTCGATCAGACCGTGGTTGATCGTACCGTCGGAAGTCGATTAGTCCGTGCCTGGGAACGCTACGGTGTATGGATCCAGGAGACACGAGAGTTTCAGGACAACAGGCGGTTGTTCGAGGAACTGGAGCACCTTGCTGAAAAGCTCCCTGCCATCACCCCTGTTGTCAAAAAAACAGATTCCCCCGAGCCCGTGGTTGCCTAGACTCCGGAAAAATATGAATCTAATTTCCCTAGCATGATGAGGAATCACGACGATGGTCAGCTCTGAGGCTTACCGGGCGACGATCACACCCGAAGCAGAACAGAAGATCCATGAACTCGCGCGGCGCGTCGCTGCAACACACCACAGTTTGGCAACACCCGTCACTGAGCAAAGCGTGAGTGGCTGGATCATCGATGAGCGACCATCGACCATCGGCGAAGACGACTACGAGCGCTGGAACATGTCGGAGGTTATAATCCTCGGACAAGATGGCTCGCTCCATAGCGGCCGGCGTGAGCAAACCGAAGGAATTACCCATGGAATTGCCTCGGACAGGCTCACCATTCATTCCCTCAATATCGAGGCATGGGATGAGCTTCGCAATGAGACATATGGCGATGACCGAAGGCAGCGAACCTGGTTCAGGTCTGGCGACTACGCGGTCTCACACTACGGTGATCGAGTTTCCCGCGCGCTTACGCGATTCGAAGAATCAGGCGAGGCTATTGGCAGCTACCAATCGCCACCTTTCACCCCTCCACCCAGCTACAACAAAGATGGCGTCCGATCCGCCTTCACACACTTCGTGCGGCGTTGCCTCTATCTTACTGTTGGATGGTTAATCATCATCGCCATCTTGAAATGCGCCGCGGTCATTGGGTCCGACCCTCACCAACAGGCACGCTTTCCCGCTGGAAGCGGCAGGACGATTGCCTGGAGTTTTGTATTCGTCGCGATCGCCGGTCTTGTTATCGACCTCACCACCGCCTTGAAATTTGGTGACAGACGGTATCGGAGCGCCGCCGATGAGGCAACGCCGTTCATCGGCGGATTCGTCCTCGGGTTGGTCATCTTCGCCTTTTTGCGACTGAATCACAAAGTACCGCCCGGCAGCACTGGATACTGGTGGATTGTGCCGATCACTGGCGTCGCGGTCTATTTGGTGGTCGCCCTCCGGCGCGCGCGGAAGCGGACGAAATGACAGTGCAGGGTGACGTGTGAGCGCCATCCATATCACGATGCCCCTGGACCTAGAACGAATACCTCGATCGTAGGCGGCCGGCACCGATCGGTGCCGAGGATGATCGGCATCTGGAAGTCGGGCCGCCAGGCCAGCCGGCGGATCGCGTGCTGGAAGCTGCTACGGCAGCCATTCGGATCGCTGTCCACCACGTCGAACGTGCGACCACCAAGCTCGACTACATCGGTCGCCCAGGGGTACGACACAGCATCCAGACAGTCATGGTCTTCACCTCGATCACAAGGCCAATTAGGACTAGCAGCGTCCGGCGAAATGACATACTACCCAGTCGTCGCACAAGCTGACCTAGCGTAGGAAGCCGATGACAGTGGCACCTTCGTACTCGACAGCTCGGCACGGCAGTTCGACGCCGCTCTTCCCACCGTGTGGATTGCTCCGATGCAGCCCTACCTCATTGAACTTGCTACGGCGACGAATGTGCATCACGCCGAATTCGTGGTGCGACCGGACAGTGAACCAACACGAGGACGTGGCGATGCTAGGCCGTCAGTCCTTCTCGCACCGCTGCCACCAGCTTCCGATGGCTACCGGACAGTCCGTCGAGATTCTTGAGCCCAGCCACGACGTCATCATCGTTGTCTGGCGCAAGCAGCCGGCCCTTGCGCACCCATACATCACTCGATCGCAGCAAGTAGTTCGTCGTGAGGATCGGAACATCATGTGCCAGAAGCAGTTCGATCACGTACAGCAACCGATCCATGTTGCGTGAAAACCGGCTCAGGGTGGGTACATACATCGGCATCTGATGCTCGATGACCATCCGGATCTGTTCGACAAGATGGGCATTCAGGGCTTCGTCGATCGCGCTCTGCACCACGACGCGCTCGTTGCTGGTCGACCAGTTCACCTCGGCCACTTCGTCGGCCACCGGCATGGCAGGCACTGGTGCGTCCGGGGCGTGGTAGCCGACTCGGCCACCGCCGGCCGCTACGGCCTGGGCGATAGCCGAGAGCGCCGCCCAGGCTCGTGGGTAACGGTCGGACAGCTCGGCAAAGTGGTTCGGCCGATCCAGCGGCACCGACTGCTGCCGTCTGGACATCAGCACGTGCGACAACGGCGCAGCCGCTTGTGTCGTCAGCCCAGTGATACCCCCGGCATTCAAAGGCCCGTCACCGGCATGAACAGTTTCGAGCAAGCTATTCCGTACAACAACCGTCACTGCTGCTCGCAGCGCCAGCGACGCCTCGGTTGGTGTGTAGGAGGCTACTTCCTCCAGGAACGGTGCGCTGAGGGCCTGCTGCGCGTCGCGATCGAGTGCAGCGAAGGATTCCGTCCGGTCAAATATGTCACGGCCGATTGCTTCCGCCCGACACAGATCAACCCGACAGATTTCGTGAAGGAAACCGGGAACCAGCTCGAAACAAAATGGATCCATTGCATTCGAGTCAGGCTCGGTCATGATAATCTCTTTCTCATCTATGTCGAGCATACAACAGTAGGGCAACATTGAACAGTTAATCGAATTTAGTTATACTAAAAATAGCATGACTGATGATCAATACAATACACTCTTGAAGCAAATGCATGACGGATTTTCAACCGTTCACGGCGAGCTGGCATCCATGAACGCTGAAGTCACGGCCGCAAAGACTGATCTTGCAGCCCTGACATCCGAGGTCGCGTCGGTCAAAGATGAGGTGGCAATCATAAAAACCGAACTCGCAAAGAAAGCCAATGCCGATGACATTGAGCGGCGGTTCGACGCTGTCGACGCTCGCTTCATTCAGCTTGACGAATCCATCGGTGGTATCGCTGCGGAAGTGCTGAATGATATCGCCGAGGAACGAGCAGCTCACGACAACAAGGTAGATAAAGAACTGGGGCGTCACCGCGACTGGATTAGGCAACTATCCTCTGCGGCGCAGATCAAGCTGACACCAGATCTGTGATACCGATTTACCACTCGCCGTTACCCAAAACCCACACACCCTCATATCTCAGTCGATAACGGGGTCACGCCACCCGTCCGGCGCTTGAATCCGAGCTTTTATATCCGCATGCTCTTCAAGTAGATAGAGCAGGTTGGCACCGTCAATAAGCTCAATCGGCTTGTTGTTGGCAAACTCAAATGACGCTGCACCGTAGCCGCTCGTTGTGACAAGGATCCCTTTCGACGCGCCCTCGTTCTGGAGCGTGCCGTATAGATCTCGAACAGCCGACACCCCGACCGTATTCTTATACCGCTTGGCCTGGATGACCACTTTTCCGCCGAGTATTGGGCGTGTGTCATAGGCGACGCAGTCCACTCCACCGTCACGCGAGGGCCGGGTTTGACGAGCTTCCAGTCCCATCTTTGTGAACAGGTTTTGGATGAGTGACTCAAATTCCGTCGGCGTCAGTTCAAGAAGATTGGGCCGGCTGTCCAGGCCCGACATGACATCTGCCTCCTCAACGAACCGTGGATCAACCATCGAGAATTCAAGCACCGGGCGCACGGGTGCGAGCTCGGTAGGGCTCTTCGACACGGCCGCTGACAGATGCTTGAGACATGCAGACGGCTCGACATTCTCCAGATCCAGGGCGGAGAATGTTTCCACATCGACGCGCACTGTCACCAGGCACGGACTCACTGGTTTCCCCGTGCGCGGATCGAGAGTGTCGACCACGCCATTAAAAACGACCGACTGCACATGCCCTTGCGAGTCATAGGCGAATATTCGCGCGAGGCACAAGAGGGTAATCTGCGCAATCGCGTTCGCGTAGAGTGCCTTGATCTGCGAAGCCGGGCGAGCCGTTTCGGCTATTGTGTTACTGGTCTTGACGTAGCGAAACGATTTTGCCGCCGGAACCAGAGCCCCGACAGTCGGTAGCTGATACTCCACTACCAATTGAGAAGAGTCGGTCGAGAATGCGACACGATGCTGCTTGGCGACAACGGGTAGCGCGATGCTGGACAGCACACGCCCGAAGTACGCCTCGATACCATCCGGAATTCCGGCTTGGTACTCGGCGACGGCAGTATGATCATTGATGGCAGCGCCGTTTCGGAGTCCATGCATGAGGATCTCAGACAGCGCACCGACTTTCGAGGCGATCCGTTGATTATGCGCCTCAACTTGAGGGATGATTCCCCAGATTGCCCTTACGTCGGGATCGAGAGCCGCGTGTTTCGGCCACAGCGCGGCTTGTTGCTCGATCTCCGCCTGAACGCGTTCAGCCGCTGCTTTTTGCTCTTGTTGCTGGAAGAGACTATATTCTCGCCTGGTCGCGGCTAGCTGCGCCAGCCGGCCTTGCTCTCGATGCCTGTGCTGTGCGACAGCGATTTCGTAGCCCTTTCGGGCATCATCCATGGCCTTCTTTTTTCCGAACAGCCCAGGAGGTGTACGCGGAAGATAATCGTTCGGATCGGGCACCGGCTCTGGCACCTGGAGGTGCTCAATCAGCTGCCGATAGTTATAGTCCGCGAGACCCGGATTCCCCTTTGAGCGTAGAGACTCGAAGGTCAGCCGAATCATCCTCTGAGCTGACTCAAACTTATGCTTTGCCGCAAGGTCGACCACACTGAGAATCATGCACTCCGACAGGGCGTGGACGCAATGCACGCCACGGTTGATCGGTCCGTAGCGAGAGCCACGTCCCCCAGAAGGGTTGGCGCCGTCGGGCAAAGCCTAGGCCGAGCTCGACCGGAGAACCTCATCAACCTCTCCTTTTACCAGTGCCGGTCGCGCTCCTGCTTCCCGGAGAGGACCCAAACTCGTTGCCGATCCGCACCGTCGTCCAACCCTTGCCGCAGGCCTCCTCTCGCTCAATCTGGTAGCAATGGGGTGGTGGGCATCCCACAGGCCCGTGACGGCCGAACTACTTCTTTTTCCTGTTCCGTGTCGTACGTCTGCGGCCCTGCCGCGAACTCCGCAGCGTCACGCCTGCGCGAATCAGGGTCAGTCGTGCAGCGGTAGTTGAGATGCTGAACTCTTTGGCGATTTCTATCGTGGACCATCCGTCGGCGTATAGCCTTACCGCTTTGTCGGCTTGATCGGGCGAGAGCTTGTATGATCCTCGCTTCTCGACACCCTGTCGTTTCAGATGGGCATCCACCGTCTGTGTGTGCATCCCGAACTCACGAGCCAGGTCGGCGATCGAGGCACCAGCTTGGTACTTCGCCACCAACGCCTCGACCTCGTCGGGCAGCAACTTGCGGTTTGGCTTGTACGATCGCCGCTCAGCCCGTGGAGGTGCCAGCTTGTGGACGAGCTTCTTGCGTGGAGTTCCAGCAGCGTCGACAGGCCATTTGCCAAGTTTGGCGATCAGCCGCGCCAGGGGTTGCGGTGTGTTTGAAAGCGTTTGGGTTAGGCGTACCAAAGCGGCCTCTTTCAAACCTTCACGGTTTGAAAGAGTTCCGCTTAGGTGCACCGATCGGTGTCATGGGTGGCACGTCCTCGTGCACGCGGAAAGGACACCGGTGACACGGTAGGACCGGCGCCGTTTCGTGGCGCGTGTGCCAGGTTCCCCTCTCGTCTCTCCGGCCGTCGCGCCGCGCCCGGCGTCCCTCCGACAACCCCGCCCATGCGGTCACCAAACCGCACCGCCGAGCCTCCCACCGCTACGCGATCCCCTCGCACCAACTCAGCGAGATCTGCACCGCCGCAGCCCGTTCCGGCAACGACCCGGACCTGGACTCTACGTGATGGTCGGCGCACCACCGGACCAGTTGCTGGGCACCGGCGGCCAGTGCCGAGGTTCAACGCCGTCGGCTCGGTGAGCTGATGCGAGCATGCCGAGTAGTCGAACGGCGTCCGCGTCGCGGCTGTTCGGCGCCGCCCGGTAGACGATCAGTTGCTGGCCCGACGCGCCGCGAACGTCGAAAGTTCGGTAGGTCAGTGTCAGATCCCCCACCGCACTGTGCCGGAATTGCTTGGCTTCGTGCGTCTTGCCCCGCACGTCGTGCCGCCCCCACAACCACCGGAAGTCGTCGTCGGCCGCCGCTAGTTCTTCGGTCAGCGCGAGAGTGAGCGGGTCGTCCGGGCAGTACCCGAGCGCCAGTCGTAGGTGCGCTACGCATGCTTCGGCCGCGCGGTCCCAGGCCGCGAAGAACGTGCGGCCCGCCGGATCGAGGAACGTCATGCGGGCCAGGTTGTCCGTATCGGCGAAGTCCGAGTAGAGCGCGTCCGCGATCGCGTTGCGGGCGAGCAGGTCCAGTCGCCGGTTGACGATGACGGCGGGCAAGTGCGGCCATTCGGCAAGCAGTTGCCGCAGATCGTCGTCGACGCGATCCTCCAACGGTTCCCGATCGCTGATCGGGACGTCGGCGAGACGGAACAGGTGCTCACGGGCCTCCGGGCCCAGATCGAGCGCACGGGCGACACCGTCCAGCACCGAGGCGGACGGGGCGCGTTCCCGGCCCTGCTCGAGCCGCGCGTAGTAGTCGGCACTCACCCCGGCACGCACGGCAACCTCTTCCCGGCGCAGCCCCGGCACCCGGCGCCGGCCGTGCGAGACGAGGCCGACGTCCTCGGGAACCAACCGCGCGCGGCGAGCGGTGAGGAACCTGCCCAGGTCGGTCTCAGGCATGTGACCAGGATAAATTCCGGTACCGCCGGTAGCCAGGGTGCGCCGCACCCGGGAAAACCCCGCACTGGTTGCGGCCGGTCCCAGCGCCGATGGTGAGTGCATGGCCGCACCGAAGATCGACAGAGCCGCGCTGAACGACGCAGCTGGACCGCTACTGTTCGTCAACGCGACGATCCACACGCTGGACCCCGTCATCGGAGACATCGAGACCGCCGACCTGATGCTGGCCGGCGACAAGATCGCCGGCGTCGGGCCGGGCTTGCACACCGCGGCCGGGGACGACGGCGCGACCGTGGTCGACTGCAGCGGTCTGAGTATCGTCCCGATCGCCGGGCTCAGCACCCTTGCGCCGGGAAGCCCGGCCACCTTCGCAGTGATCGACACCCACGGCCGCAACGCCTGGGAGTACGTCATCTGGCGCCCGGAGCACGCGGTCCTGGTAGTGGTCGACGGGATCTCACGGGCGACCGCGTCCTCGTCGGCCGTCCCGGTTGCCCGGCGGCGCCCGGCCGACAGCCCGTATGTCGGGATGTGGATCGACGAGTCCGGCTTCCTGCACCAGGAACTCACCCCCGACGGCCGCTACGACGAGACCCGCGGCGGTCGCCCGCACGCCTACCAGGGCAGCTTCTGGATCGACGGGAATCGCATCGTCTACCTCGACGATCTGGGGTTCTGGGCGTACGGCGAGTTCCTCGACGGCGTGCTGCACCACGCCGGGTACATCCTTCATCGAGCACCCCAGGAGCGCTCATGAACATCCTGTTCACCGGCGGCGCCGTCGTCACCATGGACCCGGAGCTGGGCGACCTGGCACGGGGTGACGTGCTGGTCAGCGGCGAGCACATCGTGGCTGTCGGGCCCGATCTGCGCGACCACCCCCAGGCCCGCGGCGCCGAAATCGTCGACACCACCGGCCGGATCGTGAGCCCTGGCTTCGTCGACACGCACCGGCACGCGTGGCAGGCACAGTTGCGACGCAGCATCCCCGACGTGACCGACCTCGGCGCCTACGTCACGAGCACCCTCGCCCGCATCGCGCCCGCCTACCGGGCACATGACGTCTACGTCGGGACCCGCCTCGCGGCCCTCTCGGCGCTGGACGCCGGCATCACCACGATGCTCGACTTCTCGCACAACTCGCGCAGCGCCGCCCACTCCGACGCCGCGATCCAGGCACTGGCGGACACCGGAATCCGAGGCGTGCACGCCTCGATGGCGCCGCACTTCGGCGACTGGGACCAGCAATGGCCGCAGGACGTGCGGCGACTGCACGCGGCGCACTCCTCCGGACTGGTCACAGTTCGGCTGGCCACACTCGCGACCAGCGAGATCGCCGGGCCACTGCATGCGTACGGGCCGCGGCTCGCGGCGTTCGCCCGGGAGCTGGGTATCGGCGTCAGCGTGGACGCGGTGTTCGGTATGTCATCGTCCGCGGCAATCTTGGACTGGGCGAAGGACGGGTTGCTCGGCCCGCACGTCACGCTGATCCACGCCACCGGGCTGACGGTGGAGGCGTGGCGGGCGATCGGCGACACCGGCACGACCGTCTCGCTCGCGCCGACCTCCGACGCCCAGATCGGCCTGGAGACCGCGATCCCGGCCGTCGACGAGGCGCTGGCGGCCGGGGTCCGTCCGGGGCTCAGCATCGACGTGGAGGTGGCGCTGGCCGGCGACATGTTCACCCAGATGCGGGCGCTGCACGCGATCCAGCGAATGCGGGCGGTCAACCGCGCATACGGCACCGACGCCGTTCCGAACCGGATCACCACTCGCGACGTGCTCGATTTCGCCACCCTGCAGGGCGCGCGCACCAATGGGCTGGACTCGATCACCGGCTCGCTCACGCCCGGCAAGCAAGCGGACCTGCTGGTCGTCAACGCCACCGACGTCAACACCATGCCGCTCAACGACGCCGTGGGCACGCTCGTGCTGGGCGCCGACCCGCGCAACATCGAGACCGTGCTGGTCGCGGGCGTGATCCGCAAGTCCGATGGCCGGCTGGTCGGTGTCGACGTGGCACAACTGCACGAGCAGGTCGTCGCTTCCCGGGACGCCATCCTCGCCACGGCAGCCTCGTGACAACGGCTATCCGCAGGCCGGGAAGTATCAGGACCGAACTCGATCGTCCGCACGTACTTGATCCTGGGCCCACTTGTCGGTGCCGACTGTGTGCAGCGCTGCCAGCTATTCCAGCAAGCCCGCCGTGAGGCGCTCATCGCCGCGCGACGGAGTACTCGGCGGCAAACCGCCTGTACGGTTCGGAGTCCGGTTGCAGAAGATAGATCGTCCACCGGTTGTGCTGCGGGATCCGTGCCGCGGCCTGCTCCAGTTCATTGCGCAGAGGAAGCTGGCGGCCACCCGGTTGGACAAGTGGTCCTGGCGGCGGGTTCGTCCGCGGCTCGTCGGATCTCCTGCCCGCGTGCGGTCCAAGTGTCGTGGTCGCCCCTGGTTTTCCCGGTGGAGGTGATGACGTTGGGGTGTTCCAGGTTCACCGCCGCGGTGATGCTGCCACCCCAAGGGCGGGGACCTGCTGGCCAGATGCGGTCGTTGATCTCGCTAGTGGGGTGGGTGACGAAACCCGTTGTCTGGGGCTGGGAATCGGCCATCGGTGGCACCGGCAGGGTCAATGCGGCTGCAGCCGCGTGCGCGGGGACGCTGGCGACGCCTACCCTGGAGTGGCAGCGGTCGTCCGCGTAAGGACTGTCGGAAACTGAAGTGGACGTGGGGAATCGAGGGAAGCCGTAGTGAAGCCGCCGGGGGTGTTGTGTCTGGAGGGGGATTGGGAGGACTCATTGGAGAGCCGGCTTAGTGTGGAGTCCGCGCTCCGGTTGCTCGAGCGCGCCGGATGGATTCGGTTGGTCCATCGCGACGTCGGAACGTTTGCTGAGCTCGCGCACTATGTCGATCGCTGGCTCGACGGCGAATTGGAGGGGTATGACTTCGCCTATCTCGGCTTCCACGGGACCGTCAACACTCTGTACATCGGTGGTCGTGAAGTTCCCCTCGCCGAATTCGCTGGCCTCGTAGAAGGGCGATGCGCAAACAAAGTCCTTTACTTTGCATCGTGTAAGGTACTCGCGTCCTCAGACGAGACATTGATGAACTTCTGCAAGCGAACCGGCGCACGAGCGGTCGCTGGTTATACCCGCAATGTCGATTTCGTGGAGACAGCTGCTTTCGAACTCTTGATGGTCTCCGATCTTACGCACTCCACCAACATGAAATCGGCTTATTATAGGCTGCGGAGAGAGTATCCCGAACTGACGAAGAAACTGGGATTCCGAATGGCTCACTGGCAATGGGCGTCCGAACGTTCGATTGCAACAGCCGCCCTGGACAACTAACGGCCGGCTTGGCTGAGCCGGCTGATCGGGATCGGTGGCGTAATCGCCTCCTGAGCGACGAGGCGTGGGCCAAAGTTCAACCAAGCCCACCAGCGGCATCCGCATTGTCACCGCGCGGTGGACAGGCTCGCTGCGGTCGAAC
The DNA here is from genome assembly GCF_042874315.1 of Nocardia sp. NPDC004068. NCBI lineage: Bacteria > Bacillati > Actinomycetota > Actinomycetes > Mycobacteriales > Nocardiaceae > Nocardia > Nocardia sp. NPDC004068. Next base: position 13,329 of record NZ_JBIAMW010000011.1, read on the forward strand.
GGAGACCCGGCGACAACTTTCTTTCCCCACCGCTACCAGCCATCCGATCAGTGTCGCCTCTCTCCGGCCCGGCGCCCGGTGATGTGGCCGCTGGAGGCCCGACCCGACAACAGATGGGCGCAGCGGGAGTTCGCCGTCGCCGCGGCGGAAAACAAGTGTGGCCGTGAATCAATTCGCGGAGCGCGATAATCGTGGTCACCCAGCAGCGCTCGGCCTGATTTCCGGGATCCAGCAGGATCGTCACCCTCGCGACCTCGCTGCAGTCCGGGCTCACCATCGCCGCGGCGTCCCGGGCAGAACACGGCATCGGGTCGGCGAAGATAGCCCGAAACTCACTGCGGTGAGCTTCCTACCGCGAGCCGCCGGACCGGGATAGGGGGTTCTCTGCACCTCCTGGACTGTCGGTTCGCCGCGGTCGTGTCGGTCGTGATCACTCCGCCCGGCCTCGACTCCGCCCCCACCTACGCGATCGGATCGATCCCGGGGGGAAAGGTGCATCGGCGTTCCCCGCCCGCGCCTACACCGGCAACCACAGCCAAAACCACGGCACCACAACCACCTACGCCAAACCCACCCTGCACGAAATCGCCGCCATCAACTCCATCCTCACCCTCGAACTCCACCCACTCGCCCCACACATCCTCACCGACAACTTAACAACACACCCCGCCACCACCAATTCGGTGATCCCCCAAACCTGCTGGTAAAGTTCACCATAGATCCGATCTACCCCCTCCATGTGTCACCCGTGGACCCGATTCGGGCAAGAATCCCCCCTCGCGCACCAATCGGTGTCATGGGTGGCACATCCTCGTGCAGCGTGCGCGAGTGCCCTCGCCCACGCGGAAAGAACACCGGTGACCAAGGCTCGTTCGGGGTCGTCTCCACTGGAATCTGCAATTTCCGGGTGCTCAACTGTCCGAGCATCGCGCGCGCCTGGCCGTAGCTGCTGTTGGCGGTGAGGAGCAGTTCGACGGCGTTGCGGGACTACGCGGCCAGGATGCAACGGAACATCGACGATGCCCACCCCATGTCCGGATCCTGCTCCACGGAATCGACGAGAGCCGTTGGGCAGCAATGGATTACGAGAGAGCCAATAGGAACCAGGCTCGTATCGGCCTCGAGGACACCTCGTACCTACGTGGCGGTGAGCTCGCCCGCGGCAACGCCGATCTTGTCGAAAGTGTCGTGACCGCAGAGAAATCGGAGGACCGGAATCCCCCTGACACGCCGATGACTCTGCGTTTCGCCCGTCGTGGTCGGACGCGAGCGTGCCGATAATGTGGTCTTTCGTGGAGTTCATCGACTCGATCAAGGATCCGCGGATCGTGGTCGCGCGGTCGCTGGCGACTCGTTCCGGTCGGGTCGCTGAGGGGCGTTGCCTCATCGAGGGACTCGGGTTGATCCGGCAGGTCCGGGCGGCGGGGGCGCGGGTGGATTACGTGCTGTGTTCGGCGAGCGCGCGGGACCCGGAATCGAATACGGAACTCGAACTCGCCGGGGTGACAGTCCATCTCGTGCGGGATGGCCTGCTGCGGAAAGTCGTCGGCGGCGCCAAGCCGGTCGACTGGGTGGCTGTGGCGCACCTGCCCGACGAGGTAACCACCGATGCGCCCTACGGCGATTTCGCGGTCGTCTGCGAGCAGGTCGGTGATCCCGGAAATCTGGGGACGATCGTGCGTACCGCTCGGGCGTTGGGTGTGCGGGACGTGGTGCTGACCGACGCGGAGACCGATCTGTCGTCGCGGCGAGTGCTGGACGCGGCCCGCGGGGCGGTTCTCGCGTGCCGGGTGCGTCGCTTCGACGATCCCCGCGGTGCTCTGAACGCCTTGCGGGAGGCCGGTTTTCAGGTCGTGGTGACCAGTCCGCGCGGTGCGCACCTGCAGGCCATGGCGCCGATTCGCGGTCCGAGGGTGGCCCTCGTCGTGGGCAACGAGACCGACGGAGCCAGCGCGGAGACGCAGGCGCAGGCCGATCTCGTGGTGCAGATTCCGATGGCCGGCGCCGTGGAATCGCTCAATGTCGGAGTGGCGACCGGGATCAGCATCTACGAACTGCGGATGAGGATGATCATGAGCATGCTGACCGATCGGATCCGGGATACCCTCGGCCGCAACGTGGGCGCTGCCGCCGGTCTCGTCCGTGAGGCATTCGACGCGCATCTTCGTCAGGCCGGGGATCTGACCAGCGACCAGGCGGTGCTGCTGATGATCCTGGCCTGCGAGAACAGTGCGTCGTTCGCGCAATTGCGCCGCGATATCGGGGTCGGCGGCGCCGAACTGGAGGAGTTGCTGAGCCCGGTTCGCGCGCGTGGTCTGCTCACGGTGGCCGGGGACACCGTCACGATCACGGCCGAAGGCGAACGTGCCCTTGCCGCGCTGTGGGCGATTCAGGAGCGCGTCGAGGACGGACTGTACGCCGGCTTCACTGTCGCCGAACGCGAACAGCTCCGCGACCTGCTGCATCGCGTGCAGCACAACGCGATTCAGGTCGCTCGATCGGTCGGCGGGTGAGCGGGGTCAGGTCAGAGGGACTGGCACGGTGTCGGTGTCGGGGAGGCGCGGGCGGTCAGGGCGGTGGCCAGGTGGGCGTAGCGGTCGGCGAGTTCGTGGGTGCTGAGGGGGCGGTCGTGGCGGAGCCACCAGGTGATCGTGTCGGTGAGCATGCCGCCGAGCAGGGTGGCCACCAGGTCGTCGCTCGGGGGTGATGCGCGTAGGTGGGTGCCGGTCATGTCGGTGAGGGTTGTGCGGATTCGTTCGGCGAACCAGGGGCTGCCCTTGGCTTCGAGCAGCGCGCGATACAGGCGCGCGTAGTCGCCGACATGGTCGAAGAATCGCCGGAGTCGCACCACGGGATCCAGCCCTTGGTCGAGACCCTCGGTGAGCGCCGCCGCGGCCTCGTCGAAGATCTGCTCCACGAGTTCGTACTTGTCGCGGTAGTGCCGGTAGAACGCGGCCCGGCTGACCATCGCGTGTTCGCAGATCTTACCTACGGTCACACGGTCGAATCCCCGCTGTTCCACCAGCTCGACCAAGGCCTCGCGCAGGAGTACGCGCGTGCGGCGTACGCGCAGGTTCTCATGTGGCACAGACACTTTCGACTCCTTGTCTCCACCGAGACAGAACACCGATCTTGTCACTGGCCCGCCAACTCACCGGCCCTGACGATATGTGGCACGACCCCGACATCACAGCGTGCCACGAAACGAGGACCTGCCACATGGTCACCCCGACAACGCCATCCGAGAACACCACCGCGACCGCGACGATGCGAGCGGTGGAGTACGACCGCTACGGCGGGCCGGAGGTGCTCCGAATCCGGCGGGTCCCGGTGCCGGCGCCCGGTCCGCGTCAGGTGCTGGTGCGCGTGCACGCCGCCTCGGTCAATCCCGCCGACATCAAAATCCGTGCCGGGGAATTGAAGTTGCTGTCCCGCTGGCGCTTTCCCAAACGCACCGGACTGGACTTCGCCGGTGAGGTGACCGCCCTCGGCGGCGAGGTCACCGATATCCGTGCGGGACAGCGGGTCTGGGGGTTCGTGTCCGATCCCACCGGACGCGTCGGCAGCCTCGCGGACTACCTGGCCGTCGACGCCGACATCGTGTCCCCCGTCCCCGCCGGTCTCACCCTCACCGACGCGGCGGCCCTCCCCAGCGTCGGCGTCGCGGCCCTGTGCGCCCTGCGCGACCGACTGCGCGTGCGTCCCGGGCATCGAGTCCTCGTCGTCGGGGCCAGCGGCGGCGTCGGCAGCACCGCCACGCAACTCGCCACCGCGATGGGCGCCCAGGTCACGGCGGTGGCCAGCACCGCCAACCACGACCTGTGCCGCGCCCTGGGCGCCACGGCGACCGTCGACTATGCCGATCCGGCCCCGCTGCGCGGCCCCTTCGACAGCGTTCTCGACTGCCACGGCACCCGGCTGAGCGTCTATCGCCGCCTACTGGGCAGCCACGGCCGGATGCTGTCCCTGGTTCCCACCGCCCTCGGGGCCGCCGCGGTGTCGCTGTTCACTCCGGGCCCCCGGATCCGGCTGATGGCGGCCCGCCCTCGCCGTGCCGACCTGGCCGCACTCGCCGGATACATCGACACCGGCGCACTACGCCCTGTCGTCGCCGCTACCTATCCGCTCGACGACATCGGCACCGCACATCGTGACCTGCACACCGGGCACGCCCGCGGGAAGACCGTCATCGTTCTGCACCCGGCCGGACACCTGAAGGGTGACCACGCCGAGGTCCAACCGTCATGAGTCCCGGGCCTTCCGCCGGTTCGCACGGCGATGGCCGGCCCTTTCTCGATGTCGATCACCTCAGAGGCCGCGGCGATCACAGGCGATCCGGGCCGTGGGGCGCGCGGCGCGGCAGGAACAGCACAGCCAGTCCGGCACCCACGGCGGCGATCGCCGTGCACAGCCACAGCATGGTCGCGAGGCTGTCGACGAACGCGGCGGTCACCGCGTGCGACAGCGGCGCGGAGTTCAAACGATGCGCGATCGAAAGTCCTTGTGCGGCATTGCTTTCCACCGCCGCCGCGACCTCGGCGGGAAGTCCGGTGGTGTCGACGCCGCCGCGATAGGCGGCATTGAGGACGGTGCCCAGCAAGGCGATGCCGACCGTGCCGCCGATCTGCCGCATGGCCTGGATCAGCGACGACCCGGCGCCCGCGCGATCGGGATCGAGCTCACCCAGCGCCGCGTTCATCGCCGCCGGCATCGCGAAACCCGCACCCGCACCGGCCAATGCGAACCAGACCGCGACGAAGGCGTAGCCCGAATCGACCCCGGTCATCGTGCCCAACGCCAGTCCGGCGGCCGTGATCGCGAATCCCACCGCGACGGTGACCCGGGTCCCGGCCGCGGTGTCCAGTGGGGTGGCGCATTTCGAGCCGATCACCATTCCGGCGATGAACGGCAGCAGTTTCAGCCCGGTCGCCAGCGCGTCCGATCCCTGCACGGCCTGGAAGAACTGCGGCATGGTGAACAGCAGCCCGAACATCGCGAACATGGTCACGGTGATCAGCACCGTGCCCCATACGAACGACGCGGATCGCAGCAATCGCGCGTCCACCAAGGGGGTCGGGGCGCCCAGCCGATTCAGCCGCCGCTCGAACAGCGCGAACAGGATCAGCAGTACCGCCGCCGCGGCGAGACAGACCAGCGCCCAGCCCTCGCCCCAGCCCCGTTCGCCCGCGCGGGTCACGCCGTAGACCAGGCTGGTCAGCGCCGCCGAGGACAACACGATGCCGACATAGTCGATCGACGGCGGCACGGCGCTGCGCGATTCGGGGATCAGCGCGACGACCGCGCCGACGGCGAGCACCGCGACGGGCACGTTGATCCAGAAGATCGACGCCCAGGAGAAGTGATCGAGCAGCAGCCCGCCCACGATCGGGCCCAGCGGCAACCCGATGCTGTTGGCCACGACGAAGAAGTTGATGGCCCGCTTGCGTTCGGCCTCGCCGGGGAACAGCACCGCGATCAGCGACATGACCACCGGAACCAGCAGCGCCGCACCGACTCCCAGGAAGGCACGCGCCGCGATCAGCCGATCGGCCGAACCGGCCAGCGCGCACAGCACCGATCCCGCGCCGAACAGGGTCAGCGCCGCCGCGAGAATCTTCTTGCGGCCGAAGCGATCTCCGAGAAGACCCGCCGGCAGCAACAGCGCCGCCAGCACCAGGTTGTAGGAGTTGGCCACCCATTGCAGCTGCTCGGTGGAGGCGCCGAGGTCGACCGCCAATGTCGGCAGGGCCACGTTCAGAACCGTGGTGTCGAGCCCGACGACCAGCACCGCCAGGCACAACGCGGTGAGGACACCGAAACGGCGGGCCGCGGGCAGGCCCACCGTGGTGGAACCGAGAGTTCGGTCGTTCATCGTCATGAGGTCAGACATTATTACGAATATCTGATAGTTTCAATACTTCAGATATCATCTGTTATATGCTGTGCCGCATGGCAACATCGGGGCAGCCGGACACGGAGGAGCAACGCGAGTTCGTCGAACGCCTCGCCGGGGCGATGACCTCGACCGGCGTTCCGCCGATGGCCGCTCGAGTCCTGGCTCGCGTGCTGATCAGCGACGCGGGCGTCATGACATCGGCCGAACTGGCGGCCGCCCTCGAGGTGAGTCAGCCCTCGATCTCCAGCGCGGTCCGCTTCCTGACCCAGACCGGATTCCTCACCCGCGAACGCGTCCCCGGCACCCGCAAGGAGCGCTACCGCGTCCGCGGCAACGTCTGGGAAACCATCCTCACCCTGCGCAACGATTTCCTCGCGGCGTGGCAGAGCCAATTGGCAAGCGGCGCAGACCTGTTCGGCGAGGACACCGCGACCGGCCGCCGCTTGGCCGAGGCCGCGGACTTCTTCGCCTTCGCCCAACAGGACATCCACGACCTGATCCAGCGCTGGCGCGACCGCCAACGGCGAATGTACGGCGCGACCGACTGAGCCCAGGCCATCAGTGCCAGTGCTCGGGGCTGCCTCTCCGGTCCGCCCGCGTTGGTCAGCCCGTGATGGGCGCGGCGACGGAGCTCACCCGAGACGGCATCATCGAACGCCGCACCTATCACGAACGCCCCCCACGGCACGAGTACCACCTCACCGAAGCCGGACAGGAACTCCTCCCCGTGCTGATGGCCCTGATGGCCTGGGGCGACAAATGGGCCACTCCGCCCGGAGGTCCCCCCGTCGAACTCGTCCACGACGACTGCGGCCGGAAATTCACTCCCCAGGTGAGCTGCTCCTCCTGCGGTCAGCCCCTCGCCGCGCCGCGGGTCACCGCCCTGCCCGGACCCGGCGCGGCCCCGGGACCGGGCACCCGGGTGCTCGCCCGGGATGCCGACACTCTCGCCGCCACCGTGGAATCCCCTCGCGTCTGAGGTTCCGCACAGAGATCAGTGCTCGTGGACGATCACTCCGCGAAGGTTCTTTCCGGCGAGCAGATCGTCGTAGCCTTCGTTGACCTGTTCGAGGGTGTAGGTATTCGTGACCAGTTCGTTCAGTTTCAGCTGACCGCGCTGATACATACCCAGCAATCGGGGGATATCGGTCATCGGATTGCAGTCGCCGAAGTTGGTGCCCTTGATCGTCTTCTTCCACAGCGTCATGATCGCGCTAGGGACGTGGAGATTGCTCTCATCCAACTTGTTGAGTCCGACAATGACGATCGTCGAGCCTTTCCCGGCGGCGTCGAACGCCTCGTTGATCAACTCCTCGGTTACGATTCCCGCGGTGAGGAGGACCTGGTCCGCCCCGTTACCATTGGTGTCGGCGCGCGCGAATTCCGCGGCTTCGGCCATCGTGGCGAACGCGTCGGTGGCGCCGAATTCCAGTGCCGCCGCCCGTTTGTTGGCGAGCGGATCCACCGCGATCAGATTCTTCGCACCCGCCGCCCGCGCGCCCTGCACCGAGTTGATACCGATCCCGCCGATTCCCGCGACGATCACGGTGTCGCCCGGCCTCACCTGCGCGGCATTGACCGCCGCACCCCATCCGGTGGGCACCCCGCACCCCACCAGCACCGCCTTGTCCAACGGCAGGCTGTCGTCGATCTTGACCACCGAGGCTTCCGAAATGGTGCCGTACTGGCTGAAGGTTCCCAGCATGCACATGGTCCCGTAGTCGCCGCGTGCGCCGGTCATCGGGAAACGCCCGTCGGGTAGATACCCCTCGAGGATGGTGGCTCCCATATCGCACAGCGGCTGCTGTCCGGTCGAGCACCAATGGCATGTACCGCAACTCGGAATGAAGGAACAGACGACGTGGTCACCGGGCGCGACGCGGGTGACGCCGGGCCCGACCTCCTCGATCACCCCCGCGCCCTCGTGGCCCAGCACCATCGGCAACCGCGCGGCGAGATCGCCGTGGGAGATATGCACATCCGAATGACACAGTCCGGCGAACAGATATTTGATCAATACCTGCCCCGGCCCGGGCGCGATCAGGTCCAGTTCTTCGATTTCGATGGGTTTGCCGGCTTCGACGACCACCGCCGCCTTGGTTTTCACGATAATTCTCCTCGGGAGTTCGCTGACGACAGCGGTCAGAGCTTGACGAAGACCGACTTCTCTTCGGTGTAGGCCTGGTACCAGTTCGCACCGAATTCCCGCCCGAGACCGGATTCCTTGTAGCCGCCGAACGGCATCGTCGGGTCGAGCTCGAGGAAGGTGTTGATCCAGACGGTGCCGGCCTTGATCCGGCGGGCAAGCTGATGCGCGCGGCTGACATCGCGGGTCCAGACCGCGGCGGCCAGTCCGTAGGTGGTGTCGTTGCCCTGCAATATCGCGTCGTATTCGTCGGTGAACGGGATGACCGACACCACGGGACCGAAGATTTCCTCCTGGGCGATGCGCATCGAGTTCTCGACGCCGTCGAAGATGGTCGGCTGCACGAAATAGCCCTTGCCGTCGATGGTCGACCCGCCGCTGGCGGCGATCGCGCCCTCGGATTTTCCGATGTCCAGATATCCCTTGACGCGCTCGAACTGCTCGGCCGACGCCAGGGGGCCCATCGTGGTTTCGGGATCGAAGGGATCGCCGACCTTGATATTCGCAGCGACCGCACTCAGGTTCTCCACGAACTCGTCCTTGATATCGCGCTGGACGAACAGCCGGGTGCCGGCGACGCAGACCTGTCCGCTGATGGTGGAGAAGCCGGCCAGCGAATTCGCCAGTGCCCCTTCCATATCCGCGTCCGGGAACACGATGTTCGGGGATTTGCCGCCGAGTTCGAGGGTGACCCGCTTCAGGTTTCCGGCCGACGCGTGCAGGATTCGACGGCCGGTTTCCACCGAGCCGGTGAAGGTGATCTTGTCGATGCCCGGATGTTCGGAGATCGACGACCCGGCCCCGGGCCCGAAACCGGTCAGGATATTGAGGACGCCGGGCGGGAGTCCGGCCTCCATACCCAGCTCGCCCAGCCGCAGGGCGGTCAGCGGCGTCTGCTCTGCGGGTTTGAGGATCATCGTGTTCCCGGCGGCGAGCACCGGGGCGATCTTCCAGACATTGGCGCAGATCGGGGCGTTCCACGGCGTGATCGCGCCGACGACGCCGATGGGTTCGCGCAGCACGTAGTTGAAGTTCGTCGGCGCCGACGGCGAGGTCTGGCCGAAGATCTGCTGTGCCGCGCCGGCGAAGTAGAACATGCTCTCCACCGCGACGCCGATGAACGCCTTCGCGGTCGCGATGGTCATCCCGTTGTCGAGGGTTTCGAGTTCGGCGAGTTCGGCGGTGTGCTCCTCGATCAAGGCGGCGAACTTCCGCAAGATGCGCGCGCGCTGACCCGGACCCAGCTCGGACCACGGGCCCTCGAACGCCCTGCGCGCCGAGGCCACCGCCGCGTCCACATCGGGCTTGTCCGCCTCCGCGACCAGTGCCAGCACCTGCTCGGTGGCCGGATTCACGGTCGCGAAGGTCTTTCCCGACTTCGCCGGCACCCACTCGTTGCCGATCAACAGCGCCGGGCGGTGATCGTCGAGCCAGCGGGCCACCTTCGGGCTGCGGGCCTGACCGGTAACCGGGGTGGTCGTTGCAGTCATCTTCTTCCTCACTGAAAAAGGGCGGACAGTGCGCCATCGAGCACGACAGCCGACCGAGGCTGGGCCGGTCTCATGAGCTGCCGTGTACTGTATTTAGTATACTATCTGTCGTTATCCTGCGGCCGGTTTCGGCAGATTTCGCCCCAGCGTCCCGGCCCTGCTCCCAGGCGCCGACTTCGACGGCCGCTCTCCCGCGAAGCGAGGAACAGGATGAGGTCGGCCACCTCGTCCGATGTAGCTGATATACCGTTCCCTGGGGCCTTCGGCTTCCGTTCCAGGTTCACCGCCGGCGAGGGAGCACGAGGGCATGTCCACCAGCAACCGCACCGCGCGACACGTCGTCCTGCCCGACAGTCTGAAGCAGATCGCACTCACCGAGATCCGCCGCCGGATCTTCGCCCGCGAGCTCGCACCCGGGGCCCGGATCGATCAGGAACCGCTCGCCGACGAAATCGGCATGAGCAAGATCCCGGTGCGCGAAGCATTGTCGGCCCTGGCGGCAGAGGGTCTGGTGGAGATGGTTCCGCGCCGCGGCGCTTTCGTCGTCCCACTGTCGAAAGCCGATATCGAGGACCACTATTGGATGCTCGCCCACCTTTCCGGGCGGGCCGCCGAACGCGCCGCCGAGAACCTGTCCGAGGAATCACTCGCCGAACTCGAGCGACTGATCGAGCAGATGGAAACCGCCACCGACGAACAGGAACGCGCCCGGGCGAACTTCACCTTCCACAGCCTGATCAACCACGCGGCCGAATCGCCGCGGATCCTGGCCGTACTCCGCACGCTCGGCAGCCCGATCCCCCTCGAGTTCTACGAATCGAATACCGAGATGGCGCCCGAAGCCGACGCCGAACACCGCAACCTCCTCGAAGCCCTGCGCTCGCGGTCGGGCCCGCGGGCCCGCGCGGCAATGGAAGACCACTTCCTCCGGGGAGCCCAGAAGGCGATCGAAATCCTCGACGCCCAGGGTTTCTGGCAGAAGTAGGGACCGCCCGGCGGCCGCGGTTCCACTGCCTCGCCGACCGGTCTCGCCGCCGGATACGCGGTCGAATCGGTGCGGTGGCGCCCACTCCCATCGCGGTGACGCGGCTCACAGTTTTCGTATACTGTATCTAAAATCCGACACAATGACAAGCCGTTGACATGCTGGTTTGATAAATCGTATACAGTATCTGCCAGATCCGAGCGCCCCGAAGGAGACCCCAGCATGACAATTCAGGCAGTCCTCGAAGTCACCGCCAAGACCGACAAGGCCGAGGAATTTCGCGAGTGGCTCGTGCGCATCCTCCCGGACACCCGGGGATACAAGGGAAACGTCAGTGTCGAGTTCGTCCGTAATCAAGACGACCCCGCCGATGTCGTCATCCTGGAAAAGTGGGACACCCGTGCCGATTACGAGGCATACCTCGCATGGCGCACCGAGACGGGCATCCTCGACGAACTCGGCGAGTTCATCGAAGGTGAGCTGAAGGTCCGCTACTTCGATCCGATGGGCGTCTGACCCAGATCAGATCGGACAACGGCTCAGCGTCGGGTTGTCCTCGACGCTGAACCGCCTCCGAGCCGCACACCCCGTCATCGGCTGCGCGTGTCGGCGCGACAGAATCCACGTCGCCTCGAAAACGCCCTTGCCGCAGCGGTTTTCGGAGGGCCGCTATGGGATCATGTCGATGAACGGCGGGGTCTGCTCGATCGCGGAGACCTCGCACGGACTCGCCATGACGATGGCCGCCGCAGACGTCCAAACGGTCATTTCGGCCCGTCGCCGCGCCCATTGTCGAAACTTCCAGCGCTCCGCTCCCCGATCGTCTCGACGGTCTGGGTGAGCGAGCAGGACTCCACCGTGCCGTCCGCGAGCTCCGCGCTCGCGATGGCGTCATCTCCGCCACGAACCACCAAGCCGCCGCCATGTCACCGGAGCAGCGTGACCGCTACGGAAGCCTGATCCAAGCGGCGAACGCGCAAACCGCCGCCCACATCCCCGGCGGCCAGATGAAAACCATTTACTTGTTTTGGAGCAGATGCCCCGGTACAGGTGGGTATTGCCACGTGCGTAACCAATATCGGAACTTTTGGCATCACTGCCGGCCAGGGCGATCCTCGCGGTCGAGTCACCCAGATGGTCTTGATGGATCCGACTCATGACGTATTCCTTGTCATTGCTGTCGATGAAGTCGTCTTCGTCGTCCACGCCGATGATGGCCCACCTCGACCTCTCGCCTCGGCCGGCATGACGTCCGAAGTGTAGGCCACGCCGCCGACCTCCATCAGTGATGATGATGCGGTGACCACTCCCGTGACGGTGCCGGACTCCTCGATGCCCCAGCTGTTTCAAGCGGCGGACCTCGCCTCGCTCGAGGGGCAACGCTCCTACGTCGGAGGAATACGGAGACGGCTGCTGTGCCTGGTAGTCGCCGCTCTCAGCGGAATCGTCGCCTGGCGTTTGGGCCGCGGGCATGTCGATCTTCTGGGGCTGGTCGGGACGGTGGCCTTCGTGGGAGCGATTCTCGAGGAGTCCTCGTTGTGGCGCCGTCGGCCCGACAAGGCGTGGTATGACGGCCGCGCTGTCGCCGAATCGGCTAAAACTCTCGCCTGGAAATTCGCTGCCGGAGGGTTGCCATTCCCGATCCATATGACGACCGATGACGCGACCCGCGGACTTGTCGAGAAGCTCGACGAACTGGACGATCAGTTCGCCGATCTTCAGCTGGAGCCGGTAGCCGCTCCACAGATCTCGGATTGGATGATCGAGTCGAGATCGAAGCCCTTCGCCGCCCGCAAGACGATGTATATCGAGGGCAGGATCCGCGACCAACAGCGCTGGTACGCCACGAAGGCAACGTATAACAAGCGCCGCTCGAAACAGTGGCGGGTGGCATTGTTCTCCTTGGAGTTCGCCGGTGCGGTGGCCTCGTTGTCGACGGCCGTGATACAGACGAGTCTCATGCCCGGCCCTGCCTTGGCCATGATCGCCGGCGCAGCAATCGCATGGGTGGAAACCAAGCAACACGATTCCTTGGCGCGGGCCTACTCTGCGGCGTGCACCGATCTATCCAATGCGGAGGCGAAATTGCAGATTGCGGCTTCCGAGGACGCTTGGGCTCGCGAAGTCGATGATGCCGAGGAAGCTATCAGTCGAGAGCATGTGGTGTGGCTGGCGACTCGGCATCGCCTTTGATCAGGGCTTGAATGTGGGTCCGTGTTTCATCGATCCAGTCCCCGCTGTCGGCGTTTCCGAGGACGGCGAGTGCCTCGCGCAGCCTCGACTGCTGCAGCGTGTGGTCTCCGCTCAGGACGGCGAGCCGAGCGTGGGTTTGCAGTGCGAGAACGAGAATCCTTGTGCATTCTTCCCCCTCCGACATCAGCGATCGCAGCAGGTCGAGGGCTTCGTTCAGACGGTCGTGGGCCTCGGGGTACCTCTTCGCCGCTATGAGGTCGCTGCCGTGGCTGGCGAGATACAGGCCGAGACGGGACCGCTCGGACGAGGAAATCTCGGCCGCCTTTCGCGCCCAACCGATCAGGTCTTCGTGAACTTCCAGGGCTGCATTCCACTGACCGGACAGCTTCAGCCCCCGACACAACTTCCACTGTCGGCGCACTACAGCGATGATTTCCCGAACGGCCGGATTCCCTTCGCTCGCGACTGCCGCGGCGAGTCGGTCGACTATCGGCCGGGCCAACGCCGCCAGCACGTCGTACTGTCCCGCTTCGTCGAGTACGTCGAGAAACTCGAAACATTTGAGCCTGAACAGACGCGCCGGGTCGATCAGCCGGAGCGGGTCGACGAGTATCTGCACCGCACACCGGCGGAACTGTGGATCATCCGATCCAGTGAGCGCCGCGGCGAGGGTGGTGAAACCCCGATCGACGTTTGTCTCGACCGTGCTCGGATGGGTCAACACCCCGGCGACGAATCGAACCGAGTGGATCAGCAGCCGACGGGCCTGATCGACGTGCTCGGCATCGAGCGAACGGGCGGCCGCCAGCGTGATCTCGGCGGATCGCGGACCGTGGAACGCCACATCCACCTCCGCGAGCTGGATCGCGTAGTCGGCGGCGGCCAGGACGTCGATCTCTGCCAACTGGATGACCATCGCTCGCGCCATCGACGGATTCTGTCGGCATTGCTCCGGCAGAAGGGCGAGAAACTCGTCCCGGGCGGCTGTGATGTTCCGCAACGCCGTATTCGCCCGCGCCCGCTCGAACCGGGCGAACACTTCGAGCCTCTTGTTGTTCGAGAGAACCGCTCCTTCGATCGCTTGCTCCGCGGCTCGGAGCGCGTGCTCGGACTCTCCCGATTCGTTGTGGGCTTTCGCGACGATTTCGGCAGCGTCTGCCGCGTCCTCGATATTGCCCGCACGCAGATACTCTTCGCGTGCGATTTCGCCCCACCGGGCCGCGCCGGCGTGGTCCGCGCCTCGTCCGTGGGTGCGCGCGAGCTGAGCGGCCGTCCACGCCGCGGTCTCGTCGGACCCGTACTCGATGCGGAACTCACGAAGGGCCTCCAGTGCGGCGATCTCGGCGGTCTTGTCCTCGTCGTTCCTCTTGTCCGCTACCTCCCACAGGCCGTAGAGCGCCTCGTCGACCACCTCGATGGGATCGATCTCGGGCACGAACGGTCCCACCGTGAGTGCCGGTGCCGAGCGCAGCCTCGCCGCGGCCGCGAACGCGCGGTGGGCCTCGTCGAACCGCCCGAGTGCCGAGCACGAGTCGGCGACCTGAACGTGCGCGAAGGCTCGCAGGGTCGAGATTCCTGATCGTTCGGCCGACGTGATGAGCCGTTGCCCGAGACCCAGGGCGCCCTCGTGATCGCCGAGTGCCTCTTTCCTCCCGATGTCACGCATCGTGCGAACGAGCTCCAGTGCGATGGTGAACGGCAACTTCCGCTTGCCCACTCTGATCCGGTCCCGTCGCGCTCCACCGGGTGCGGCCGCTCGCGGCGCGGACCAAGGGCGATTCACCTCGAGTTGGCGTTTTACCGAGTCGTAGTCGGCGCCGTGCCGTTCCATGAGCCGACCGACAGGCGTGTCGTCATCGATCAGCAGCGCGAGGAGTAGATCGTCGACGCCGACCTGGTCGTGACCTCGCTCGCGGGCGATCGAATTCCCGCGCGCGAGCATGCGTTTCAAGATGATCGTGGAAGGTGCGCGCTGCGCCGGCTCGGCGACCGGCTCGGCGTCGAGCGCGGGCCCGCCGCGGCAGATCCATTCGGTCGCGGGAGGAGAGTCACCGATGTATTCGGCGCCGCGTGTGCACGGAACGCTCGCCGGGCATTCCCACAGTCCCATTCCGGTGTCGTCCAGTTGGGGAAGGCGAGTGATCTCGGACTGTTCGCGCAACCGGTCGTGGATGCGGGCGGGAGCGCCGTATGCGAGATTGTGCGCGGCCACGCGACGCGCGAGGTCGAGGGCGATCGCCGCGGTGTCCACGGAGTCGTCGAACTCGAGCTCTACATAGTGATGCCACGAGCCGAGATGCTTGACCGGGAAGTTCTCGTGCATCCAGACCTCGAGCATCGGGGGCTTGAACCGGCCGAGCCGCGGGCGCCACACGATCGCATCGACCCACGGGTAGCGGATATGGCCGACGACTCGCTCGTTCGGGTTCTTCACCTTGTTCTGGACGAACGCGATCCGGGCATCGGTGACGTACATCGTCGACTTGGCGGCGATCATGTGCAGGTCCCGCCTGCCCGCGGAGAGTACGGCGTAGGTGAGGTCGTCGTTGTCCTCCAATGTGCTTACCCGCTGCGCGATCTCGCGGACCTGCACGGATTCGATCCGATTCCCATCGACCTCGGCGAACGCGAGAGAACCGTCTCGGTGCAGCCGGGGGCGATACCGGTCGTACTTGGTGTCGGTGTCCCCGAGCGTCGAAACGCCGAGCAGTCCGAACGACTCGGAGAGTTTCATGGTCGACGGATATCAGCTATGGGCAGTCGATACAAGCGAAAGCTTCTACAATTCCACGCGAGACAGATTGGCTCGGGCATCGACACGAAGGTGACACAGTGCTGGTTGTCGGGACGATTGTCGTGCTCGCGGGGTTGATGAACGTCGTGTCTTATCTTCGGTCGCCCGACTTCGGTTTGCGACGATGGACGCGCAAGTGGGGTATTCAGCACTATGTCGCTTTCGCCCACGCCGAAGCCGCGGGCATCCGAATCCGGCCTGTCGACCACCCGGCCATGGGCAAGCTCCGTCGACTGGCGGTGATCCGGTCGACCGCCCTGCCCGTCGTGTTGATCGTGGCTGCCGTGGTGCTGCTCATCCGAGAGCCACCATGGTGGTTGAGTTCGCTGGTGTTGTGGGGAATTCTGCTGTGGCAGTTCAGTCCTCACCTGATGATCGGTCAGATCATGCGAGGCAGGCGCTCCGGCCGAGCCGATGCCGCCGCCCGGGGTGCCGGCTACACGATGCTCGGCTGGAGCTCGTTGTTCGTCGGCGTCGCGACGATCTGGTGGTCCGTGCGGCTCTGTGACGCCGGTGCGGGCCTGTGGCAGTGGGCAATTCAACTGATCTCGGGAATCGCGCTGCTCGCGGCCGCGGGACTCGCGACGAGTACCGCGAAGCGCAGCCTCGCCACTGGAACACCCGCGCGCTTCGGGCTGAACGCCACCCGTGACGACATCTTGTTTCTTCGTTCGTTCAACGACGACGCGATGCGGTTCCGCGCACCGAACCCGAATGTGGGCATCCTCGGGATATTCGACGGCTTCACCGTCAGGTTCGAGGAGCTTCTGGCCTTCCTCGTGTCGAGCGAGTCGCCGCTGATCGCGATCGGCAAGCCTGGCGAGCCGCTGCCCGAGCGCGGGGCGGTGCGCACCTATGTGTCCGACGACGAATGGCAGTCGGCGGTCGAAGAGAGCGCGAAACGCGTCGACAGCATCGTGCTGGTCGCCGGGGTCACCGACGGATTGAAGTGGGAACTCACGCATCTGCGCAAGTGGGGACTCGCGCAGAAAGCGACCGTGCTGCTGCCACCGGTCGACGAGTCGCAGGCATGGAATCGCCTGCATCGCGTGCTGGGTCAACTGGGGATCGGTTTCGACGAGGTGGAGCGGGAGAAGGAGACCGGATCGTGGCTGGGCGTGCTGCTACGCACGGTGACGGCGATCGGCGTCGACGAAGAAGGACAACCGTGCTTCTACGTCTCCGACCGGCGCGACTGGATATCGTTCGGGGCTACGATCCTGATGAGCCAGCAGATCGTCCGTGGGGAAATGATGCCCCCGGAGCACGGCTCGATCGCAGAGTTCATCGGGCTGCAGGTGCGTGATTCGGTGCTGACGCCGATTGCGTCCAGCACGGTGGACCCGCTGGCGTTGGACGGCTTGGACGACACCGCGCGACGGGCCGTTACGCACGCCGTCGAATTGGCGGCCGCCGGCGACGCAGAGGGAATGGCGGCGGAACATCTGCTCGTGGCACTACTGGCCGAAAACCACGCCGCGACCGCGGCTTTGGAGTCGCTGAACGTCGACATGATTGCGCTGCGGAGCGCCGCCGACGAGCTTGTGCGTGACATGCCGGACCGATGATCGGGGTCGGAACGGGTATCGAATCCCCTGGCGCGTCCGCTGTGTTCGTGCTGAGGTTCCGATATGGCGATCATCCCGGTCTTCGTCTCCTCGACGTTCCGTGACTTCCACTTCGAGCGGGACGCCCTGATCGCTTCGGTGCTACCGGAATTGAACGATCTCGTCGCCGGGTACGGATGCCGGGTGGAGATGATCGACCTTCGATGGGGAGTGTCGGCCGGGGATGATGACGAGGCCACGCAGCAGGCCCGGGTTCTCGAGGTCTGTTTGTCCGAAATCGAGCGTGCGCGTCCACTTTTCGTGGGCCTGCTGGGTGAGCGTTACGGGTGGGTTCCCGACGAACTACGTCTCGCGCTCGCCCTGTTCGAGGCCGATATCGCGGACTGTCCACCCGGCATCTCGGTCACCGCATTGGAATTCGAGTACGGCGCCCTGCGCGCCCCGGCCAGTCGCGCCGTGTTCTTCGAACGCGAGTGGGTGGGGTCGGCGCCCCGTGCCTGGCGCGACGAGGTCCTCGGACCCGTCCTCGAACTCAAATCGCGGGTGCGAGATCGCTGCCCCGTACACAGCTATCGGGTAATTCCGGAGGGGCCTCGCCCGAAGGACATGGCCGACTTCGTAGCGTGTGTCTCTCGAGTCCTCGGGGCCGAGGTCGTGCACCGGGCGCAAGAGCTGGCGGGTCGACGGATCGATCCGATCACGGCGGCCGAAGCGCTGTTCTTCGAGGACCGGCTACACGGTTTCGACGGCCGTGAGCAGGTGCTGACCGACATCCTGGCGCAACTTCGAAGCGGCACCGGAGTTTGCCTGACCGGGATGTCCGGGATCGGCAAATCGTCGTTGTGGTGCGCGGCCGTACGGCGGCTGGAGGCCGAGGGACACGTGGTGGTCGCCGTGCCCGCCGGAGCCTCGCCCGAGATCTCGACGGCGCGCGCGGTCCTCATTCGCGCCTGTTCCGCTCTCGGCGTCGCGGACGGGCTGACCGCGCTCGACGACGAGGCACTCGAAAACGCTTTTCGCAGCGCCCTTTCCGCGTCATCTCCGCTCGTCCTGGCGATCGACGGCCTGGATCAACTTCTCTCGGACGCGAAACCAGGGTTCCTCGCGGGCCTGCCCGAACACGCGACCGTCCTGGTCTCCACCACGAGCTCCGCCCAGGCCCGCTACGCCGCTGCTCAGGGCATTGTAGAGATCGCGGTTCCCGCCCTGCCGGCGGCGGATGGGCGGAGAGCCGTCGATGCCATCTGCGGTGCGCTGCGTCGCCGGCTGCCCGCTCCCGCCGTCGAATCGCTGACGATGCGCCCGAGGATTCCGTTGTGGCTGCGCCTGGCGATCGCCGAGCTGTCCGCGTTGAGCGCCGACGACTTCGGCGGCGTCGATCCGTCCGCGAACCCCGTGTCCGCGATCGCGGATCTGGTGACCGCGACCGTTCGCGATCTTCCCGACGAGACCGGGGCATTGGTTTCCCGCATCGTCGACCGTGCGGCGGTCGGGTTCGGGGTGCGGCTCGTGACAGACTTCCTCGCCTTCGCGGCCGTGTCGAGATCCGGTTTGCGGCCGAACGACCTGGAGCGGCTTCTCGGCGTCGAGACGTTGACCATCGCCGCGATTCGACGGAGTCTGTCGGGCCTGCTGATCGCGCGCGGCGAGGGCGGCCGACTGGGTTTCGCGCACGCGGTGGTTCGCGACCACATCGAACAGCGCAACATCGGCATCGAGGACCGGCCGCGCCTGCATCGTGCCATCGCGGAACATCTGGCGCGCTATCCGGACGACCCGCTCTGCGAGAGCGACCGGCTGTGGCACATCTTCCGAAGCGACGGACTCAGCGCCGCACCGATTCTCAATGCCGTACCGGAGCACCGGCGCGCGGAACTCTCGACGGTGGTCGCCGAATCCGCGGATGCGGGCGATCTTCGCGCGGCGTTCGAGGGCGTGGATGTCCGGGGTCTCGATTTCGTGAGCGGGTCCGTCCATCGGCACAAGTTCGCGATGCGGGCCGAATCACGCATTGCTCTGTGCCTGCGGTTGCTGGCGACCGCGCGGGAGCTTTTCGAATACGGCCGGGTGGACGACCGGCTGCTCGGGGCCCTGGCCAATGCCACCGGTTGTCTCGCCGACCTACCGGAATCCAGGATGGCCGCGGCCGATCTCGCGCGATCCGCCACGGATGCGCTCGCATTCGGCCGACTGGTGGTGGACCGATACCCGGAATCGCTGCGCGCCCACGAGGTGCTGGCGCATTTGTCGATGTGGTTCGCTCGCGAAAGTGCCGACGAGACAGCCGCTCTGGAGGCGCGAAAAGTAAGCGTCCGGGAATGGGACATGGTCGCTGAACGAGACAGCTCGCCCCATGTGCCGACCTGGTTGCAATTCGCGCTGGTCGAGTACGCGGGGTCCGAGTTGAAGGCGGGACACAGCCGCGCCGCGCGCGCCGCGTACGAGCGCGCGCTCCCGTTGGCCCGCGAAATGTTCGCGGCGAACCCGTCGTTCGACTGCGCCGTCAATGTCATGAATGTCCTTGTCGGTCTCGGCAATGTGGCCGATCATGAGAAGAACGGTGCGGAAATGCTCAGCCATTTCGCAGCAGCCGTCGACCTGGCGGAATGGGGCTATTCCGTCGACGCTGGACGAAGTGCGATACGTCAGGTGGCGATAACCGCGCGCTGTCACGGCATGGCTCTGCTCGACCAGGAGCGCACGGCTGAGGCTCGGCGTTGGCTGGAGCGCTCGACCGAGATGTGGCAGCTGCTGGCCGCCATCGACCCGGACGACACGCAGTGGCCCTTCGGCGCGGATACGGCAGGGCGACTGTGCGCGGTGCTCGTCGTCCTGGGCGACCCCGATGAGGTGCCTCGAATCGTTCGCGACACCCTCGCTCGCACCCCCGAACCGGGTAGCGTGCTCGGCATCCTCGCCCAGGCACTCATCGATTGCGCGCGCACCAGTATGCGACGCCGCGACTTCGTTGTGGCCGAGGCGATCTGCGCGGCGACGGTGGCGATGTTCGACGCGGGAACGGTCGCGCCGTCGGACTGGTCGCGGGTCTGCTGGGCTCGTGCGCTGGAGATGCTGGCGGAGTGTCGATTGCGGCGGGACGCGCGCGGCGACGCGGCGACATCTCTGCGTGCCGCGATCGCGAGACGACAGGAGGCCGCGGACACGTCCGGCTATCCGGATCCTCGAGACGCGCGCGAAGTCGGCGTTTCGCTCCTGCGGCTCAGCGAAATCGATGACCGCTCGCGACACGTTCTGCTCGCCGGAGAAGTCGCGCGACATTGGAGTCGATGGCTTGCCGAAGATCTGGGCAGCGCGGGGCCGCAGAACGAGTGGATGATCCACCGTTTGGTCGATCTGGCGGCGAGCAGCCCAGCGGACGCGGACGCCCTCCTCGCGGCGGCGGGGCGGTATGTGAAGCCACTGATGGATTCGGAGCCCGACAATGAGGCATACCTGTTCGCCTTCGTCCGTGTCATCGACATCCTCGGAGTGACGCGAGCGAATCTCGGCCGAATGGACGACGCCGCGAGACTGTGGTGCATGGCGGCCGAGACCGTGGCCGGACGAAACGCGTACCCGCCGCTCGCCGCCGCGAGCCGGAACATCGCCGACAATCTCTTCCGAGTCAGCCGCGAATCAGCATTGGATCCGGCCCTGGCGCGAGGAAGTGTCGCTTGGGCGCGCCGACTGACAGACAGTCAGGGCTGATCGAATCGGGACGGCGATCCCTCATCCCACCGTGAACCGCGGCGGATTTCCTCCATCCAATTACGCAGGGCCGCAAGCGGAATCGCCGTGTCCTGCCCGCGATCGGTGAGCGCGTCTCACAGCCCGCAGACACGAGGATCGACTCCGGACAGGTACCTCTCCCGCTCCTCCGCGGTCAACCCCCGACCCACCTGCGCACAAGCGTTCCCCCGCAAATCCCCCGTCAGCGCCCCGACATCCCAAGTGAAAATCGTGGCGTCGTCGGCGACCGTCGACAGCGTCCGCCCTTCCGGGCTGATGGCCACGTCGCGAACGGTCGTCTGGTGACCTGCCAACGGTTCGGTGAGGAGCAGGCCGGTGTGGACGTCCCACAGTCGAACCAGGTGGTCGTTGTCGCCGGTGGCGAGGTAGGCGGAGTCGGCGGCGAAGACGGCAGGGAAGATCGAATTGGTGTAGCCGGTCAGGGTTTTCGAGGTGTCGGCGGTGAGGTTCCACAGGTGGACCACGCGGCCGTCCACGGTCGCTACGGTGGTTCCGTCCGGGCTGATCGCTTCCACGCGCCCGACGCTCGGCTGGCCGGGGAGCGTTTTCCGAAGTGCTCCCGACCGCACATCCCAGACTTGAAGCGCGTGGTTCGATTTGTCGACGGCGACGATGGCCCTCCCGTCGGGAGTGAGAACCGTTCGCGAGTTGGCCGCTGCCGGATGTTCGTTCATCAGTTTCTTGGATGCTGTGTCCCACAGGCGAATCGACTCCTGGCCCGAGGTCGCGAGCACCGTACCGTCGGCGCTGATCCCGTCGATCGCCAGCGCGCCGAAACGCCCCACCGGAATATCGGTCAGCAACTTCCTCGCATCGAGATCCCACAATTGGACCCAATCGCTGTCATCTTCGGTGGTGGCTAGAATCGTGCCGGTCGGTCCGAAGAATTCGGGCCGCACGGCGCCGGGGTGATGGGTCTGGATCGCCGCCCGGAGACGACCGGTGGCGGCGTCCCACAGCCGCGCCGGACTCCCTTTCGTCGCGAGGACGCTCCCATTCGGACTCAAGGTGGGTCCCAAGACTTTTCCGTGCCCCACGTCAGCGGCCAGCGCATCGGAGGCGGTGCCGCGCAGCGCGGTGGGCCGCCCGATGATCGGATGCCACAATCGGACGCTGTCGTCGTCACTCATCGAGGCGATCGTCGCGCCGTCGGGTGTGAACTCGATTCTCTTGGCGGCTCCGGTGTGTCCGGAAAGATCGGCGAGCCGCTGCCCGGTAGCGCTGTCCCACAGGCGAATATGACCGTCACTGTCGCTCGTCGCGGCGAGAGTGCCCGACCCGAAGGAGATGCGCTCGCCTACGAGGGTGGTGCGCACGGTTCCGGACACGATGTCCCACAGTCGCACAACATGTTCCGTTTCGCTGCCTGTGGCGAACGTCCGGCCGTCGGGGCTGAACATGTGCCCCCAAGCCACCGATCCGTTGTCGAGCGTGTGCCGCAGTTCATGCGTGCGGGTGTCCCAGACGCGTGTCGTGGGCCCGAGCACGCCGACGGCCAGCAGCGCACTGTCCGCGCTGAAGACCAGCGCGTTCACAGAGTTGGCGTCGCCCGTGAGCTCCGCGAGTCGTTCTCCCGTGGCGGGATTCCAGAGGTGGACGACCCCGCGGTCGCCGCCGGTCGCGATGATCGTCCCGTCCGGGCTGAACTCGGCGGCATTGCTGTCGTCGAAAGTGGTTCGCAATGTGCCGTTTTCGGCGTTCCACAGGATCGTCGTGTTGTTGCCCGTGCTCGTCGCGAGCGTCGACCCGTCGGGACTGAACGCCACCTTATAGAAATTCCCGGGCCCGCCGCTGTTCAGCGTGTAGATCGATTTTCCCGTGGCGACATCCCACACCGCGGTCGTATTGTCGACACTGCCCGTGGCGAGTTTCCGGCCGTCGG
This sequence comes from Nocardia sp. NPDC004068, assembly GCF_042874315.1. NCBI lineage: Bacteria > Bacillati > Actinomycetota > Actinomycetes > Mycobacteriales > Nocardiaceae > Nocardia > Nocardia sp. NPDC004068. The sequence goes on from NZ_JBIAMW010000011.1 coordinate 36,033, forward strand.
GGCTGAACGCGAGCGCGAAATTCACGCTCGCCGCCGCGGTGAACGCGCCCACCTGCCGCCCACTCCTGACATCCGTGAGCCGAACCGTCCCATCATTACTTCCCGTGGCGAGCACTCGCCCATCCGGACTCAACGCCGACGCCATGAGCTGCTGGTGCCGGATCACGTGCCGGAGCGGATTGAGCAGCGCGGTGCGCAGCGCGGCCCGGGCGTTGTCGCCCTCCGCCGCCGCGTCGAGTTCGACGGCGGCCACGGCGAGGAGCCTGGACAGTTCGGGATCTGTGTTGGCCAGATTGCGCGAGTCGGCGACCAGTTGGCGGGTGACCGCGACATCGCGCTGATGGCGGGCATCATCACGCTGGGCCAGAAAGCCGATGCCGGTCGCGATCGCGATCACGAGAAGCGTTGCGAGCCCGACGATCGCGGCATTGCGCAGCCTCGCCACCGTGCGCTGCTGACGTACGTCTTCGCTGTCGAGCACCCCCTTCGGGAGGCCGCGCACCGGTGCGGCCAGCGACGCGACGGCACTGCGAAACTCACTGTGCTGCAACGACAATTGATCGCTTCCGCGCGCGAACCGCAAATCCTCCCAGATCGGCTCGGAGGCGAAATACCGGGTCAGCGAGGTCGGCAGGGCGGTGGTGACGGCCCAGTCGAAGTCCCCGCTCGCCTCGTCCCACGCCACCACCCCATCGGTCACCGCGACGAGAAACGTGTCCGGGCTCTTGTGCTGCTGCCAGTACGCGATCTCGCGCCCGACCCACTTCGACGCCGCCGCCTCCGGCGAGGCCAGCAGCAGAAAGTACCGGGCCCCTCGCAACGCGGTCTCGATCTCCGCCGTCAAGCTCGACGCGGCGGACAAATCGGTCCGGTCGCGGAATACGCGTAACGCGCGAGGCTTGTTCCACGGCTTTGCCAAGCGGGCGAGACAGCGTTGCAGCGCGGGCGCCAACTCACGATCGGCAGCGCGGCTGTAGGACAGGAAGATATCGATGTCGGCGGATGTGCGCGTGTCAGCGAGGTGCACTTGCGGCGACCGTTCCTTCAGCGTTTCGGCGGTTCATCTCAGTCCCGGTAGCGGAATTTCCACACGCCGCATGGCAGCCGGTTTCCCGATCTGGGAGCTGACGAACGCATTGGACATGAGACCGCGTATCTCTTTGCTACTCAGGTCGATACGTGCTGTCTCCGGGTCGAGCGGACCGTCCAAGACGTCTATCATCCGCATCTCCGACACGTCGTACACCGCTGCTGACGGGTCGAACGTCAGCAGCACGTAGTCTCCAGCGACGGTCATTCGGCCGGCCGATCTTCCGGCATACGCTTCGCCCACTTGGATCAAGTTCTGATCGAAGATTCGCAGCACGCCGTCCTGACCCGCGACGACGACCCGTCCGACGGTGGGCGACACCGCGATTCGCGAGGACAGGCCGGACGCCAGTACCGGACCGAACTTCGGCGTATTCGGTGCCGCGACCTCGAGCGCCGCAACCTGTCCGTTCGCCGTCACCAGGACGACCGAATCTCCAGCCGGAGTGATATCGGCATCGTCGACAAGGTCGCCTGCGTGCAGCCCTCCGACAGGAATACGGGTTGTTGCCCGGGAGGCCACGTCGAACAGGACGACAGCTTCATTCTCGACGACAATGAGATGCTTTCGATCGGATCCGGCACGCAGATCCGTCACCGTGGCCGGATCGATGGGAAGGACGTTTTCGGCGTGACCGTCAGCCCAAACCGCGAAAACCCCTTCCCCGGTGAGTATGTACGCCGCGTCACCGACGACCGACATGGTGCCAGCATAGATCGACGACAGATCCACATGCCCTACAACGGATTTCGTCGCCACCTCGAGGATCGTTCCGTCATTGAGCAACGCAAGGTCGCGTTGCAGCGGTAGCAACGCGACCGCATTCTCCAGCGGCCACGATGCGATATGACGACCCCTCGGCAGATACAACTGCCCCTGCCACGTGAGGATCGCGAGCCGAGTACCGCCAGGATCCGCCGCCAGGACATAGTCTTCGGCTCCCTTGGGAATGTCCGGCCGCGCACCTCCGGCCCGTGCACTGTCCGGCGGCGCCGAGCCGAGGATGTTGCCCTGCATCGCCGTTCCGTCGGGCTGGCAGACGGGCGGTGTCCGGCCGTTACTCCGCCCCTCCAGAACCTCGATCACACCGTGCAGCGAATTGAAAGACTTAGCTTTGTACCCGATGTTGTATTCGAGCCCCGTTCCGCCATACAGGATGCCGAACAGATTGTCCCCGCAACGGGTGATCGCAGCACCGTATCGACCGTTTACGAGATCCACCGCGCCGACGTCGAAGGATTCGGTCTCGACGGCGCGACCCGAATCCATCAACAGCGAATGCACCTTCCCGTCGACGCCCACGTAGTCGATCGAATGACGGCTGTCGTCGACGGTCAGAGCGAGTGCCGCAACACCGCTGTAGACGTCCGAACCCCTGGCCTTCTCGGCCCCGAAACGACCGCGCACAATCCGGCCGGATCCGTTCTCCGACAACGACCACCAGAGACTGGTCCCGTCGCCCGTCGCCACAGCGGTGATGTCGCGGCCGATCAATTCGGCCCGGCTGCCGGGATCGGATGTGATCGTCCAGAGCGAATCGTCCTCGCCCACGAATGCCACGTCGCGACCGTCCGCGGAGACGACCACCGAGCTGTGCGCCAGATCGCCCGATACCTCACGGCGTTCTCGTACACGGCCGCTTTCGCCGTCGAGCCAGAAGATTTCGTCGTTCGTGTACGCGACGAGGGTCTGTCCGCCGGGAGCCCAGACCGCTCCGACATAGGGGTTCTTGTCGATGTCGACCACTCGCATCCGCGCATCACGAGCCCGGGCCTGCGCCACCGCCTCGGTGGTCTCGCGCGACGATTGCAGAGCGTCCGCTCTCATCGCGAGATCCACTGCGGAAACGGTGTTCTTCGCACTCCGCGATTCCGAGGCGAGTCCGAGAGCTATCGAGCGGTTCGCATTGCGTACAGCGGAGTGCCTGTTCACCTCAGCGACAGCCCACGCCGCAACCCCGATCAGCGCGAGCACCGCGAGCACCGCGGTACTCGTCACACCCGCCCGGACGAGTTTGGCCCGGATCACGCGATCACGTTCGAGCACGTCGCGACCGAACCTGGCCAACTCCTCGGAAACCGAGACCTCCCTCGATTCCGAGATCCCGAGTACCCGGCGAGCATCGTGGACGTGCGATCGGTTCAGCAGACGCTCCACCCTGGACTGCGCGGGTGCGCTCGCGCTCGCCAGCGCCGCCTGCACGAGCCGAGTGTGCGCGCGGATGGTCGAGCGGTGTTCCCTCAGCGCCGACGCGAAACTCGTGTATGTCTCCGGATCGCCGGGCGTCACATGGACGATCCACTTACCCCACTGCCGGAGGAACCGATACTCGTCTTGGCAGTATGGGGATTCGCGCCAGTTCGGCGTATCCACCATGAGGACCACGTCGGCACCCGCGAACTCCGAGGTGATGACGTCCCAATGTTTCTGCCCGGAGGGCAGATGGATGGTTTCCACGGCCGCGAGAGCCGCGCCGGATTCGTCCATCCAGATGCTCAGGCCCTGCGCTTCCACAGCCGAACGGACCTCTGCGGCCGCGCTCGCGTCCGCGTGCGAGTAGGAGATCGCGACGTCCGCCATTACCGAGCTCCGCTCGGAACGTCCACGAGCCGGACTTCCTCCGGCGTCAGCGCGCGCGGCGGCGGTGTGGGTTCGGAACGGCCGAGCGCCACCACGGTTCCGTCGACTCGGACCGCCAGCACGCGATCGCCGGAGGGGCTGAACGCCACGTCGGTGATCATCTGGTCGTCGATCCGGGTCGGTGTGAACGAGCGGGCACCCGATCCGAGGTCGACGAGAGAAACCCCGCTCCGGCCGATCACCGCGATCCGGCGGGTGTCCGGCGAGACGCGAATCGCGAAGGGCGCGAACCCATCACCGACCGATCCGATCTCGGACGCGCGGCCGGGGATTATCCGCAGTATTCGACCCTGGGTGGTGACACACGTGTAGTCGTCGATCGTCGGTATCTCGCAGGCGGCCAGTTCCGTTCCGGCGGGCAGCGGCAACCGTGTCTCCGTTCCGGCCGAATCGCGGGCATACCCGTCGAAGGTGATCGCGACGCCGGGCGACGCGCCCCCTGCGAAGAGGCCGACCGGCCGGCGCTGGACCGGATACTCCTTGCTCGCCATCGGGCTGGTTCCGGCCGATATGGTCGCCACGACCGAATCATCGGCTACGACAACGGATTTCCCGTCCTCACTCACCGCGCCGACCCCCTCCCCGCCTTCCCTGGTCACCCTCGGAGGTCGTGCGGATATTCCCACGGGCGCGGCACCGTCGAAGTAATGGGATTGCTCCGAGTACCGGTTGATCCATATCTGCGGCGGATTCACGGACGCCAGGAAGTCGCCATTGCGGGACAGCGCGAGTTCGGAGAACAAGCCGCTGAAGTAGCCGGGGATTCCGGCGCAGTCCGAACACTTTCCGGCTTCCCGGCGACGTCGTCTCTCCGGCGGCTCGATTTCCTGGAGCGTTGCGGCGTCGAGCACCGTGGCGTAGCCGGAGAGCCCGGTGACGACCACGTCGGTCGATGTGGCGAACCGGATCTGGTTCCGGGCGGAAAGGCGAGGCGCGACGACGACGCCGGTATCATCGCTCAGTCCGACCGGTCCGGACTTCCACGTTCTGCTCACGTAGGATTTCGCCCCCGGGTCGACGGTCAGGTTCCAGATTCGCAGGTATCCGTCGTTTCCGGTGGTCATCAGCGAACGGCCGTCCGCCAAGGCCGCGAACACACTGCCGTCCAGATGCGCCCTGATCGGGGCCGAGTGCTCGTTCCCGAAGAACAGGGAGAACGTGCCGTTGCGGCCGCCGCCGTAGATGAGCCGATCAGTCACGAATTCCACATTGGACAGGTAGAACGATTTCAGCTCGTCCACGGAAGCCGTGTCGGGGCCGAAGGTCACCGTGGTGGCGAGCGGGAGGGTCACCGCCGCCGCCAGATCTCCGGTGTTGTTGATCGCGACGTCCCCAGCGTGTTTCACCGCCGCTGTTCGGTTCGGAAGCTCGTGTCGCAGATCCGCCCGCGTGAGCGATTCCTCCGTGGCGGCGACGATGAATCGGCCATTGTTGCTGACATTCGCTTCGTCGAACACCCGGCCCTGCGAATCCGTCAGCAGGGTTTCGGAGCCACCGCGGCGGTCGACACCGAGCAGCCGATCGCCGCGACCGACCAGGAGCCGGTCGTCATCGATCCACCCGAAGAGTCTGTCGTCTCCTGTGACCCACGCCGGCGGGTTCGCTGCGGCCGCCCCGACATCGAAGACCCGGATTGTGCCCGGATTCGCCTCGGTGGTGGCAAGGGTTGTCCCATTCGGGCTCAGGAAGCCTTCCACCGCGAGTCCGCGCGAGACCGGAACCTCTGCCCGCGAGACCTCGTTCGCGCCACCACCGGCCACTACCTGGTACACGTGCACGATCGGCTTGTCGGACTCACCGACCGCGAAACGCGGGACGTGCCGTGCCCCGGTCACGGTACGCGGTCGGTAGCCGACCGGAGTGGATGTGTGGGGCCATGTTCTGGTGGCGGTCTGCGCGACCGCCGCACTCGTCAAATCCGTGGGCGCGAGATCGTGCGCGGTAGTCGCGAGTATCGACGGGAGGTCGGGATCAGCATCGATGAGCGACGTCGCGACACGGGCGAGACGGTCGGCGTCCGCGCGATCCGCTGCTCGATCAGCGGCGAGCTGTGCCCGCCGCGCCGAAATGGACTGTGCCAGAGCGACTGTGAGGACGACGGTCAATACGATGGCTATCGAGGTGAGCGCCGTCGACCACAGTCGCCGCCGCCTGGTCACAGCGGAACCGCTCGCCTCGATGTAGGCGAGAACCGTGTCGCGATGACTCGATCCCCGGGCGGTCTCACTGTGGGTGACAGCGAGCGCGGCGGCGATCTCGGAACCGCGAAGCAGCCCGGTTCCCTCGGCATGCCATTTGATCGCCTGGTCGGCCAGCCGCTGCCAGCCGACGATCGTCCGCCCGCCGTACCGTACGATCAGACCGATCCGATGCGCGGCCTCATCGATCCCGAGCTGCCGCACGATGATCTGGCTGAGTTCGTCGTAGACCGGTGCCGATCCTTCCAGAAACGAAACCGGAACTATTTCCTCATACGCGTTCGTCCGAGCGCGCAACTCCGCGTTGTCATGGTGCTGGATCAGGCCCGGGGTGATCAGCACCGCGACCGCGGTCGACCGTTCCGCTCCGGGAAGTACGGGCGTCACACCGGTCGCGCGAATGGCCTCGAGAAGCGGAGTGACTCGAGCGGCATCGTCCTCTTCGAATATCACATGGAGCCATAGCGGTTCGGCTGGACTTTGCTCCGTCCCGCTGTCGGCTCCGGCAGCAGTCCGCCGGTTCCAGATGCGCTGCAACATTTCTCGGTTCTTTCCGTCGCGGGTCGGCTGCCGTTCGTGCCCAGGCATCCTCTCCTCTCCGGACTCGCACGGCACGCGTAGTGCCCTACCTGTGTCCGAGCGGTTGCCACGACGGTCCGGCTGTCGCGAGTCCGGATACGCCAGTCCCTCAGTGTATTTCCGGGTCACGCCGATCGGAGCCGGCCGCTTCGATCGGGTACTCGCCCACTCGTGACCACGAGCCCGACAACGATGAGGGTGGCGGGGTGGATCCCTTGTGTTTCGTGCTCATGCCCTTTCGCACCAAGACTGATTCGGGTCGCACCGTGGAGTTCGACGAGGTGTATCGGCAGATCATCAAACCGGCGGTCTCCGCTGCGTCGATGACGTGCATCCGGGCCGACGAGGACGAGATCGCGGCGATCATCCACAAATCGATGTTCGAGCGACTGATGTTGTGCCCGTATGCTGTTGCGGATCTGACGATGGCCAATGCCAATGTCTTCTACGAGCTGGGGATCCGCCACGCCATGCGGCCGTGGAGCACGGTGCTGGTCTGCGCGGAGACATTCGGGCTTCCGTTCGATCTCAAGCCCATGCCTGTGATCCGGTACCGGGTGGACGACAAAGGGAAACCGGTCGCGGATCCGGACATTCACGCGACATTGGTCGAACGCTTGGACAAATCGCGGAAACGATCGGTCGACAGTCCGCTGTTCGACCTGTTTCCCGCTCTGCCGCAAGCGGATACGAGCGCTATGAACACCGACGCGTTTCGTGGCCGGATGCAGCAGTCGGAACGTTTACAGCAGCGCCTGATGGCCGGTCGGACGCTCACGGATATCGAACGAGTCCGCGCCGAACTCGGCGATCTCGGCGATCACGACGACGGCGTACTGATCGCCCTGCTCCTCGCGTACCGGCGACTGCGCCACTACGAGGCGATGATCACCACGATCGCCACCATGCCGGATCACCTCACCGCGACCGCGCTGGTTCGCGGGCTGCGCGCCTTCGCACACAATCGAATCGAACCGGGAAGCGTGGAAGCCGAAGCGGAACTGGTTCAACTGGATCGCGAGTTCGGTCCCGATGGAGAGATTCTCGGTCTGCTCGGCCGCGTCTACAAGGACCGGTGGCTGAAGGATCCGACCAGTCGCCGCGGCGAGGCGATGCGGACCAAAGCCCTGAGCACCTATCAGCGTGGATTCGAGGCCGACTGGCGCAACCCCTACCCCGGCATCAACGCCGTGCACCTCATGTGGATGCACGATCGAACCGATCCCCGCCTCGCCGAATTGCTGCCGGTCGTCGAGTACAGCACCCGGCGCCGGGTCGACGGCGGTAGCGGCGACTACTGGGATCTCGCCACCATGCTCGAAATCTGTTTGTACCGTGACGATCTGCCCGGAGCCCTCCGATGGCTGAACCGGGTGCTGGAGACCGAACCACGTTCGATGGAGGCCGAGACCACACTGCAGACGATCCTGCGAATCCGCGAACGGCTCGGCGGGGACGGCACCGAATGGGCAACTCTGATAGCAGAATTTCACAGTATTGCCCAACCGTCACCGAGGAAGCCGACATGACGATCCCTCAGCTGATCCGCGCCGACGACCTCGACCGGCTACCCCACATCATCACCGGGAGTGGCATCGAATCGGAACGGCCGGTACTCACGGTGGTCGGTGGGGCGGCCGGCATGACCGACGACGCCGGCCGCGGGATCGCGGAAATCGTCTCCAGATGGCTCGTGCCCCTGCTGGAAAGACTGCGCGTCACCGTCGTCGACGGTGGCACTCACGCGGGGATCATGCGCCTGCTGGGCGAAGCCCGAACCGAGGCTCATGCCTCGTTCCCGTTGATCGGCGTCGCCGCCGCCGGTACGGTCGCTCTCCCCGATGTCGTGAGCGCGGTGCCCGACGCGGCACCACCGGACCCCGGCCACACCCATCTGGTGCTGGTACCCGGCCACCGATGGGGCGACGAGTCGCCGTGGTTGTCGGCGGTGGCATCGGTGATCGCGGGCACCCGGCCTTCGGCGACACTACTGGTCAACGGCGGTTCGCTCACTATCGCGGACGCCGGTCACAGCTTGGACGTATCGCGGCCGATCCTCGTCCTCGAGGGCAGCGGCCGGGTGGCCGACCGGATCGCGGAGGCGCGCCGCCTCCACAACACAGCCCCGGACATCCTGCCGATTGTCGAATCGCCTCTGGTGGACGTGATTTCGATCGCGAAGCCGGAACTCGTGGTCGCGAACATCCAACGGCTCCTCGGAGCGAAATGACCATTCACCTGGCATCGAACACTTGGGGGTGATACGTGTCCCCCCACAGCGCGGGTCAATGGTCCATATCGTCCATCTTCTTCGCCGCGTCCTTCATCCCCCCACTGAACTGATTCAAAGAACGAACCATATTCGTAGACCCATCGAGCAGATTGTCCCGGGAGACGGTATAGCCCTTCTCACCCTCGGTGAACTTCTTACCGAAACTGTCGTGGCCCCAAGGAAACCCATGGTCGTCCAAAGTGGTCCGCAGCCCGGTCAGGGTGTTCCAGACGCGGCTGGCGATATCGTCCATGCGCCCCGCTGCGGCGCGTAGAGCGTCGGTGTCGACGTGGACTTTGCGGTCGCTCATCGGATTCTCCTTGTCGGGTCAGTATCTGTCGTCGGAGACGACGCCGAGGCCGTCGCCGGTTTCCCAGTCGGTGTCCAGTCGTTGCATCAGGTTGTCGATGTCGTGCTGGATGCGCTCCACGAAGCGTTTGGGGCTGGTCGCCATGGCGACCGGGGCGTCGTTCATCTGCATGACGTAGCGGCCGTCGTCGGTGACGTCGCGCCACAGCATCTTTGTCTCGTGGATGCCGCGCGGGCCGTACTTCGAGCGGCCCTGGACGATGAGGACCGTGCCGGTGAGGTCGGCGCGGCGCTCGAAGAACTTGCGCGAGGCGGTCGCGGGGCGGTCCTCGTCGCCGCCGTCCCGGATGAAGCTGCCGCCGCCGTGGCCGAGGTACTCCTGCGGATCGGTGATCACCGGGATGCTGGGAATCCGGCCCGCCTCGACCGGGGGCAGCGACGAGACCACCGCGGCGGCCAGGCCGCGGGGGTCGCATTCGGTCACCACGAAACCGTCTGTGTGCCAGAAGGTTTTGCCGGGCTTCTGCGCGAAACGGAAGGCCTGCAGGCCGTTTCGGGCGAAGTGCATGTACAGGCGCTTCTTCCCGTTGTCCATATCGTGCTCGTCCCAGCCCCGCAGCCGGATGAAAAGCTCAGGGGCGCACATGACCTCGATCATGCCGTCCCAGGCCGGATCCCATCGGGCCCGCAGTTCCACCCAGGTCTTCTCCTTCAACCGGGCGGACTCGTCGATCGTCATGGGATCGTCGAGGGTGTAGAACAGCGGCGTCGGCAGGTTGCCGTCGCGATACTTCTCGCAGAGCACCTGGAACTCCAGGCCGGTGAATTCCCACGTCTGGTTCACGGCTCGGCCACCGGCCTCACCGTGTAGGTCGGTTCGTCGACGACTCCGTCGAGATTGTTCGCGCTGTCCAGGAACTTGGCTCGCTTGTACTCCTTGCCCGACGTGCCGGCCGCCCCACCGCCGGCCCCGCCACCCATGGGAGCGCCGCCCATCGGGACGCCGTTGGGATCGGCGTGCGCGCCGGGCACGCCGACGTCGTACGAGCCGTTCGCACCCGCGATGCTGGCCCGCGGGAACAGCCGCGACACGTCCGGACCCGTCGCGGGGTTGTCCAGGCCGAGGCTGTGTTCGACACCGGAGACGGCCGCCCCGATCCCGCCGAGCGCGCTGTCGATCGCGCCGCCCGCCGCTCCGAGCGCGCTGCCCACGCCGGAGATGCCCTGCTGAACCGCGTTGAGGACCGGCGAGAGCAGACTGTCCAGCCCGGAGCCCAGCCCCGACCCGGCGCCCAGCAGCGATTGCAGCGCGGACAGGCCCGAGGCGCCGCTCGCGAGCAGTCCGGCCAGGCCGGAACCCGAACCGCCGAACGGTTGCGGCCCGCCGGAGCTGCCGCCCGGCAGCGAGCCGACGCCGGAGCCCGAACCCGAACCTCCGAGCAGCTTCACCAGATCATTGCCGAGCGGGGCGCCGGAACCGGTGCTGAGCAGCGAGGCCAGCGTGTGCGCGAGGCCCGAGCCGCTGCCGGAGAGGCCGAGCAGCCTGGCCAGGTCCTGCGCGACGCCCGCGCCGGAACCCGAACCGAACAGCGATTCCAGTTCGTCCTCGAGCGCGCTGCCGCTGAGCGAACTGGAGTACGGGCTGTAGCCCGAACCCGACGTGGACCCGCTGCCGAGCAGGCTGCCGAGCGTGGACGCCAGGCCGGAGCCGTATCCGCCGCCGCCACCGCTGATCGGCGAGTACGCGCCGCCCCCGCCGCTGTATCCGCCGGAGTTGTAGCCGTACGCCGACGAGCCGTCGGAGCCGTAGCCCGAGTCGCCGCCGGAGCCCGAACCGAGGCCGTAATCAGCCGGCGACGAGCTGGGGCCGGCCGCACCGCCGTAACCGCCACCGCCGGAGCCGCTCTCGCCACCCGAACCGTAGCCGCTCGGCAGTCCCGCGCCGCCCGTGCCGCCGCCGGACTCCCCGCCGCCACCGCCGTAGTCGCCCGCGCTGGAGGAGGCGCCGCCGTAACCGCCACCGCCGTAACCACTTCCGCTGCCGCCGCCGGATTCACCGCCGCCGCCACCGTATCCGCCGCCGCTGCCACTGCCGAATTGCGAAGCGGCCGCGGAGTATCCGGCCGAATAGCCCGCCGCGTAACCGTCGGAGTAGGAACCCGTGCCGCTGCCCGAACCGCTCCCGCTGCCCGAACCGCCGCCGCTGCCGGACCCCGATCCCGACCCGCTGCCGCTGCCCGAACCCGACCCCGAACCGCTGCTGCTGCCCGAACCGGAACCGGAACCGCTGCCCGAACCCGTCCCCGTACCGCTGCCGGTCCCCGAGCCCGAACCCGACCCGGACCCACTGCCGCTCGAACTCGAACTGGTGTTGCCGGTGCCACTGCCGAGCACAGTGATCAGCGGCATCGCCTTGACGGTGTTCTGGATACCCGTCACATAGCGATCCTTGTACCGATCCCGATACCACCCGCGCCACTTCTGGAGCGTGCAGTCCGCGTATCGCACATGCGGCTCGCCGCGACCGTGACGGAAGTCGTCGTAGGTGTAGGCGGGCATGCCGTCGAAGGTCGCCTTCAGGAAGGCCGCCGAGTACAGCAGGGCCGAGGCCAGCTCGTTGACGCTGTCGCCGAAGGCGTGCGCGCCGTTCTCGAAGCGATGCACCGCGGCGGCGGCCGCGTCCTTGCCGGTGCCGCTCCACATGTCGTCGGAGATCTGGGACAGCTGGGTGGTCAGCGCCGCGATATCAGTGCTCAGCTGGGTGGCCATCCACTGGTAGCGGGTGCCCGCGATATGGGTGTTCCAGTCGGCGCCGATGAGGGAGCGACCGAAGTTGTAGAACCCGTCGAAGCCCCACGAACCGGCGTCGGTGATCGAGACCGTGATGTGGCTGTCGGCGTTCAGCGGCACCGTCGGCGCGTTCGGCATGTCGTCGGAGGTGCTCGGCGAGAACGAGGAGGGCGGGTTGCGGGTGCCCGGATCCTTGGTCAGGCCCGCGTTCGGGATGGCGGCGAGGTCGTCGACGGAGTGGTTCTCGGCGGTCCGATAGGCCTTCAGCGCGCCGATGAAGGTCTTCTCCATGTTGTCCAGGATCTTCTGGAAGCCGTCGAGGCCGTTCCAGATGTCCTGGCCCTTCTGGTTGAACTCCTGGGTGAGTTCGGTGCCGCCCATCTCGTTCGAGACGGGCGGGATGCTGTTGAGGTGGTTGTCGGTGATGAACTTCTTGTAGAAGTCCAGCTGCTTGATCAACTCCTGAACGGCCTTGGCGCTGTTGAGGAATACCTGGTCGACCGCGGTGACCTGTTTGTTGAGCGTCAGTCCGCCGTTACCTGCCTGGGTGTTCAGGTTGGACCAGTCGGTCTGGTCCTGGCCCGAGGTGTCGTTCGGGCCGCCGGTGGTCGTACCTGCCACTTGCTTGCTCTCCTGATCGGGTCTGATGGGTCGAGTCCGCGCACCGAATCGCGTGCGTCAGACTCCGGGTGGATCGCCCTCGCGAATCATGGTCTCGGTCGTCGGGGCCGGTTTGTCTCGTGACCGCGCCTGGGCGCCACCGTCCTCGCCCATGGTGAACATGACGTCGACATCGGCCAGCGGCACCTCGACCCCCGCTTCCTCGCCTTCCGCGGGCTTCAGCACAATGGCCTTGGGCGGCTTGCGGTTTCGACGGGCCGGATCCTTGCGATCCTTGCGGCTTTTGCGATCCGATGCGTCCGGCGCCCGCCCGCCCGCCGAGGCCGGAGATCCGGGCGCGCCGCCACCCCCGGACGGGGAGCCGCCTTGGCCCGCGTGGTCCTGACCCGCGCGATCCCGATTCGCGGGATCCTGGCCCGCGTGATCTTGGCCTGCGTGGTCCCGACCCGCATGGTCTCGACCTGCGGGGTTCTGGCCCGCGTAATCCTGACCCGCGTGGTCCCGACCCGCATGGTCCCGGCCCGCGGAGTCCTGGCCCGCGTGATCCTGGCCTGCACGATCCCGACCCGCATGATCTTGTCCCGCGAGATCCCGACCCAAGGACTGGTGCTCGTCCTGACTGCCGGGCTGTCCGCCGCCGCCCTGGCTGGTGTGGCCGTTCGCGCCGCCGTCGCCCACGCCGCGCGGGCCATCGCCACCGGCCCCGTCACCGCCATCTTCCCCGAAACCATTGCCCGACAACGCATCCCCTGACCCGCCCGGCGCGGTCGCCGCCATCGATTTGTGCGCCTCGGGCCCGTACTCGTCGCCGGGCCGCGCGGTGGCCGGATCGCCGAGAGCGGAACCACCCGAGCCAGAACCGGCACCGGCCGAATCCCACTGTGTCCCGGACGAATCCGAACCCTCGCCGACATCGTTCCCGACAGCAGCCGAATCATCCTGCCCCAGTGCCGAATTCGGATCCACTGCCCCCGGGATAGCCCCCAGCCCGTGCGGCACCCCCAGCGCGCTCAACAACGCGGAAAGCCCCGGCAATACCGACGACAGCGCCGACCCGAGCGATCCGGGCAGCCCGTCCCCAGCCCGACCACCCAACTGGGACAACAGATCCGCCAGCTCGGGCTGCCCAGCCAGCGACGCGAGCCCCGACAGCGCTCCCGACGGCAGTCCCGCCAAACCCGCCAGCGCCTCCGGCGAGAGCCCGGCGAGCCCCGCCAACGCCTCGGGAGACAGCCCACTCAACGCCGACAATGCCTCCGGCGACACCCCACTCAACCCCGCCAACGCCTCGGGAGACACCCCACTCAACCCTGCCAACGCCTCCGGAGACACCCCACCCAACCCCGACAACGCCGCCAGTTGCGCGGGCGACAACCCCGACAATCCCGCGAGCGCGGCCGGAGACAGCCCCGCCAACTGCGACAACCCCGCATGCTGCGCGGCCGACAACCCCGACAACGCGGACGACAACGCCGAGGACAACCCTGGCAGCCGCGGATCCAGATGCGCCAACCCCCGCAACCCCGCCATCTCCCGCGCGAGCAGCTCCGGCGAAATGCTCGGCGCATGACCGTAGAACCCGCCACCCCACTCCGGCGACCACGGCGGATTCCACTGGAAATTCGGCACATTCGGCGGCGGCGGGAAATCGGGCGGCGGCGGCATGCCGGGCATGTTCTGCTCGATCAGCTCCGCCGGGATGAACTGCGTTTCCGACGGCGCCATCGGCGGCAGGAAGCCCAGCGGCGGCACCCCGTCGCCCTCGGGCAGCTGGCGCGAGCGGAAGATGCCCGTCAGATCGCTGCCCTTCACCCACGGGCTCGCGCGGTCCACCGGCTCGGGCTGCGCGCCGTCGGGCTCGTTGATTTGAACCTTGTTGTCCCCGTTCACTTTCCAGGTGGTGCCGTCCGGGCGGCTGCCCCGCGAGAGGCCGTCGGTGTCGGTGATGCGGACCGTGCCGTCCGACCGGGTCTCGCGCAGCGAGCCGTCGGGATTGCCGACCGCGATCATGCCGTCGGGCCGCGTCTCGCGGATGATGCCCTGCCGGTCGGTGAATCTCACCCCGCCCCTGCCGGTCTCCGACACCGAATCGCCGTGGAACACCTTGAATCCGTGGGAGGTGTTCTCCAGGATCGCGCCGTTGGACAGCGCGACCGTGCCGCCCTTGCCCCCGATCCCCGCGTCGGTGGCGCTCCCCCGCTCCGCGCCGGGCGGGGTCACCGTGACCTTGCCCTTCGAATCCTTCGAGTACGTCGTGCCGTTCGGGTCGGTGACCTTGCTGCCGCCCTTGGCGTCCGAGACCAGCGTGGTGCCGTCGGGCCGGTTCAGCACGACCTCGGACGGGCCGCGCGCGCCGTCGAGCCGCTCGCCCCACCAGGTGCCCTCGGGCGATTTCGGGACCGTGGTCGTCGATCCGTCCGGGAAGGTGGTCTCGCGGCCGCCGAGCGGGTTGCCGCTGTCGCCGATGACGTGGGTGGTGCCGTCGGGCTCGGTGACCCGCACCGCACCGTCCGAGCGCAGTGTCTGCACGGTGCCGTCGGGCCCGCTCACCACGACCGGTTTGTCGTGACCCGTCTGCACCACCGTGCCGTCCGGCTTGGACACCGTGACATCGCCGTTGGGCTGTTCGTAGGTGGTGGTGCCGTCGGGCTTGACCGTCGTGACGGTGCCGTCCGGCGTCTCGGTGCGCACGATGCCGCCGGGTTCGACGGTGTGGGTGGTCCAGTCCGGCCGGGTGAACCGGATATTGCGGTCGGCGTCGACGCTGACCGTGTGCCGCGGATCGCCCGGATGGGTGAGGTGGACGACCCGGTTCTTGGTGTCGACCGTGAAGTCCGTTCCGTCCGGCGAGGTGATGTGCACCTGATCGTCGTTCCTTTGCCAGGTGGCCGCGCTGTCGTTCCAGTCCGCCTTGGACCCGGAAGGCTTTCCGCCCGAACCGAATCCGGTCTTCGAGCCGCCCTCGGAGACGAACGACGCCGAGCCGTCGGGGCGCACGGTGACCGTCGAACCGTCGGGGCCGGTCGTCTTCACCGAGCCGTCGGAACCCACCTCGACCTTCACCGGCCGACCGTCCGCGCCGTAGAACCGCACCGACTTCTCCTCGGTGTCGATCGAGAGCCGGTGCGGGTCGTCGAGGGCGCGGCCCACGCGCACGGTGTGCTCGTCGGGCTTGATCAGGTGCAGGGTGCCGTCGGTGGAGCTGATCAGCAGTTCGCCGTCGGCATTGGCGTTCCAGGACCCGCGGTCGGTGCGCACCTGGTGCGAGGTGCCGTCCGGGTGGGTGACGACGGTCGGCCGATCGGGGCCGAACTCCACCCTGTGACCGCCGGGCACGAATCTCGTCGTCTCTCCCGAAGGAGACGCGAATTCCGTTGTGCCGTCGGGCTTCACGGTCGTGGTCGAGCCGTCCGGCCCGCGCGTGATCACCGTGCCGTCGGATCCGACCGTGTGCGTGACGCGGTCCGGACGGCCGAAGGTCTGCTCGTCGAACCGCCCGGCGCCCTTGCCCGGCCTGCCCGCCGGGGTGCCGAGCGGATTGCCGTCGGCGTCGACGAATCGGACCGCCCTCGTCTCCGCGTCGATCCTGATGCCCTGCGCGTCGCCGGGGCGGGTCACCACGATGGTGCCGTCGGAGTCGACGGTGTGGCGGGTGCCGTCGTGCGACGTCACAGTGAAGCCGCCGCCGTCGTTCTCGGCCCAGCTCTGCCGATCCGTCGGCACCAGGTGCACGGTGCCGTCGGGGGTGGTGACCTCGGTCGGGCGGCCCGGCGCCGCGACGACCTTGGTACCGTCCGGCTCGTATCGGGTCCGCACGCCGCCGCCGGAGCGGTGGTCGATCCCGCCGTTCGTTTCGATGGTCGTGACCGCACCGTTCGCGCGGGGGAACGTCACCGAGCCGTCCGAGTTGTACCGGTGCGCGATGGTCCCGCCGCCACCCTCCATGCGGCCGGGCAGTCCGACGAAGACCACGCCGTCCCGCACCACGACCTCCGTGCCGTCCTCGAGGCGGACGCTCAGGGAGCCGTCGCGGTCCCGCGTGAACGTGAAGCCCTCCTCCCCACCGCGCGAACCGCCGACCCGGCCCCCGAGGCCGGGCAGGCCGCCGCCATCGAGAATGTGTTCGCCGGGGGGACGAGATCCGTAGGGGGCGAGATCGTTTCGGTCCGGGGTGGCGTTGCCGCCGGATCCGGAGCGCCCGCCGATCGATCCGGTGTCCCCGGCATTGTCGCCGCGCCCGCCGGACCCGGCGACCGGCGCGGTCGAGTCGCCCGGTGAGCCGCTGCGGACGCCTCCGCCCATCGGCGGGGCGGAATTGCCGAGTGAGCCGCGGCCACCGGGCGCATTCCCCGTGCCGACCAGGGGGCTACGATCACCGCCGGTGCCGGACAGCGGCGTCTCGGGCACCCCCCGCACGGGCGGCGGCGTACCACTTCCGGTCGGTCCACGATGCACCGGCCCACTGTTGGCCGGACCGGAGTCCGAGGACCCCCGCCCGGAACCCGCTGTGGTCGTGAGGTTCTCGCCGAGGTTCCCCCGACCGCCCGAACCCGTTGCTGTCGTGGTGTTCTCACCGACACTCCCGCGACCACCCGAACCCGTTGCGGTCGTGGTGTTCTCACCGACGTTCGGGCGACCAGCCGGGGCGGGAGCGGACCCGTCGCCGGGGTTGCGGATCGGCACACGGGTGTCGGTGGACGAGGTGGACGGGGCGGGCGCGGTGGAACCCTTCGAGGAGGCCGAGACCGACGGTTCCGCGGCGGCGTTGCCCGACGCGCCGCGGGAGGGCGTGGCGGCGGGTCTCGAACCAGAGGCGTCCCCAGCGGCCGAGCCCGCGGACGAGGCGGGCCGGGAGTCGCCCGCGGTCGCCGAATTCGACGCCGCCGCACCGGTTTCGGAGCGGGCACCCGACGAGGAGACCGGACCCTCGCCGCCGGGCCGAGACCCCGCCTGCGTCAGCGGATTCGAGCTCTCGCCGCCCGGGCGAGATCCGGCCTGCGTCAGCGGATTCGAATTCTCGCCGCCCACACGAGACCCGGTCTGCGTCACGGGACTCGAATTCTCGCCGCCCACACGAGACCCGGTCTGCGTCACGGGACTCGAATTGTCGCCGCCGGGACGGGTAGTCGACTGCGTGAGCGGATTCGCGTTCTGATCGATCGCCGACGAACGCGCGGGTGGGCGCGCGCTGCCGTCACCGGTGTTGCCCGTCGATACCGTGGACGTCGAGGAATTCGACGAATTCCCCTGCCCCAGGCCGTTGTTCGGATTACCGCGCCCACCGCCCGCCTGCTGATCGCCGGTGGTCGTGATCGGCGTGGGCCGCCGCGTACCGTCCTCGGAATCGAACGAACGCGAGCCATTGGCGGACGGCGACGCGAAGGAATGCGCCCCCGAATTCGAACCCGTGAACTCCCCATCGGCGATCGCCTTGCCGCCGAACACATTCGGCGTTTCGCGCCCCCCAAAGCTCGCCGGACCGGTGGCCGGTGATCCGGCGAAGTCGTCGTGCGGCGAGACGAACCCCCCGGCCTTCCCGAACGCCCCACCCCGCCCGGACAACGCCTCGACCTCGAACCCCTTCGTGCCCGGCCCCTCGAATTTGCCTCTGTAGCCCCGGATTCCGCCACCGAGCACACCGCGCGCCGCACCACCGGTCCAGCCATAGGCATTGCCGAACTCACTCCAGTCGCCGGTGATCGCGCCCGCCGTCACCTGGGTCACCGCATTACCGAACACACCGCCCGCACCGCCGATCAGCGCGCCGTTGCCCACCCGGACCCACGGGTTGGCCATACTGTCGCCGAACCACCTCGCGGTCTGCTTGCCCAGATAGTCGCCGAACAGTTTGCCCAGACCCGCGCTGGCCGCGCCGCCCGCCAGCGCGACCCCGAACTCGGTGGCGTCGAAGTTCTTTCGATGCCCGGCCGCCATCTGCCCCAGCTGCACACCGGCATCGATACCCGCGGAGATGAGCATGCCGCCGAGGATCCTGGCCACCCAGCCCTTGGCCAGCTCGGCGAACTTGTCGCCGAAGATGCGCAGCACCGACGCCACGATCCGGTCCTGGATGACCCGGGACAGAAAGCGGACGATCGCCTGCGTCACGCCGATGTCCGCGGCCTCGGCGGCCGCCGCGGTCGGGGGGAACAGCCAGTCGATGGCGATCTCGATGGCCAGCGCGGCCAGCGAGATGATGACCATCAGCTTGGCGGCCTCGACCTGGGTGCCCATATCGAAAGCGGCGTCGCCGATCTGGTCGTAGTAGCCCGCCAGCGACTCCAGCGAACTCTCGCCCTTGATCAGGCCGTCGAACATCTCGCCGATGCTGTCGCTGCCCGCGCCGGCGCTGTAGGCGGCCACCGCCGTCCGCTTGGCCTGTTCGATATCCGGGATCACCGAGCGCAACTCGGCGGCGGCGTCGTGCCAGGCGCGCGCGACCTGCCAGATGGCGGTCTCGTCACCGTCCGGCCATTCCGAGCCCGCGACATAGCCCAGCCAGCGCAGCTCGGGAGGAAGATCGAGTCCCATGACGCGACCCGCGCCTACCGGTCGGCGTCACTGATCATCGAGCGCGGCGGACGGTAGTCCTCGACATCGCTGTAGCGCGCGGACTGCGCGTCCTCGTCGCGGCGCTCCGGGGCTCCGGGCGGCGCGAGCGACGCGGGCGGCGCGACCGGGATGAAACCCGTCAGATCCGGGACGTCCTCGAGCATGTCCGACAGCTTCGGCAACCGGGATCGGTGCTCCTGCAACGGAGCCACGAGTTCCCCGGCCGCCGCCTGCACCTTCCGCACGGCGGACTGCACCGCCTCGGTCATCGCCTTCGCGATCTCGTCGTAGGTGAGATCACCGATATCGGGGGCGAATTTGGTCTCGATGAGCACGCCGTCGGCGTTCACGGTGACCTGGATTCGCTTGTCGCAGGCCGTAACCGTCGCGGTGAGACGAGCGCGTTCGCGTTGGACGGCGGCGATACGCGACATCTGCGCCGATAATGCGTCCATCATCATCGCGGCATCGGCCCGCAACCATTCATTGCTCATCGAAACCTCCGCCGCCCATGCTAAACCGGCGTCGCCTCGGTCGCACCGGAAACAATCGGCTTCCGAGATTCCCTGCTGCACAAGGTCATTCCCCGTTACAAAACTTTGCAAGGATTTAGCATACGGTGCCGAGCGAGTTGCGGTAACCTGCGAATCAAGCAGAGGTGGCATTGTTGTCCGCGAGCCGGGCCTGCCTGACATTGTCTGGGCGAGAGGAGGTTTCGACGTGGCCCACGAGCCGCGGCGTCCGCCGCCGACAACTCCGGCGGAGATCGAGGAACAACGGCGCGAGATCGCCGAGCTCGAACGGCGGCGCAAACTGCTCACCGCGACCGCACTCGTCTGCGAGAAAAGAATTCAGGTCACTGTCAATGCCGATGGCGTGCTCATCGAGACGAAATTCGCCGCGGATATCTGTGATCTCTCCTATGACGAAGTCGCCGAGGCCATTCCGATCGCGGTGCGCGCCGCGGCCACCGAGGTACTGCGGAAAGGGCGCGCCCTGACCTGGTCGTTGCTGGATCGCGACACCGATGTCGCCGTCACCGCGGGCGAGCTGGGTGCGGTCGGGCCGGCGGCGGCGATTCCCCTGATTCCCACCCGCGCCCCCGGCGGCCCGGGTGAACGGCGAACGACATCGTGAGGGAGTGGACATGGCAGACGCGGTGGAGGTCGATCCGGCCAAGCTGACGGCCACGGGCAACCACATGTTGACGGTGCGCGACAAGCTCAGTGGCATCGTGTCCCATTTGAACGGCGCGGTGGGCACGGCCGGGCCCGAGACGTGGGGCACGGACTCCTTCGGCAAGGGCTTCGCCGACGGCGACGACGGATACGTCCGGTCCCGCACCGAATTGCTCTCCGGGGCACACGAACTGGTGACCTCGCTCGGTCAGTTCGGACAGGGCATGATCGACGCGGCGAACAAGATGACCGCGGCCGATCACCAGGGCGGATAGCCCGGGTATGGCGCTGTATCTGCCGCCCGAACTGCGCTGGGTCTCCTACATCGCCGGGGCCGAATGGCCCGACGGCGACGAGGACAAGATGTTCGCGATGGGCGACGAGTGGAAGAACGCCGCGAAACAACTCGAGGCGCTGCTCGACGAGATCAAGACGGTGCAGAACGAGCTGCGGTCCGCCTACGCCTCGGGCACCGGCGGCGAGCAGGCCGTGGCCGAGGTGGGAAAGCTGCTCTCCGGCAAGGGTTCCGTCGACGAACTCGCCAAATACATGACGCAGATCGGTCAGTCCACCCGCAACGCGGGCACGACCATGGAGCAGACCAAGCTCATGGTCATCGTCTCGCTGTCGCTGCTGGCCGCGGAGATCGCGCTGGCCTGGCTGTTCCCGCCGACCGCGCCGGGCGTCGAGGCCGCCGCGGTGGGCGCGACCCGCGCCTTCCTGTATCGCCTGGGCCGGCAGGTGATGGCGTTCCTGGAGTCGATTCCCGGGGTCGGCAAGCTCATCGGGCAGTTCGTCAAATTCGTCAAGATCGTGCCGGATCTGCCGAGCAAGGCCGGCGACCTGCTGGCCAACCCGATCGGGCTGGGCGTCAAGCGGATCACCCCGGCCCGCACGCTGCTGGACATGATGCCCGAGGCGATGGCGCGCAATCCCTTCGTACGCGACGTCTTCGACGTGATGCCGGACGAATTCGCCAAATGGCTGGTGAAAAGCGGTGTGAACGTGGGCCTCTGGTCCGGCGGCCAGGACCTGCTGGTGCAGACCATCCAGATCGCGAAGGGCCATCGCGACGAGCTCAACGGCCAGGAGCTGGGGCTGTCCATGGGGGCGTCCATGGTCGGCAAATGGGCCAGCCATCTGCCCGCGGTGTACGTGGAGAAGTGGGGCGGGGATCTGTTCAAGTCGTTCGGCATCGACTCCACGCGCGGTCTGGCCGGAATGGTGAACGGGGCGGCGACGGGCATGACGACGAACGTCGTCAGCGGCCTGGCGGGAGCGGGGTTGTATTCGCTGGTCACCGGCACCAGTTACTACGACAACATCAAGACAGCGCAGATCGGGGCGGCGGTCACCGGGGCCATGGTCGGCGGGCAGCGCGGCTTCATCGGCCAACTCGGCGCGCGGCCGGGGACGGGAGCCGATTTCACCGCCACGCATCCGGAGCTGAATGTCGGCACCGGGGGCGGGAACCGGCTGGGCCTCGGGGGCACCGACGGAGGAGGTAACGGCGGCCGCGGCGGTGGGCCGAATCCCTCGGACGGCAGCGGTTCCCACGGTGGTGGACAGAATTCTCTGGGCGGCAACGGTTCCCGAAGTGGTGAACAGAATTCTTTGGGCGGCAACGGTTCCCGCAGCGGCGGGCAGAATGCTCTGGGCAGCAATGGTTCCCGCGGTGGCGCTGACGACATCACCCCGGTCGCCCATGGCGGCGACAACACCGGCGGAAACCGGCCCGCGAATCCCGCGCCGCCCGCACGCGGTTTCGCCGAGCAGCAGCAGGCCCTGCGCGACCAACACGAGCAGAACTATTCGACCGCACGCGATCTGGACCGCGCCAACCAGAACTTCATCGGCCGCCAGGCGCGCAATCTGAATCCGTTCAGCGATCGGCCGGCCCGGTACAGCATCAACCGCGATGCCGAAATCGCCCGGCACGGCGCGGAAATGGACGCGCTGAACAGCCGGGAGAAGGTGCGGATCGCCACCGAGCACGCCCAGGACGCCGCGCAGCGCGCCACCGACGCCCGCAACGCCGCCCGCGACGCGGACCGGACCGCGCGCGCCGCCGAGGCCGCCCACGACCCGAACGCCACCACGCTGCGCGCTCAGGCCGATCGGGCTCGCGTTCAGGCGATGAACGCCGCGCGGGCCGCCACCGAGACCAACAGCGCCGTCCACGCGGCCACCGCCGACGCGACCGGCGCGCAGGACCGCCTCGCCGGACTGCGCAACGACCCGGCGATGCGCAACTCCTGGGACTCGGTGGCCGCCGCGCGGCAGCCCACGGCGACCGGCGGCGACCGGCAGGGTCACGAGCTGCAAGGGCACGGCGGGGACGACGGCAATCACCAAGCGCCGCAGCATGTTCGATCACAAGAACAAGGCGACGGTGACGGCGGCCCGCTACCGAAACCCCAGCGCGACGCGGCCGATGCCCTCGTCGAGCGGCGCCGCGCGGAACTCGCCGCCGCCATCGACAAGCACGAGGCGGCCAACAACGCCGTGCGGCAACGACTCGACACCATGCAGCAGCGGCTCGACACCTTGCAGCAGAACCGCGGCCCGCTCCAGGATCGGGTCGACACCGCCCGCGCGGCGCGGGACGACGCCGAGCAGCATGTCGCCGACATCAGACATCGGCTGCGCGACACCGACGATCCGATGCAGCGGGCGAACCTGAAGGCCGACCTGCGCCAAGCCCAGCACGATGCCGTGCGCGCGCAGCGCGATCTCGATGCGGCGGAAGGGAATCTGCGGCACATCGACCGCGACATCGGCAAGCAGCACGACCGGCTGAACAGCGTGGCCTCGAGGATCCTCAGCGGCGCGCCGAAGGAGGTGCTGAACGTCCTGCCGCACGCGGTGAAGGACGGCCCGCTCGACACGCAGAAGAACGCCCAGGCCGCGGTGGCGACCGCCAAGGCCGATCTCGACGCCGCGATCGCGGATCAGCAACGGGCGCACGGGATTCCGGTGACTCCGGCGCCGACCCTGACCGAATCCCACGCCACGGTCAACCAGCACGGGGCGAACGTCCAAACCGCGCGCGACACCCTCGCGGCCCCCGAACCGGCGGCCGTCACGAACGCCCGCGCGAACGTCACCGCCTACGACAACGCCCACACCGTCCTCAACACACCCGAACCACCGGCCGTCACCAACGCCCGCGCCAACGTCACCGCCTACGACAACGCCCAACACCTGCTCAACACACCCGAACCACCAGCGGTCACCAACGCCCGCGCGAACATCACCGCCTACGACAACGCCCACACCATCCTCAACACACCCGAACCACCAGCCGTCACCAACGCCCGCGCCAACGTCACCGCCTACGACAACGCCCAGCACCTGCTCAACTCCCCCGAACCGGCCGATGTCGCCGCGGCCCGCGCGCGCCTGACGATCGACGAGCACGACCGCGCCCAGCATCTCCTCAACTCACCGGAACCGTCCGCTATCACCAACGCGCGCAACAGAATCGCCGATTTCGACCAGGCGCACACCACCCTCACGGCGCCCGAGCCCGCGGCCGTCACGAACGCCCGCGCCGCGCTCGCGTCGAATCCCGGCGACACCGGGGCGCGGAACATCGTCGAGCAGTACACGAACGACCGGGCCGCGGCCCGGAACACGCACGACTCGCTGGCCCCCGGCGTGGCCGGTGATCGCGCCGCCGTCACGGCCTACGACAACAACCGCGCCGCGGCGCAGGCGACCGTGAACCGTCTCGCCCCCGGCATCGCCGACGACCGGGCCACCGCCGCCGCGGACGCCCGGAACCGGCCCGCGCCCGGGCTCGACGCGGATCGCGCCACCGTGAACCGACACGACACCAACCGGGCGGCGGCGCAGACCACGGTCGACAACCACCGACCCACCATCGCCAACGACCGCGCCACGGTCACCCACCACGACAACACCCGCGCCGCAGCACAATCCACCATCGATCATCATCAACCCACCATCACCGGCGACCGCGCCACCGTGACCCACCACGACAACACCCGCGCCGCAGCACAAACCACCGTCGACAACCACCGACCCACCATCGCCAACGACCGCGCCACGGTCACCCACCACGACAACACCCGCGCCGCGGCACAAACCACCGTCGACAACCACCGACCCACCATCGCCAACGACCGCGCCACCGTGACCAACCACGACAACACCCGCGCCGCAGCACAATCCACCATCGATCGGCACGGCGCCGCGGTCGATCGCGCCGGGCTCACGATCCGCGAGCACGACCAGCGGGCAGCGATGACGGCGATGCTCGGCCGGGCCGGTATCACCGCCGCCGCGGCGCGCGCGGAACTCGCGGCCTTCGACAAGGCCGCCCGCCGGGAGCGGCAGCTCGAGGACGGCACCTTCTACAGCGGCCGCGTCCGGGCCCGCAAGATCAAACTGAGCGAGCTGATGCCCGATCCGTTCACCGCGGTGACCGCGCCGGGCGCCGACTTCTGGGCGGATCCGGTCAATGTGAAGCCGCCCGCCCTCGCGCTCGCCGACTCGAACGGGAAGCGGGATCCGGCGCTCGTGGGCACGGGCGGCAACAGCTGGTGAGGAGGCGCGAGTGAGCAACGAACAGCTCAGAAACGATATGCACACGGTGCTGGAGGGGCTGCGCGACCAGATCGACGGCATCGCCGAGGCGCAGCGCCGCAAGAGCGAGATGTCCGCGCGGGCCTCGATCCACGACGGCCGGGTGGTGGTGACGGTCGACGGCGACGGCATCGTGACCGGGGTCGAGTTCTCCGATCGTATCGACGACCTCTCCGACGACGAGATCGCCGCCGCGGTCACCCAGGCCGCCCAGCAGGCCGCCGCCGAGATCGCGCGCCGGCTGCGAGAACTGGTGCGGCCCTTGCTCGATCGCCGCGCGCACTGGCCCAGACTATCCGACCTGCTCCCCGGCTCTCCGGACCTCCCCGAGCACATCCCCGGCCAGTCCCGCGCACCCACCAGCCCACCCGACGCCCCCGACCGTGATCTGGATGTCCGCACCGCCGGCGATTTCCTGCGCGCGTCCCGGTCCGCGATATCCGACGACGGCAGCCACTGATCCCCGCGCGAGAACGGCCCACTCATGAACGAAGCCGACACCACCACCGATCCGCAGCCCGATATCGCCTTCACGCTCGGGGGTTTCGGCGGGTCCGCCGCGGGCCGGAGCGCGGCGACACCACCGGTCGCGGCGGCGGAGGTCGAGGTCACGGTGTCGACGGAAGGTCCCGTGCCGGTGCCGCCGGTGCCGGATGCCGAGGTCACGGTCACCGTCGAGGAGTCCGATCCGGCCGCGCCGATCGATATCGACCGCTACGCGACCGGTCTCGGGCGGGCCATCGCGGACACCCTGCTGCCCGCGGCGCCGGTGGACTGGCAGCGGCTGGATGTGGCGTTCTCGGTCACCGTGCGGGCGATCGCGGCGGTCGCGTACTTCACCGACGACGTCGGCGAGGTCACCCCGGTCCCGGTGCCGCGGGAGGCCGGGGAGCTGGCGCAGTTGCTGCGCGAGGTGACCGTGCCGCTCGCGGGCCACGCCTGGTGGCGGGTGCTGCTGCACTGCGTGCGCACTGACTCGGAAGGGCCTGCGGCACAAGAGGATTCGAGCATCGAGCTCGAATACGACTACGGCGCGGTCCCCTTCACCGGCGACGAACTGCACCCCCCGGAGGCGTACCGCGCGGACCTGGCGGCCTTCCCCCGCGCCCGGCTGCCGATCTGGCTGGCAGCCTATATCGACCACGCCGACCGGCAGTCCCGGCCGCCGCGGCGCGCGATCGTGCGGTCGCGCACCGACCGGAGCCGGGGAATCACGCCGGAGCCCGCGGGTCTCCCCGCGCCGGACCTGATCTGGGCTCGCTGGACGACGATCTCCGCGGCGGCGGTCGCGATCGGCTCGGACGCCGGACCGCGCGTCCTCGGCTCGTCGGGAGTGTTCGAGGCCAGCAACGGCAGCGGATCCACGCTGCATCTGCTGACCGCCCGGCGGGCCGTGCTCTCCGGCGGCGTCTGGGACGCACCGGAACTCGACGCCGCCTACAACGACGGCGCGGACCTGCCGGATCTCTACGCCGGCGCCCCGGAATGGCTGGCGAACCCCGTGCTCGACCAGCGGGTGACCACCGGGCTACTGACCTTCTGCTATTGGTGGGAGGGCGGCGGCTGGTTCCGCGGCCGCTCGCCGGAGCCCGCCGCGATCGGCGCGGCCATCCCCGGCCTGTGGACCCCCGCGACCACCGTGGACGTGGTGTGCGCGGTCCTGGGCCCGCAGGCCGACCGCGAGGCGGTGGTCGAGCTGGTCGCCGCGGCCGAAACCCGCACGGTCACAACGGATATGGTGCTCACGGCCCTCGACGTGACCGCCGAGGCCGATGTGGTGGGCGCGATGTACCAGTTCGCGCTCGCCGGACTGACGAACGAACTGGCCGAATAGATGGAGATACCACGATGGACCCACGCCGCTGCTGTGTTCTCGTACCGATCGGCGGCTACCTGGAACCCGAATGCGCGCGGGGCCTGAGCGAACTGGAACGACGCGGCTACACCGTGCGCACCATCACCGGCTACGCGGCCATCGACCAAGGCCGCAGCCAGATGGCCACCGACGCGCTGCTCGACGGCTTCGACGGGCTCATGTGGATCGACTCCGACATCGGCTTCGACCCCGATTCGGTGGACATGCTGCGCCACCACGATCTACCCATCGTGTGCGCCATCTACGCCAAGAAGGGCGTGCGCGAACTGGCCTGTCACATGCTGCCCGGCACCAAACGCATCCTGTTCGGCGAGGGCGGCGGCCTGATGGAGATCAAATACGCCGCCACCGGCTTCCTGTTCACCCACCGCACCGTCTACGAGACGATGATCGAACACGAGCAACTCCCCATCTGCAACAAACAGTTCGGCCGCGTCACGGTCCCCTACTTCCTCCCCCTGATCCAGCAGGACGGCGAGAACCACTGGTACCTCGGCGAGGACTACGCCTTCTGCGAACGCGCCCGCCGCAGCGGCTTCGACATCATGGCCGACACCCGCATCCGCCTCAACCACATCGGCCGCAAGGCCTACAGCTGGGAGGACGCGGGCAGCGAACTCCACCGGTACGCGACCTACAACTTCCAGTTGCAGCCGGAGCCCGATCCGGCCTGACGGCTCGGGATTCAGCGCACCGTGCGGAAGAACTCGCGGATATCGTCGACGAGGAGCTCCGGCTCCTCGAGCGCCGCGAAGTGACCGCCGCGATCGACGTCCACCCAGCGCGTGATGGTGTTGGACGGCTCGCAGTAGCGGCGGATGCAGACATCGTGGGCGAAGGCGATCACCCCGGTCGGCACACCGGAATTCGCCGGGGTCGCGCCCCACGGCGACGCCGAGGCGTAACCGACGTAGGCGGCCGAGCCCGCGGTGCCGGTCAGCCAGTACAGCATGACATTGGTCAGCAGACGGTTCCGGTCGATGATCTTGTCGGGCAACACGTTTCGCGGATGCGTCCACTCGCGGAACTTGTCCATGATCCAGGCCAGCTGTCCCACCGGCGAATCCACCAGACCGTAGGCCAGGGACTGCGGGCGGGTCGACTGGATCGCGATGTAGCCGAACTCCTCTCGCAGGAACGCATCGATCCGGCGCACCCGGTCGCGCTCCAGCTCGGTCAGCTCGTCGAGGTGCTCCTTCGCCTCCGGCGGCGGCAGGTTCGGGCCGCCGTTGGTGTGCACGCCGATCACCTTGTCCGGGGCCGAGCGGGCGACCTCGGGGCTCACCGCGCCGCCGATATCGCCGCCCTGGGTGCCGTAGCGCTCGTAGCCCAGGCGCTCCATCAACGTCGCCCACACCCGGCCGATACGCGCTCTGTCCCAATCGGTTTCGGCGACCGGGCCGGAGAATCCGAAGCCCGGCAGCGAGGGAATCACCAGGTGGAAGGCGTCGGCCGGATCGCCGCCGTGTGCCCGGGGATCGGTCAGCGGGCCGATGACGTCCAGGAATTCCACCACCGAGCCGGGCCAGCCGTGGGTCATGAGCAGCGGCACCGCGTCCGGCTCGGCGGAGCGGATGTGCAGGAAGAAGATTCGCTGCCCCTCGATCTCGGTGATGAACTGCGGGTAGCGGTTCAGCTCCGCCTCGGCGGCCCGCCAGTCGTAGTCGGTACGCCAGTGGTCGACCAGTTCGCGCAGCCAGTGCACGGGGACGCCGGTGTCCCAGTCGTCGCCGGGCAGCGGCGCGGGCAGGCGCGCGGCATCGAGCCGGGCCGTCAGGTCGTCGAGCTGTTCCTGCGGGATATCGATGCGGAAGGGAGTTATCTCGTCGCTCATGAGAATCACCGTAGGAACCACCTAGGACAGCTCCCGCCCTAGGTTGTCGGGCAGACTCGAATTCGTGTTGGAAACCTCCGCCCGCCTGCTCCGGCTGCTGTCACTGCTCCAGACCCCGCGCGACTGGACCGGCGCGGAACTCGCCCGCCACCTCGACGTGGACGTGCGCACCGTGCGCCGCGACATCGAGAAGCTGCGCGCCCTCGGCTACCCCGTGCACGCCGTCGCGGGCGCCGCCGGATACCGGCTGGGCGCGGGCGCGACACTGCCGCCGCTGCTGCTGGACGACGACGAGGCCATCGCGGTCGCCATGGGCCTGCGCACCGCGGCGGGCGGGACCATCGCGGGCATCGAGGAGAGTTCGCTGCGCGCGCTGGCCAAACTCGAACAGGTGCTGCCGTCGCGGCTGCGGCATCGCATGACCGCCCTCCAGGCGGCGACCGTCGCGGTCCCGGCGGGCGGGCCACGGGTCGATCCGGACACCCTCACCGCCATCGCCGCCGCCGTCCGCGAGCAGCACCGGCTGCGCTTCGACTACCGCACGCACACCGGCGAAACCGCCAGGCGCACAACCGAACCGCATCGACTCGTGCACACCGGACGCCGCTGGTACCTGATCGGCTGGGATACCGACCGCGAGGATTGGCGCACCTACCGCGTGGACCGGCTGACCCCGCGCACCCCCACCGGCCCGCGCTTCACACCGCGCGAGGCGCCGGACGCCGCGGACTTCGTCTCGCACGCGGTGACCACCGCGCCCTACCGCTACCAGGCGCGCATCCTGCTGCACACCTCCGCGACCCTCGCCGCCGAACGGATCGCGCCGACCGTGGGCGTCCTCGAGGCTCGCGACGCGAAAAGCTGTGTGCTGCATACGGGTGCGCATTCACTCGACGCCCTCGCGGCCTACCTGGCCGGTTTCGGATTCGAGTTCCGGGTGCTCGACCCGCCGGAGCTCATCACGCGACTCCGCGAACTGGCCGCGCTCATGAACCGTGCGGCCGGGGCTTGATGTCGGACTCGAGGGAGTCGAGCCACTCGGTCACCGTGGCAACGTACCGCCGCGGGTCGTGTTCGTGCATGGAGTGCGGCATCTCGGGAAAGGCGCGGTAGGTGAAGCTGTTTCCCGTTCCCTCCACGAGTTCCTTGACGCGGGCGGCCTGAACGTCGGCGAGGGCGCCGAGGATATTGCCGCTCTCGGGGTCGACGTAGTGGAAGTGATGGGTGAGCAGGACGGGCACCTTCACCTGCCGCAGCATCGTGTCGTGGTCGCAGTTGAGGGTGGCTCGTCCGCTGACGAACGCGTCACCCCATTCGGGGTCGTACTCGCGGAGATTCTGCGGGATCCCGTTCGAGGGAGGACGGGATCCGGACATCCGCGCGAGGGCGGCGAGCATCCAGCCGGGGATTTCGCGAGGCAGGGCCGAGCGCATTCCGTCGTAGTCACCGATACTCCACTGCGCGCCGAGCCATTTGTGCCAAAGCCGGAACATCGGCGCGACTCCCTGGCGAATGGATGGGCCGACCGCGGGGCTGGCCTCGGAGGCGAACAGAGGCGGATCCTCGAAGACGGCGGCGACGACCTGTCCCGGTGCGGCATAGGCCGACAGCCACGCGGCGATCGTTCCGCCCGAGGACAGGCCGCACACGATCGTCGGGCGGCCGATCACCCGGTCGATGAATCGAACCAGGTCACCGCCGAAGATGTCGAGACTGTACCGGCCGGGCGTCCACGTCGACCGCCCTTGGCCGCGCAGGTCGACGGCGTAGGCCTGGTAGCGGTCGGACAGCAGTCCCATCGCCGCCTCGTAGCTCCACCACGAGTCGGTCTGGGCGGGGATGAGCAGCATGGCCGGGGCGGACGGATCACCGGCCACCGCATAGTTCATTCGAATCTCGCCGAGGTCGACGATGTGTTCGACGTAGGCGTGGTCGACGAATATGTCCGAGTGGTCGTGCGCTTCGATCGGTGTCATGGCCGTGCTGCCTGTCGCTTCGAGGGATTGACGCGTCCGTTGACGACACTGCCAAGCCGGGAACGATTAATCCAATAGAATGAACCGATTCATTGATCGTTCGTGGCGAATAGTCGGTGCGCGTGATGGGAGACGGCGGTGGAACTGCGGCACCTGAGGTACTTCGTCGCCGTGGCCGAGCAGCTGCATTTCGGACGAGCGGCGGAGCAGTTGTTCGTGACCCAGTCGACATTGAGCGTGCAGATCCGCCAACTCGAGGACGAGGTGGGCGGACCTCTGTTCCTCCGCACCAGTCGGTCCGTCCAGCTCACCGATGCCGGTCGACTCTTCCATGAGCAGGCCCGTCGCGTTCTGGAGCAGGCGGACCGGGCCATGCGTTCGGCGCGAGAATCCGTGCGCGGCGAATCCGGTTCCCTGCGAATCGGATTCTCCGGCTACGCCGCGTACAGCGGACTGCTGCCCACGGACCTGCGCGCCTTCCACGACCGACATCCCCGGGTCGAGATCGACGTGCGAGAGCTGTCACCCGGCGGCGTCGCGGACGAGTTGCGAAGAGGAACAATCGACCTCGGCTACACCCCCCACTTCGGCCCGGAGCACATCGAAGCACTCACACCACACCCCCGACGCCGCATACACATGGTGGCCGCACTACGCGATGACCACGACCTGGCCCGCAAACAGCAACTCTCCCTAGCCGATTTCGCCGACGAGCGACTGATCCTGCCCGCCCCCCAAACCGGCACCACAACCCTCGCCGACCGAATCCGCCCCGCCCTCACATCCCTCCCCGAACCACGCCTCGCACCCACGACATTGTCCGTACTCACCCTCGCCTCAGCCGGCCACGGAATCGCCCTGGTCCCCGACGGCGCCGACCGCCTGGGCATCCCGGGCCTGACCTACCGCCCGATATCGGAGCCCCTGGACCTCGAGGTCGTCATCCTCACCAGACCGAACGACACCTCCGGCACGGTCAATGCGTACTTGGCGGACTTGAGCGACCTGACCTAGCGGTCGGCCATGTCGGGTACCTCCGATCTCGAGGTCTCCCCACAGATGCACAAGCCCTCTCGATGAGCTGATTCATCGTCCACCTTCGGACCGCCCCGCTGGCTCCTGGAGCGGCACGACCGCTCAACGCGCACAACGGGCGGACGCAACGCGGGTTGGGTCTCGGGTCTCGGGGCGAGGCAGTTCAGGTCCAGCACACCCATGTCGCGTGGTCGCGGGGATGGGCGAACGGACGGGAGTCGCCTGGTCCGTTCAGCGCGGGCAGGATCGCGAGTTCGGGATGGGTCCGCTCGAGGTCGCGCACGGTACTCGAACGCATCGCCGCCACCGATCGCTCGACCGCGAGGGCTGCGGCATCGATCGGATTGCGTACCAACTCGTTTCGGCGCAGATTCTGGTAGAAGCCCGCGGTGAAGGCCGCCGCGGCGGCGTCGCGAACCGGCCATTGAGGTGAGATGACCACGTGGGCGCCCGCGGCGAGGAGCTCGTCCTGAATGCGGCGGGGCGGATAGGGCGCTTCGTGCCGGTACGCGGTGGGGCAGACGGTGAGCACGAGAATCGGTGGGATGCAGAGGTTCTCGTGCCGCGACGGGACTATCCAGGTGTCCGGCTCGAGACTCAGTGCGGGTCTTCGGTCGACTTCGCCACCATGAGCGGCGATGTGCAGGATCGGTGCACTCGTGTCCTCGGGGGGTTCGTCGTCCGAGGGCAGTACCTCTCGCACGATCAGGTCGGCGCCCAGGATGCGCCGCATCGTCGATCGTTCGATCTTCGAGCCGGGCAATTGCGGATGTCGCGCGAACGAGGCCCTGACCATGATTCCGTTCGATTCGCGCGGGGCCTTCCTCGACGGTCGGGCCGTGGGCAGCGACCGTGACACGCAGTTCGTCACGGCATGGAACGGAAGGTCGAGCGCCGGGCCGGCCGCGATGGTCGGTGCCGAGATGTCGCTGTCCGTGGGCTCGCCGAAAACGTTACGGCAGAACAGAATCGCGTTCTCGATATCGCCGGATGCGGGCCGGTCGGTGTCACCCGAGCGATAGCGATGCTGTAAACGGTCGCGTTCGACGCGCAATCGATCCCAGGTCAGCAGGGACGAGCGGACGAGGATCCACCGATCGGTCGGGGCGCGACGCAGGACTACGCCCTCGGCGAGGCCGGGCAGCAACACGATGGCGGGGTCGAGGTCGTCGCATCCCGCGATGCTGAGCGCGGCGTCCGGATCACCGGCGACGGCCAGGAGCGCGGCCGCCTCGCAGCGTAGTTGCAGTCGCTGCGATTGGATCCGTGAATCCGTTGTGGCAGCGAGGTTTTCGATCACACTCAGGAGTACGGCGACGGCGTCCTTCGCGCGGTGGTAACGGACCAATGCGCGCGCGAAGCGGCGCGCCGCCCGAACGTACAGCGAGACATCGAGTTCCGCGGCATGGGCCAAGGCGCTCCGGAACAGCTGCTCGGCTTCGGGATCCAGGGTTCCGGCCGGACGATGGTGGAGTTCGAGTGCCGCGGCCAGCAGAATCTCGTGCTGCGGAATATCCCTGTCCGCGCTGTGGGGTTGGGCCTGCGACAGGCTCAACGCGCGGCGATACCATCTGATCGCCCTGCGCCATTCTCGCGGATCGTCCTCGAGGCGTGCTCGGTCTCGCAGGGCATTGGCGAGGTTGGCCACGAGCCGAGGCCGTTCCTGGGCACCCGGACGGGTCAGGCGAACGGCACGAGCCGAATACGTGATCGCCTCGGTCAGCAGGCTCTTGTCCTCGCCGTCGACCGACGTGCTGAGATCGTGCAGGCGCCGTAACGCGTGCCCCAGCGAAGTCAACCGTTTCTGTCGACGTACGGCACCGGTCGACGGCAACTCCACCGCGTGCCGGAAGGCATCCACCGCGTTGCGCACATGCTCGAGTGGCGCATCGACATGCTCGGCCAGCGACATGAGGGCGTTGGCGCGTGCCATCCACGGTCCGCCGCGAGCGGGATCGCCCAGGGGAGCGAACCGCAACGCCTGGTCGGCGGCCGCGACGGCGTTCTCGAGATCCGTGATCGAGCCCAGCGCGGCTCCGCGGGAGCGGTACGCGTTCGCCAGATTCTGCCAGCGGGTGGCCAGTTCGACGGCAGGGATCGACAGCGGAATCTCCCCGGGCGCCGTGCAGTCGCTGCCATCCGGGTCGAGACCGGCCGCGGCTCGGTTGGCCCGCACCGAGATGTCCCACCACTGAATCCCCTGCGCGCGCTTCGCCAGGTTGCGCGCGATGATCGCCATGATGTTGTGGCGTCGGGCGATTGCTTCGGCCGGTGCTTGGTCGCCGGGCACCGCGAGTGCCGACTGTGCGTGCGCGGCAGCGGTTCTCAGTGTTCCGAGCGGATCCTCGGTCAGGGACATCTCGACGGTGAAGTCGAGATGGATGGCAAGCATGCTGTGTGCTCGGGCGCGGATTTCGGGCGCGATGTCGGGCGGCGCGTTCTCGATCCGCGCGACCAGACGATCGGCCGCCGTGATCCAGTCGGTGAACCGCTCGAGCGAGTCGAGTGCGAGACAGAAGTAGATCGCGGTCAACGCCTGCACCCGCACCGCCTGCGCCCAGTCCAGGGACTGGTTTTCGAGCCTCTTGTCCTCGGCCAGCTGCAGCCATGCCCGCGCGGACGCGAGACGTTGGGCGGCAGAGGCGGTTCGAGATGTTGCGGGGGTTGCCGCCGCCGCAGCCCGGGCCGCGTCCGTCGCCCACTCCGGGGCGCTCTCCATGATCGTCTCCGCGATCGATATCTCGGCGCGCGGTCCCCCTCGGTTCATCGCGAACCCCGTCTCGCTTCCAGTGGGCTTGCTACTCTCTGAGAATGTCCGACGGCCCTGATGAGCCGAACCCGCACCCGCAGCACGAATTCGAAGTATCCATCGATGCGCCCACGCCCGAGGGCTTTCCCGTGGTTCGGGTCGCCGCCACCGGCCCCGTCGAGGTGCGCGCGTTCTTCGGCTGGGTGATGAGCCGGTTGTCCGAGCCTGCGAACGGAACGGAGGCCGCCGTCGATCCGGTGCGGCTGGCCGGAGACCCGGCCACGGCGCGACTCGTCGCCGCGGCGGACGCACGGTTGGCCGACACGTGGCGGACCATCTCCGAGAAGTACGGGATGCTCACCGCAACCGAGGTGGCTTCGGTGGCGCACCGATCGGAAGCGGCCGTCCAGGACTACCTGGACGAACTCGTCCGCGACGGCGGGTTGCTACGGCTGGCCGAACCAGCAGGAGACGGCACCGGGGTGTTCCCGGGTTTCCAGTTCGATGTGGACGGCACTGTGCCACCGGTGGTTTCGCGCCTGATCGCGCGCCTGACCGCTGAATGGGACGCGCGGGAGGTGGTGCTGTGGATGGCCTCTCCCAACGGCTGGCTCGGCGGCCGCGCGCCCGCGGATCTGCTTCTGACACGGCCGGATTCGGTCCTTTTGGCAGCCGACTACGCGGTGGCGGCGGAATGACCACACCCCGCGGGACCGGAGTGGCGTCCGGCCTTCCCACCACCGGCGTCGTCCCGGCTCCTCCCGCCGGTTCGACTCTCACTCCGCTGATCGAAACCTGGCCGCAGGGGCGCGAGATGTATCGCGGGCATACCCGAGGCAGGAGCCCGCGTGAGTTCAACCCCGGAGTGGGCAAACCCGGCCGCTTCAGCTTCTTCGCCGATACCGGAGGCAAGACGGTCCCGATCCTTTACGCGGGCAATACCGTCGACGTCGCGATCGGTGAACGACTCTTCCACGATCTACCCCTCGGATCGGGTGCGGTCCTCGTGTCGAAGCAGTACCGGACAGTCGCCTACAGCCGCCTGGCTCCCCGCCGTCGGCTGCGGTTGGCGAGTCTGCACGGAGACGGGTTGCGGCGGTTGGGACTTCGCAATCATCAGCTGATCGACACCGACGCGATCGACTATCCCGACACGGTGCAGTGGGCCGCCGCGCTCCATGCCCGCGCCGATCTCGCGCTCGACGGTCTGATCTGGATGAGCCGTCAGTTCAATACCGGGCAGGCGGTTGTGCTGTTCGGCGACCGGGTCGCAGCCTCCGACCTGGACGTCGACCCCGACGTGAACGACCGAAGTTTCTACCAGGGAGGCGGACTGGGCCTGCTGCTCGACGCCGCCGAGCGCGCCGGTATCCGAGTCGGCACTCCGTCGAGGTACCTGTCCTGACCCTGGCTGTCCGCCGGATCCGCTTGCCGCCCAGCGCAGTTGCGCCCGGACGCCGCGAGGCCGCCGACCGGTATGGTCGGCGGCGAGCGAACGCAGAGGGGGTCAGCCCTTCTTACGGCAGTACCACGCGTAGGGATTGCCGGAATCGTGCAGGCCGGATACCGCTTGTGGTCCGTACTGGTGCTGGCATTGAGCGTCGATGTCGATATAGCCGGCATGGGTGTTGCCGTGGACGCATTCCCAACTGAACGCGCTGTTGGTGTCTCTCACGTGTGCGGTGGCGCCGTTATAGGTGCGCGAGCAGTAGTCGTTGAGATCCAGGCCGCCGAGGCTGGCGTCGGTGCTGGGGGTTTTGGAGTCGACCGCGGTCTCGTTCATCGCTTCGGACGCCCCCGACACGCATCCCACGGCCGCGATGAAAAGACCTGTGCCCACGGCGATGACCGGAATCTCGGCCTCTTCGAGGACGAATTCGGACTCCAGGACCAGTTCCATGGCTCCATGGGTCACACACCCGCCGATCGCGTCATTCACCTTGTCGGGCATGTCCTGCGGCGATCGAGGACCCGCGTATTGAGGAATTCCCCATACGCTGCATCCGTCTCCACGGGGACCGCCCTTGGGTGTGAGCGCCTTCACCAGACACCTGCTGACCAGATAATCTCCCTTGGCCGGCGCCGCCTGCGCCGTTCGAGCTCCGCCGACGACGAGCGCGGTGAACATCGTCACCAGAACTGCCAGCATTACGGGCAGGATTCGTTTGCTGCGACACGTCATCGCATGACCCCATTCTGGATGGATTCGACCAGTCGATTTCTCTCGTGCCCCACCGAGCCGGGCAAGAAGATACTTTCGAACTGATTTCTACCCCGCGTTCGGAGGCGGCGGTATCGGTCGTTGAATCGACAATCGCGCTCCGCCCGGAAAGATCTGCGTCGCAATCGACGAAATAACGGTCGTAAAGTCCACCGCGACAGATCAGGTCGCTCGGAATCACCATCACCGGTGCCGCTCGCGGTCGGGGCCGAGCCGAAGCTCTGCGACTCGCTGCCGAAGGTCTGCTCCTACAACTGCCGGTCGGGTGCGCACCGATCGTGTTGTCACTCAGCGCGCGTGGAACTTTCCGGCGACTTCGGTGATGAGCGAAACCGTGCCGTCCTTGGTCGCCGCGGTAGCGCCGCCGTCGACGGGTAGGCCGACGCCGGTGATCCACCCCGACAGATCGCTGGCGAGGAACAGGGCCGCGTTCGCTATGTCCTCCGGCGTGCCCGCGCGGCCGATGAGGGTCTCGCCGCCGATGGCAGCGCCCACCTCGGTCAGGAACGCCGTTTCCTGCTCGGGGTCGATCCGGAACATCGTGGTGATGATCGAGGTGAGGACCGCTCCGGGCAGGAGGGCGTTGGAGCGGATTCCGGTGCCTCGGTTCTCCAGGGCCGTCTGCCGGACCAGGGCCAGCACCGCCGCCTTCGCCATCGAGTACGCGGCGCCGTTCCAGCCCGCCTCGAGGGCGGCGACGCTCGCGGTCGTGATGATCGAGCCGGCGGTGCCCTGCGCGCGGAACTGTTCGACCGCGTACTTGTGGGCGGCCACGTGGGCGTGCAGATTCAGCGCGAGCGTGCGATCCAGCCCCTCGGGAGTGAGTTCGCTGACGGGCGAAAGGTCAACCGCCGCACCGGCATTGCTGAACATGACATCGAGCCGGCCGAACTCGGCCACCGCCGTCCGGACCAGCGCCCGCACCTGCTCGGGCGCGGTGACGTCGGTGTGCTCGAACCGGGCGGCGGCGCCCAGCCGCGCGGCGGCGGCCTTCCCCTTCCCCTCCTGGATGTCGGCGAGGACCACCTTCGCGCCGTGCGCGACGAACAATTCCGCCGTGGCCAGACCCATACCGCTGGCGGCTCCCGTGATCACGGCCACCTTGCCTTCGAGCAGATTGCCCACTGCGGCAACCCCTTTCGCTAGTTCGGTCCACCCGGCGGGAGACACCACGAGAACTATCTTTTATATAATGCTTTGTGTATTGAATCACACTCCCGCCGAGAACCTCTCGGACAGCGCCTACCGCTCCCCGGTGAGAACCGCGTCCGGCCCATCGGAGAACACGAGTCCCGTATCGGTCACCGGGTCGCCCGAGGGAGCCAGCCCGCCGTCCGCACGGATCGCGTAGGAGTGGACCTGCGTGGTGCCGTGCACGGTCAGGGCGTCGATGAGGAACAGCCGCCCGTCGGCCTCGTCCAGGATCACCCGGCCCGGAAGCGTGCCGACCGGGGCGGGGTAGGGCGAGCCGGGCAGGGGGCTCAGTGCGCCGTCGGCTCCGATGGTGAAGCCGCCGATCGAATCGCCCATGGATGCGGGAACGTAGAGGCGGTGACCGTCGCGGGTGAACACGACACCGTGCGGAAGGAACCCGACCCGATACGGTGAGCCCGGTGTCGGCGTGAGGCTGCCGTCGTCGCCGATCGCGAATCCCGCCACCCCGTCGCTGGCCTCGTTGCTGACATAGAGGAACCGGCCGTCGGGGGTGACACCGTGCAGGGTCGGCTGCATCCCGGCGAACACCGGACCACCGACCGCCCGCAAGCCACCGTCGGGTTGCACGGCGTAGCTGGACACGGTCATATCGAGCCAGCTGGCGAGAAAGAGATAACGCTCGTCGGGTGACAAGGTGGGCATCGTCAACCCGCTGATCCCGGGCACCAGCGTGGCCGGTGCACCCGTCGGCGTCAGCGCTCCCGACGCGTCGATCCGGTAGGAACGAACTTCGTTCGTCGCCCCGCCGACGGCGGCGAACATGCGCGACCCGTCGGCGCTGATCGCGAAACCCACTGCGGGCGTGCCCAAGTCGAGCTGTGCGCCGGGAATGCGGGTCAGGGCGCCGTCCGAGCCCATCCGATAGCCGCTGATCGAACCCGAAACCGTATGCGCGATATAGATCGTGCGGCCATCCGGCGTAGCGGTCAGCGACAACGCGCCCACGCCCGCGGGAAACGGTGATCCGCTCACCGCGGCGAGGGCACCACCGCCGTCCACCCGCAGCACTTCGATATTCGACGATGCCGCACCCGCGATGACCAGGTAGTGATCCGGTGCGTCCGCGAGAGCCGGCCCGGACCAACCGCCGGAGGCGACGACGACGGACGCCGCCACCCCCGCCACCAGACCTCGCACCACGTGAACTGTCTTGACGAGCACATCGACCTCCGTAATTCCGGTGCGCCACAGTGCGCACAGGGCACAGAGGACCGCCATCTCGGTCAGGAGAAGGTCAACCGCTGAGAACGATGGTGAGCCTCTGCACTCAGCGAAGCTACGCACCGCCGCCGCACCCGAGTGTCCAGGGATTTGGACATCCGCCCTACCCGAACCCGTTGGAAGCACCCTTCATTCGTCGCCCACCGGCCCGATCGAATCCTCCCGCAGCAACAACGAGATCATCGTGTGCGCGGTCGCCGGATCGGGATTGAGCGTCGGATCGCCGCCGTTGTGCAGATAGCGCTCACCGAGCGCGACGATGCCGTCCGCGAGCGTCGCGGGCGGTGCCGGGGGGCGATAGCCGCCGTCGGCGACTTCCCGCTCGATCGCGCGGGTCAGCGATTCGACCAGTCGGGGACGGATCGGGCCGGTGAGGTCGGTGAGCATTCGCACGCCGCGCTCACCCTCGTTGGCCAGAAGCGCGTGCAGCGGTTGGGCGTTCGCGCAGGCGTCGAGGAACCAGGTGATGCCCCGTTCCAATCGGGCCAGCCCGCGCCCGCTGGCCGCGGCGACCGCACGCTCCAGGAGGGCCCGCAGTTCCAGCCAGACGACATCGGCCAACAGCCGATCGCGGTCGCCCGTCCATCGATACAGCGTGGTGCGGGAGACCCCCAATTCCGTTGCGAGATCACCCATTTCGAGACGTTCACCGGCCAGGAAGCGCCGCCGCGCGGCGGCCAGGGCATGAGCCGGTGTGGCACGCGGCGACGCGTCCCGCTGACCGGTGGCGTGCAGATAGGCCAGGGTCGGGGACTCCGCGTTCTCTCGCGCCATGCGGAACATCGTAGCCAAACGTATCCGAATGTTACAGATTGACGCCGATGCTCCATCACGTTACATTTTTGATAGATGTAACGAACAGGAGTTCATGGTGCGTCTCCGGTACGTCCTCCGCATGGCAGTCGCGATACTCGGCATAGCGGCGGTCTCGCCGACAATGGCTGGCGCCGAGACGGATTCACCCGTGGCGGGGGTGTCGGCCGAGCAGTTCCGGGACGGCTTCGTCGAGCGCGACGGGTCGGCGTTGAGCCTGAACGGACGCCCGTTCCGCTTCGCCGGAGCGAATGTCGAATGGCTCGGTCTCGCGAACTACGGCCCCAATCCGTCCCCCGCCACGCCGCCGGACAGTGCGCGCTATCCCAGCGACTACGAGATCGACGACGCCTTCGCGACCGCCCGGGAGATGGGCGCGACCGTCCTCCGCTCCCAGACGCTCGGCGATACGATCGGCTGCCCCTCCTGCCTGGAACCGGCTGCGGGACAATTCAATCCGGCCGCCTTCGCCCAGATGGACAAGGTGGTGGCCAAGGCGCGCGCCCACGGCCTCAAACTGATCGGCGAATTCTCCGGCGACGCCAATGGCAACCCCGCCCCGGACCAGAACTCGCCCTCGGCCGACAGCCACGACTGGTACTGCACCTGGCGGCAGCGCCCCGACTGCGGGCAGGCGTTCTTCACCGATCCGCGAATCATCGGCGACTACGAGCGGCACATGAAAGCCGTTCTGGAACACGTCAATCCGCTCACCGGGCTGGCCTATCGCGATGATCCGACCTTCGTCGGCTGGGTCGACGGCAACAACCTCGATCTGCTCGACGGGGTACCCACGCCGGTGGTGGAGGACTGGCTGCGCACCGTCTCCGACTACTTCCACTCGATCGATTCCCGGCAGCTGTTCGTCAATATCAGCCTGGGCGGTGGCGACGGATTCGTCACCGACGCGGCGCTGCGACTGCCGAATGTCGACGTGTACGCCGCGGAGTACTACCCGCACTGGCTGCCGATCGTCTCCGGCGGCAACCGCGTCGACGGCGACGCCGGTGCGCTGCACGACAAGGCCGCCCAGGTCGCCGCGGCCGGAAAGGTGTTCGTGCCGATCGAATTCGGCTGGGACCGCACCGATTTCGCCACCGGAGCGGCGTTGCGCGACTTCCTCATCGGATTGGAGTCCGATCCGAATATCGCCGGTGACAACTTCTGGGCCCTCCAGGCGCACGCGAACGGTCACGGCTGGCAGCCCATCCCGGCCGATACCGGCTGCTCCCCCACCTGCGAGTGGGGCGAGGACGGCAACTGGTGGGCGCTGTACTACACGGGCCGCACCACCGCCTCCCACGACGCCGCCGATATGGCCGCGCGGGCACAGCTGCTGCGTGCGCACGCCTTCGCGATGGCCGGTTACCCGGCGCCGCCGCCGCACCGGCCGGTGCCCGCCCCCGCCATCAGCTCCGTCACCGATCGGACCGTCCTGTTCGAGGGTGCGGCCGGGGCCCCCGACTACACGGTGCAACGCCTGACCGAGGATTCCTGGACGACGATCTGCGAGCACTGCGCCACCGATGCCGCCGAGGGGTGGACCGACACCGATGCGCAGGCCCCGCGCTGCTACCGGGTGCTCGGCTACAACCTCGACGGAGTCGCCGGTCCGCCTTCGGCGCCCGCGGGCGACGACTGCCCCGATAACGGGCGGCGTCGATGACGCCTCGCCGCGGAAACCCTCTCGCCCGCACGGTGATTCGCGCTCTCACAGGCGCACTGCTCGTGACCGCGCAATTCACCTCCGCCGGGCCCGGCACCGCCCAGCAACCGCAACACTGGGTCGGCACGTGGGAAGCCGCCGCGCAGCAGCCGCGGTCGTGGCAGACGGCCGCTCTCGGTGAACGCCAGAGCTACCGCATGCTCGTGCACACCACGATCGGCGGGACGGTCGCGCGCATCCGGTTCGGCAACGCGTTCGGCACCGCCCCGATGATCCTCTCCGACGTCCACGCGGCGGTCCCGGTCGGTGCGCGGCCGGTCGCCGCCCTGCAACCCGAAACCATTGTGCCGGTGCACTTTTCGGGTGGGAATTCGATCGCTGTCCCGCCCGGCGGCGACATCTACTCCGACCCCGTTCCCGTCCCGGTGCCCGCCGACGGATATCTGGCGATCAGCTTCTACGCGCCACGACCACCGGCCGAACCGACCGTGCACACGATGGCGATGACGATCTCCTACCTGACTCTCCCGGGCGCGGGTGACCACGCGGCCGACATCGATGCGACCGCCTTCACGGTCCCGACCCCGTCCTGGTATTTCGTCACCGGTGTCGACGTGACGTCGCCGCCGACGAAGAAAACGGTTGTGGCGCTGGGTGATTCGATCACCGACTGTTGTGTGACGCTGCCCGGCACCGACACCCGCTGGCCCGACCTCCTCGCGCGGCGGATGGCCGCCGCGGGCCTCCCGACGAGCGTGGTCAATGCCGGTATCAGCGGCAACGAGGTCAGCCGAGACCGCGACGGCAATGCCGTCCAGGGCCAGGCCGCCACCACCCGCCTGACTCGCGACGTGCTCGGCGAACCGAATGTGGGAACCGTGATCCTGTTCGAAGGCGTCAACGATGTCGGAACCGGCGTGCCCGCCGAGGAGATCATCGCCGCCTACCGTGATATCGCCGACACCCTGCACCGCCACCACATCCGGGTTCTCGTCGCGACCCTCACCCCCACCGCGGGCAGCGTCCTGTACGGGCCCGGATACACCACCAACGCACCCGTCCGCGACACCGTCAACGCCTGGATCCGCCACCAGCACCTCTTCGACGGCATCATCGACTTCGCCACGGCCGCAACCGATCCCGCCGACCCCGAGCACTGGAACCCCGCCCTCTCCAGCGGCGATGGACTGCATCCGAACCCGGCCGGAATGCGCGCCCTGGCCGATGCCATCGACCTCGGCGACCTGCTCCCGACCGGATAACGCTCGATGAATCGAGGAATCCCATTGTCTCCCCGGATGATTCGCCCGCTGCTCATGGGCCTG
This sequence comes from Nocardia sp. NPDC004068, assembly GCF_042874315.1. Classification (NCBI taxonomy): domain Bacteria; kingdom Bacillati; phylum Actinomycetota; class Actinomycetes; order Mycobacteriales; family Nocardiaceae; genus Nocardia; species Nocardia sp. NPDC004068. The sequence goes on from NZ_JBIAMW010000011.1 coordinate 78,804, forward strand.
TGTCTGGCGCTGTTCGCCACGGTCCCCGCGACGGCCGCGCCCGCGAGCGGCGACGCTCTCACCCTTCGCTCCGACACCACGGTCGACCCTCGCCTGCACGAACTGGTCTTCACCACACCCGCCCTCGACGCGCCGACCTTCGTGCGCGTCCTGCTACCCGTCGGCTATTCCCCGGCCCGTCGCTATCCGGTGCTGCTCCTGCTCGAAGGATGCTGCAATCTCCCGCCCCAGGCGCGGGATTGGACCGATCCCGGCAAGGGTGACGCCGAGCGGATCGTCGGCGACGCGCCACTGATCGTGGTCATGCCCGATTCCGGCATGGGCGGCTTCTACAGCGACTGGTACAACAACGGCCGCGGCGGCAATCCACGCTGGGAGAGTTACCACATGGGCCAGTTGCTGCCGTGGATCGACGAGCACTACAGCACGGTGCCCGGACGCGCCGGGCACGCGGTGGCCGGGCTGTCCATGGGCGGATTCGGGGCGATGAGCTACGCCGCCCGCCACCCCGACCGTTTCGTCTCCGCCGCGTCCTTCTCCGGTGTGGTCGACTCGAACATCCCCGAAGGCAGCGGGGCCACCGTCGACGAATGGCTGTCCTATCTCGACAAGCCCGTTCCGGGCAGCCTCTGGGGACCGCGCGCCACCCAGGAAATCCGTTGGCGCGCACACAATCCGTGGGATCTGGCCGACAACCTGCGCGGTACGCACCTCGAGCTGTACACCGGCGACGGCAGTCCGGGCCCGTACAACAGCGAGCCCGACCCACCGGAGTCCGATACCGTCCACCCGCAGAGCGTCAGCCTGCATCGGCGCCTGACGGCGCTGGGCATCGCGCACGAATGGCACGACTACGGCGGCGGCGCGCACTCGTGGCCGTATTGGCGACGCGATCTCGCCGACCACGTCCCCGGCCTGATGGCGACCTTCGCGCACCCGGCCCCACCGCCCGAACCGTTCACCTTCACCGCCGCGGAACCGCACTTCGATATCTACGGATACGAGGTCACCGCACACCGCGACACCCTCGAATTCGCCACCCTCGGCGGGGTGAGCGCGAGCGGATTCACCCTCACCTCAACAACTTCCGCCTCGGTGACCACCGCGGCCCGCTACACCCCCGCCGCCGCGTACCGCGTCACGATCAGCAACCCGCACCGCACGAGCACCGAGGTCGTCCCTGCCGACCGCGACGGCCGACTCCACATCTCGATACCCGACGACCCCGCGTCGCCGGGCATCGACAGACCCGGTGTGGACACCGTCGTCACGATCACCGAGCAGAACTGATCGGTCCTCGACCGGCGATCCGGTTCACCACCGCGAGACCACGAGCTTCTGATCGGTGAAGAAGTCCAGCGGCGCCGCGCCGCAGACATGGGAATCGCCGTAGAACGACGCCCCGTATCCGCCCATCGTCACGTTGGCGGGCGGCGCGGGGAAGGCGTTGATACCGACATTGCCGGACCGCACCCGGCGCTCGTACTCCGCCGCCGTGGCGCCGGAGGTCGTGAAAATCGTTGCCGCGTTGCCGAATTCGGTGTCGTTGGACAGGTCGATCGCCGCATCGAGGGATTCCACCCGATGCGCGACCACCACGGGGCCGAACAGTTCGCGCCGCTCCACCGGATGCCGCGGGTCGAGTCCGGTGACGATCGTCGGTCCGATGAAATAGCCCCCCTCGGTCTCGGCGCCGCCGGTGGGCTTCACCGTCCGGCCGTCGAGAACGACCGTCGCGCCGAGGTCCTCGGCTTCCCGCAGCGCCGCCAGAATGCGATCGCGGCTGGCCGCGCTCACCACCGGTCCCATCGTGACGGACTCGTCCCGGCCGCTGCCGACGACGATCCGCTCCGCCAGGGCCACAACCCTTTTCAGCAGTTCGTCGTAGACGTCGCCGATCACGATGACGCGGCTGCCCGCCAGGCAGCGTTGCCCCGCCATCCCGTAGGCGGAGGAGATGATGCCCGCCGCGGCCCGATCCAGGTCCGCGTCCGGGGCGACGACGATCGGGTTCTTCGCGCCGCCATTGGCCTGCACCCGCTTACCGGCCGCGGCGGCGGATTCGTAGATGGCCTTGGCCGTCGGCGACGACGTGATGCAGGAGACCGCGCGCACCGCCGGATGGGCGATCAGATGTTTGACCACGTCGGCCCGCCCGTGCACGAGATTCAGCACGCCGGCCGGAAGTCCGGCCTCCTGGAGGAGCCGGATCGCCGCGCTGGAGGCGATCGGATCCTGTTCGGAAGCCTTGATGATCAACGTATTTCCGGTGACCAGCGCCCACGCCGAGAACTGCACGGTATTCATCACCGGAAAGTTCGACGGGGTCACCGCCACACAGACGCCCAGCGGTTCCCGCACCCGCCGGGCGTCCAGACCGGTGGTGACATTGATGTTCTCGCCGTGGTAGAGCATGGGCGCGGCAATGGCGGTCTCGAGGAAGTCGACGGCACGCCCGACCTCACCGCGAGCCTCGTCGAGGGTCTTGCCCTGATCGCTGGTGATCACCCGGGCCAAAGCCTCGGTGTTCTGCTCGAGCAGCGCCTTCATGCGATAGAGAAACCGCACCCGGTCCTGTAGCGGACGCGCACTCCATTCGACGAAGGCGCGTTCGGCGGCCGCCCCGGCCGCGTCGGCGTCGGCGAGGGAGGCCGGGGCCAGTTCCGCGATACGTGTTCCGGTCGCGGGATCGAAGACCTCGATGGTCTCGGTTCCCCCGCCGCCGCGCCACTGCCCGTCGATCAGGTGGGCCGCGATCGAATCCATTGGTGGAAAGGTCATGTCACTCCTCGGTCGTGCCGGTGGTCCGCAGCAGGTCCGCGGCCTTTTCGGCGATCATCACGGTCGCCGCGTTGGTATTGCAGGAGACGATGTCGGGCATCACCGACGCGTCCGCCACTCGAAGGTTCTCGATGCCGTTCACGCGCAGGCGCGGATCGACGACCGCGCCCGCGTCCGAACCCATGCGGCACGTTCCCGACAGGTGGAAGAAGCTGCTCACCGAATCGCGAATCGCCCGCCGCAGTTCCCGGGCGTCCAGCCGCAGCAGGTTCGCCGTGTCCGACGTGGTCTCCCATTCGTCGAAGGCGCCGGTGCGTACCAGCCGGTCGGCGGCTTCGACACCCGCCACCAACTGTTCGATGTCGTTGTCCTCGTCCAGATATCGCGGATCGATGACGGCCGCCGCCTCCGGATCGGCGGATGCCAGGCGGATCTCGCCGCGACTGCGCGGACGCATATGGCCGATGCCGAGGGCGAACGCGTTGCCCGCGGGCTCCTGCCAGGGCAGGTGATAGTCGATCTGGAGCTGGACGAGCTGGATTTCGGGCCGTCGCTGCGCGGCGTCCGTGGTGAGGAAGACGGTCGATTCGGCGTAGTTGCCGCTCGGTGGCGGCAGCGGGCGCCGCGCCCGCACCCGCACTCCCGCCAGCATGATGTGATCGCGCAGGTTCCGGCCCACCTCGGGCAGATCGGCGACCGGCGCTATACCCAGCGCCGAAAGCGACTGCGCCGCACCGATTCCCGACAGCATCAACAGGTGCGGCGAAGCGACCGCACCCGCGCACAGCACGACCTCCGCCGCGGCCCGGACCTCGACGCGGCGGCCGTCCCGGACGTACTCGACACCGAGACATCGCGTTCCGCGCAGGACGAGCCGGTGCACCACCGCCTCGGTGCCGACGGTGAGATTGGCGCGCCCGATCGCCGGGCGCAGATAGGCCGTCGCCGTGCTCTGCCGAATGCCGTCCTCGATCAGCAGATCGTGGCAGGCCGCGCCGAGCAGGTCGCCGTCGTTGAGATCGTCGGCGACCTTGTGCCCGGCCCGGCGCGCGGCCTCGACGTGCGCCGTGGTCAGCGGATGCGGCGTCCGAATCGGTTGCGGCCGTAGCGGTCCCCCGCGACCGCGGTAGCGGGGATCGCCGTCGGGAACGTCCTCACTGCGCCGGAAGTACGGAAGGACGGATTCGTAATCCCAGCCCTCGGCACCGGCCCGCGCCCAGCCGTCGAAGTCCAGGCGATGCCCGCGCAGATGCGCCATCACATTGATCGATCCACATCCGCCGAGCACACGACCGCGGGGCGCGGGCAGGCTTCGCCCCGAAACCCGTTGCGGCGCAGTGGCGTAACCCCAGTCGGCGTCGCTGCCCAGCAGGGTCGGCCAGGCCGCGGCGGTCGCGACGTCGGGCCGCCGCTCGGTGCCGCCCGCCTCGAGCAGCAGCACCGAGACGTCGGGATTCTCGCTGAGCCGGGCCGCGAGGACACACCCCGCGCTGCCGCCTCCGACGACGATGTAGTCGTAGGTCCTCATCGCGATTCGCCTCAGAGACCCAGGACTACGGTCTTCAGCTCGAGATATTCGTCGAGGTTCTCCTTGCAGGTCTCCCGGCCCCAGCCGGACTGCTTGTAACCACCGAACGGCAGGGCGGCATCGACGGCCTGATAGCAGTTCACCCACACCTGACCGGATTCGAGCTCCCCGACCATGCGGTGGGCCCGGCCGAGATCGCGCGTCCACACGCCCGCGCCGAGTCCGAAGTGGGTGTCGTTGGCCAACTCCAGCACCTCGTCCTCGGTGTCGAACGGCACCACCGAGAGCACGGGCCCGAAGATCTCCTCCCGCGACAGCCGCGACTGCGCGCGGACACCGGTGAGGACGGTGGGTTCGACGAAGTACCCCCGATCGCCGTGGCGGCCGCCGCCCGCGGCGATCTCGACTCCCTCTTCCCGGCCGAGTTCGAGGTAGCCGAGAACCTTGTCGCGATGTTCGGCCGAGATCAACGGCCCCATCTCGGTTCCGGCGTCCAGCCCCGGACCCAGCCGGATCGCGCGGGCGCGCTCGGCCAGCCCGGCGACGACCTCGTCGAAGACGCCGCGCTGCGCGTACAGCCGCGAACCCGCGATACAACTCTCACCCTGGCAGGCGAAGATCGCCAGCGCCGCGGACGGGATCGCGGCATCCAGATTCGCGTCGTCGAAGATGATGTTCGGCGACTTGCCGCCGAGTTCCAGGGAAACCCGCTTGAGCGTATCGGTGGCCGCCCAGGCGATCGTCTTACCGGTCGCCACCGATCCGGTGAAACTGACCTTGCTCACCCGCGGATGCCGGACCAGCGCCGCCCCAACGGTTTCGCCGTATCCGGTGACGTAGTTGAGGACGCCCTCGGGAATTCCGGCCTCGAGTCCCAGCCGCGCGAGCAGCGCGATCGACAGCGGCGTCTGTTCGGCCGGCTTCACCACGACGGTGTTTCCGGTCGCCAGCGCCGGGGCGATCTTCTTGACCGCCATCAGCAGCGGCAGATTCCACGGCACCACCGCGGCCACCACGCCGACCGGCTCCCGCAGCGTGTAGGCGTGATACGCACCGCCCATCGTCGGCGGGAACGACACCGGGATGGTGTCACCGGTGATCTTCGTCGGCCACCCGGCGTAATACCGGAGGATGTCGATCGACAGGGCGACATCGACGTAGCGCGCCTCCCCGATCGGCATTCCGGCGTCCAGTGATTCGAGTTCGGCCAGTTCCCGGGCGTGGGTTTCGACCAGATCGGCCAGGCGCCACAGGATCTTGCCGCGCTCCTGCGGTGTGATGCGCCGCCACGGCCCCCGCAGCGCGGCGTGCGCGGCCGCGACCGCCCGCTCGACGTCCTCGGCGTCCCCCGCCGGAGCGTGCGCGACCACGTCTCCGGTCGCGGGATCCTCGACCGCGAGGGTCCGGCCCGACGCGGCCCGCACCCACTCACCGCCGATCAACATCTGTTGGGCTTCGCCGACCCGGCTGCGCAGGTCTTGCGAGAACAATGTGGTGGTCATGCCTGGTACGTCCTTGTCGTGGGGACTCGCGAGGGGTGGCGGCGGTTACGCCGAGGCGGGGACGGTGAGCGGGGTGAAACTCTTCATGCGGGGAAAGACCTCCCGGCCCATGCGTTCGATATCGCGCACGTAGTCCGGGAAGATCAGCATGTAACCGGCGACGCCGTCGATGGCGGCCCATTCGTCGAGCTGGCGGGCGATGCTCTCCGGCGATCCGGTGATGAAGTCGGTCGACATCTGCACCGCCCCTTTGCGATCCATGCTCGCCAGGATTTCCGAGGTCCCGCCCTTGGCGGTATCGGTGACCGCGCCGCTGACCATGTACTCGATGGCCGCCACGTCGGCGTGGTCGATGTAGTCCTGCAACTGCGCCTCGGCTTCCTCGTCGGTGTCTCCGATCACCACGCCGAGCGCGACATAGGGTTTGATCGTGCGGCCCGCCTCGTCCATCTGCGCGCGGAACCGGGTGACCACCTCCTCGAGCGCCTGCTGTCCGCCCCAGGCCAGCCGGAACGAGTAGTCGGCGTAGCGGGTGGTGAACTTGATGGCGTCGTCGGAGGCGCCCGCGCACACGATGTTGATGTGGCGCTCCGGTTTCGGGCCCATCCGCAGATCCTCGTACTGGAAGTACTCGCCCTGGAAGTTGGTCACGCCGTTCTCCCAGAGCTCGCGCACCACCTGGCAGTATTCGCCCGCGTACTGCCACCGGTAGTCGTTGTACTCGTAGCCCGGCCACACCTTGAGCACCTCGAGTTCGCGCGGATGCCAGCCGCCGGGCACGATGTTCAGCGAGAACCGGCCGTCGCTGATGGAGTCGATGGTCATCGCCATCCGGGCCGCGATGGCGGGATGGATGGCCAGGATGTTGACCGAGCCGATCAGCTTCATCGACGTGGTGTCCCGCGCCAGCGCGGCCATCTGGGTCATCGACTCCAGGGCGTCGTCCCAGAATCCGGTGGTGCCGCCGTGGCCGCGCAGACACGACAGCGACAGCGCGAAGGAGAAGCCGTTGCGCTCCCCGGTCTGGATGATCTCGCGCATGTGGTCATAGGTCGGTGAGTACTGCGGCGACGTCTCGGACATGATGTAGCCGTTGCGCGCGCTGGGAATGAAGATGCCGAATTCCATTGCGGGACTTCCTTTTCTGGTTCGAATCTCGCCCACGGGCGAGGGGGGTCGGGGTCAGTGGGGGCGGACGGCGATCACGTCGATCTCCACCCGGCAGCCCCCCGCGATGCCGACCACGAAGGTCGTGCGGGCGGGATACGGTCCGGGTGCGAAGATTTCGGTGTAGGTCTCCCAGAACTCCTTGCGATAGGAGTCGTCGCTCAGATAGCAGGTCGTCTTGACGACGTCGCGCAGGGTGCAGCCCGCGGCCGCGAGCAGCGCCTCGACCTCCGCCAGCGCGATCCTCGTCTCGTCGGCGATGGTGTCGGCCTCCGGTTTGCGCCGCAGCGTGTCCAGGTCGAGGGCCATACCCCCGGCGAAGACGTAGTCCTTCGTGGCCACGCCCGGGGTCATGCCGAAGTTCGGGTAGGGCAGATTCCAGGGATTGAGGTATTCGGTCACGGTGTTCGCTTCCTGTTCGAGGGTCAGCCGACGGGATCGAGGGAGGGGTCGAGCTTGCGCAACTCGGGCATGACCTCGGCCGCGAACAGTTCGAGCGAGCGGTCCACGTCCGGCGCGGCGATGCCGGGGAAGCCCATCTGCAACAGCCAGTGCTGGATGCCGTGCGAGCGGGTCAGGCGCGACATCCGCTCGGTCACGCTCTCCGGTGAGCCGATCAGCAGATGGTCGCGTTCCATGAGCAGCTCCCACGGGTCCATCTCGCGGAAGCGCGGATCGGCGGGGTCCTCGCCGGCGTCCAGCCACACGCCGATTCCCCGTACACGACAGAGGAATTCGAAGAATTCCAGGACCGCCGGCTCCGCGATACGACGCGCCTCGGCATCGGTTTTCGCGAGACAGGTCAGGCGCAGGACGCCGCAGCCCGCGCCGAGGGCGGGTGTCGCACCGGTCAGCGAGCCGACCTCGTGGCGGTAGCTGTCGAACAGGTTGCGCAGCACACCTCCGGTCGGGTACCAGGTGATCGGCCGAATTCCCTTGCGCGCCGCGCCGAGGAAGCCCTGCATCGATTCGGTGACGGCGAACAGCGGCGGCATGGGCTGCTGGAAAGGCTTGGGCGTCATGCCGAAAGCGATCAGATTGTCGTCGTCGTCGACCCAGCCCTCCGGCATCGGCGCGCCCGGCGAGTGGATGAACTTGGTGCCCGGTTCGGGGAAGGTGTAGCGCGGCCCCTGCCAGCTGAAGCGGTCCTCGGTCCAGATCTTGCGGACGATGGCCAGATTCTCGTCGAAGATCGCCTGACTGGTGTCCGACCCGTTCCAGCGGTCGGCCGCGGGATTGAGGTTCATGACCTCGATGGGCAGGATGCCACGGCCGAACGCCACATCGAGCCGCCCGTCGCTGAAGTGGTCGAGCAGCGCCAGATCCTCGGCGACGCGCAGCGGATGCCACAGCGTCAGCGACACCGCGGCCATACCGAACCGCAGCCGCTCGGTGCGCGCCGCCAGATCGGTGGCGAGCATGATCGGGTTGGGGCTGGCGTCGGTGCCGTCGACGTCGAAATGGTGCTCGCCCAACCAGATTCGGTCGAATCCGAGCCGTTCGGCCATGTCGGTGTGGCGGCGGGTCTCGAGCAGGATGTCGTGCCAGCTCTGGGTGCCCGAACGGTTGGTCAGGGCGTAGAGAAGATCCAATTCCATGGTTACTCCGAGGTGGTGGCGGATTGTTCGGTTCTCGGCGGCGGATGATCAGAATCGCCGTCCGCACCGCGGTCGCACGAGCGGGCTTTTACGTATTCGCTACGTATTCTCGACCGTACGTAGCGGTCGGGCGCGCACCGCGCGTCGCGTAATGCCTTGAGCTACAGTGGATTTCGCATTCGGTCGGCATCACGCACGGCTCCGGTGAAGAACGCGCGCCGCGCGTACGCCAGCGCGTGCCGATCACCGACATCGCCCTCGACGACCGCTCCGACGACGATCACGTGATCACCGGCGGCGACGATCCGCTCGACCCGGCACGCGGCGTACGCGGCGCAGTGATCGGTCAGGATCGGACCCCCGACCGCCCCCGCCGGCCGCGTCCAGGTGTGACCGTCGAACTTCGAATCCGATTTGACGGCGAAATCGAGGGCGACATGTTCGCGGCCGTCGGCGATGTAGTTGACCGTGAACGCGTTGCTCGCCCGCACCGCCGTCAGGGTGTTGGATCCCAGGTCGAGGCAGACCAGGACGAGCGGCGGATCCAGCGATACCGAACACACCGCCGAGACGGTGAGTCCCTGGGGGCGGCCGTCCGTCCCGGTGGCGGTGACGATCGTCGCGGGCCCCGGGGCGCACGCCATGATCTTCTTGAACAGGTGCTGGTCGATCATTTCCGCTCCTTGCCCGCGCGCGTCATCGCGAGTCCGGCCGCACGGCGACGGCCTCGATCTGAACCCGCAGATCGGAGGCGATGCCGAGGACGAAGGTGCAGCGAGCCGGGTACGGCCCGGCGCCGAAGACGCCCTTGTAGGCCGCGATGAACTCGCCGCGGTAGGACTCGTCGCGCAGGTAACAGGTCGTCTTCACCACGTCGCCGAGGCCCAGGCCGACCTCGGCCAGAATCGTGGCGATGTTCTCCAGGCAGATGCGGGTCTCCTCGGCGACGGTGCCGGCGTCGGCGCGGCGTCGCATAGTGGCCGGATCCATCGCCAGTCCGGCGGCGTAGACGAAGGTGTCCGACGCGGTTCCGGAGGAGAGCCCGCTGGCCGAATAGTCGCCCAGGGCAGCGGGATTCAGATGGTCGATCATGAGCGTCCTTCGTGCGGTCGATGTCAGTGCAGGATCAGGTCGAGCGGGCGGCGATAGAGGATGTCCTCGACCACCGCGCGCGGAATGGGCAGCGGCATCTCCAGTTCCGAGATCGCCAGGAACTGGTCGGCGGCCTCGCGGGGATCGAACGACGGGAAGTCCGAACCGAACACGAGCCGGTCGGTCACATGGCCCTCGATCGCCAGCCGCAGGCCGTTGTAGAGCTGCCAGGTCTTGATCGGCAGGGTCGACACGTCGGCGAAGACGTTGCGGTTCTTCATCATCAGTTCGACCGTCTCGTTCATCCACGGCTTACCGAAATGGGCGACGAGAATATTGGTGTCGCGGAATTCCCTGGCAACCTTGTCCAGCAGCGTCGGATAAGCGAATTCATTGCATCCGTCGGGCGCGAAGACACTCGCCTGATGGAACATCAGGAAAATTCCGAGGTCGGCGGCCGTCCGATACACCTCGTACGCTTCCTCGCAATGCGGGTGGAAGCCCTGATAGGGCGGCGACAATTTCACCCCGTGCAGTCCGTACTCGGTGACCGCGCGGCGGAGTTCGGCGGCGGCGCCCGGTTGGGTGGGATCGACGCTGCCGACCCCGATCGCGTGGTCGCGGTTGGCGTCGAGATATCCGCCCACGAAGTCGTTGGGCACCTTCATCCCGATGCGCGCCACCTGCAGACCGAGAACGAGAAACCGATCCACCCCGGAGGCCTTCATGACCCGGGTGTGCTCGTCGAGGTCGGCGGCGCCGAAGCCCGGGCGGCCCACGAGTTCGGTGCCGCGGTCGGTCCACACCGGCCCCAGATGCTCGGGCAGATACACGTGGGTGTGCCAGTCGGCGAAAGCGTGCTCGGGCATCAGCGCCGCCCGCGCGGAAATATCTGATTCATATTCTCCTCCGACAGAGTCGGTGTCCCACCGGATTCCGACCACAGTCAGAGTAAGCACGATCGGGGCCGGATTTCCGCACGAACGACGCGGAATTCGTAGTGGAATACGTACCATTACGGATGGCAGGGCACGGCCCCGAGCCGAGGATTTCGGGTAACCGGAAAATCCGTTCGTGTTCGGGAGTGATCGCCATGACGACAGATTCCAACGGCTCGGGCCACGAGCACGGCCGAGCGCGTCGCCCGGTGCGCCCGGCGGTGGTGTTGTTCGCCGTCGGCGCCGAGGGCGAACCGGGATTCGAGCGCACGACCACCCGCGACGATGTCGGCCCCCAACTCCTGGACGCCGACAACCTGCGCGACGCCGCGGTCCTTGCCCACCGGATGGGCGACGGCGCGGTGCCGATTCTGCGCATCGACACCACCGCGACCGCGGGGGGATCGGAGCTGGCCTTCTCCTCGTCTCCGCGGCTACTCGCGGGACTGATCGCGGACGCGGTGCGGGCGGGCGTCGCTCGCGGTGCGGTGATCAGAACGCCGGGCGGGGCCCGTCAGGCGGGCGAGTTGCTCGAGGCCGTCACCGAGCACCTGCGTGGCGCGGGTTTCGACGTCGCGCGTGAGGTGGCGGGATGGCAACTGCGCGCGATCACCCCGGATTGCGCATGTCGGCGACCCAGGCCGCGATCTGCGTCCGGTTGGCCAAGCCCAGCTTCGACATGATGTGGTCGACATGCTTCTCCGCGGTGCGCACGGAAATCACGAGGCGGGCGGCGATCTCGCGATTGGTGAGGCCCTGCGCGACGAGAATGCTGATCTCGTGTTCCCGCTTGGTCAACGTCTCCTGCCCGTGCTGCTCGGCGGCCTCGGCGAGGTGTTGCGGCGGACGGCGGCGATCGTCGGACTCGTTGAGCGCGAGCGCGACCGCGGCGGCGGTCGACATCCGGGCGCCGGCCGCCCAGGCGCTGCGGAAGGCGCGCTCGGTGCCGCGGCTGCGCATGGCGTTCTCGCCCTGCGCATGGAACATCCACAGGCGCGGAATGCTGTCGAGCGCCATCCCGACGGTGCGCAGCAGGGCGTCGGCGGCGCCGAGCAATCGTGCGGCCCGGTCCATCTCGCCCTCGGAGGCGACGATCCACGACATCGCCTCGAGCACCACGGCGATGCCCAGCTGGTCGTCCAGGCGCCGCTTCAGTTGCAGCGCTTCACGTTCCAGCCGCGCGGCCTCCGCGATATCGCCCTGGCGCAGCCTTTCGATGCCGTAGGCCCACAGCGAGAACGACCGCCACCACGACTCCCCGATCGTCGTCGTGGTCTGCGAACATCGACGATGCCAGTCCGCCGCCCGCTCCCCGTCCCCGGCGAGGCTCAGCGCCAGACCGACCTCGAACATCGAATGACATTCGGCCGTGCGATGACCGAGCACCGCGAACCGCCCCACCGCCTCCTCGAGCCGCTCCACCGCGACCTCGAAGTCGCTGCGGAACAACGCGAGCAGACCCCAGGTCTGATCGACGAACGCGGTCAGCAGCGCGTCACCGGTCGCCGCGGCGATCTGCCCCGCCTCCTCGAGGAGCGGAGGCACCAGATCGTGATCGCCCTGCAGAATCGCCAGCCACGCGTTCAACCGCAGTCCCCGGCCCCGCTCGACCACCGGCTCGCCCACGGCCTCGGTCAGTCGGTCGAGCCACTGCCTCGCCTCGGCCAGGAAACCGCTTGCCAGCCAATAGTTCTCGATCGAATACACCAGGCGCAGACCGGCACGGGGATCGGCGGTGAGACAGGAGTTGAGCGCGGCCCGAAGGTTCGCGTGCTCCCAGCGCAACCGTTCCAGCCACTCGGTCTGGCGCGGGCCGGACCAGTCGAGATCGGCGCGCTCGGCCAGCTCGACATACCACCGGTGGTGGCGGCGATCGAGTTCTTCCGCCTCGGCCGCGTCGAGCTTGTCCATGCCGTACTGCCGGATCGTCTCGAGCATCTGATAGCGCGGTTCGCCCGCGTCCATCACCCTGCTGACGATGGACTTGTCGACCAGCCCGGCGACCAGGTCGAGAACCGCTTCGGGCGCGATCGAACCACCGGCGCCGATCGCCTCGGCCGCGTCGAGCCCGAATCCCCCGGCGAAGACCGACAACCGGCTCCACAGCGTGCGTTCGGCGGGCGAGCACAACTCGAAGGTCCAGTCGATGCACGCCCGCAACGTCTGGTGGCGAGCCGGAGCCGACCGGCTGACCCGCGTGAGCAGCCGATAGCGATCACCCATCCGCGCCATCAGATCCCGCAGCGGCAGCACCCGCAGGCGCACGGCGGCCAATTCGATGGCCAGCGGTATGCCATCCAGCAACCGGCACAGTTCGACGACCTGCGGCTCGGTCTCCGGGGTCAGCGCGAATTCCGGGTCGACGCTCACCGCGCGGTCCAGGAACAGGGTCACCGCTTCGCTGTCCGCGGCGATCGCCCGATTGCCCGAATGTCCGTCGTCGGACACCGACAGCGGCGGCACCGGCACCGCGACCTCGCCGTCGATGTTCAGCGCCTGGCGGCTGGTCGCGAGAATCCACAGTCGCGGACACGAGCGCAGCAGCAGGCCCGCGAGCCCGGCGGCCTCCTCGATCAGGTGCTCGCAATTGTCGAGGACCATCAGCAGATGCCGGTCGCCGAGATATTCGATCAGTGTCTCCGGCTGCCAGCGCGCGGACATCTCCCGAATCCCCACCGCCGCGTTGACGGTGTGGCCCAGCAGCCCCGGATCCTGTAGGTCCGCGAGCGCGACGACGCGCACGTCCTCGTCGAACGCCCGCGAAACCTCTTTGGCCAGTTGGAAAGCCAGCCTGGTCTTTCCGACGCCGCCGGTGCCGGTCAGCGTGACCAGCCGCGCCCGCTCGAAGGCCGATCGCGCGATCGCCAGCTCCTTGCGACGGCCGATGAACCGCGTCAACTCCAGCGGCAGCTCTCCCGGCGCACCGGCGCCGCCGTGTTCGGTGTGGTTCACCACTGCCCACCAGCCTCCACTAGCCCGCGGCTCGCGTGTTTCGCTGTGCCATCGCGCCACTCAATCCTCGTCGCCGGGGTCGAGCAGACCCCGGAGCAAGATCTCCGCGTAGGTGTTTCCGATCTCGCGCGGGGCCAGCGGGCCGCCGAGGTCGAGCCACACGTGCGTCCACGCGCCCATGCCGATGATGCCGAAGGCCACCAGCCGCGGCGGGCCCACCCGGCGGAAGATTCCGTCCTTCATGCCCCGGTCGATCACATCGACGAAGCAGTGCTCGAATTCGTCGCGCTTGTGCTGGATCTCGGCGAAGACCGCACCGGACAGGAAGCGGCGTTCCTGCAGGAAGACGGTGATCTCCGACTTGTAGATCGACATCGGTTCCAGCAGCGCCTCGGCGATCAGGCGGCGCAGGGTCACGTCGGCGGGCTGATCGGTGTCGGCGAGGACGGTGCGCGCACGGCCGAGCTGATAGTTGATGAATTCGTCGTGCACCCTGCGCAGCAGATCTTCCTTGCTGTCGAAGTGGTGGTAGAAGGCGCCCTTGGTCAGGTCGGCGCCTTCGACGATGCTCTGCACCGAGGTCGCGGCGTAGCCGTTGCGTTCGAACAGGCGAACCGCGCTGGCCATCAAGGCTTTTCGAGCACCTTCCGGATCACGCACCCGTCGGCCGTCCGACTTTCCGCCCGCTGTCCGGGTTTTCGCGACCGCCTCCACGAGCGTCTCGACATCGGCGGGGTCGTAGCCGTTCTGCTCGAACAGCCGACGCGCGCTCTCGATCATCGCCTCGCGATCGGGCGCGCGTCGGCGGCCGCGCGCGCTACCTCTCGACTTCGACTCCTTGGCCACTTCTCTCTCCTCGTTACGGAGGCGCCCCGATTCGCCAGAGGCTACCTGTATACCAACGAGTCGGTAGCCGATTTGTGTCTTGGAGCGGGGCGGACTCCGGCCCGGCCAAAAACTCGCAGGTAGACGCGGGAAATTGTTTACATCATCTTCATCGGCGGGGTAGACGCACACCGGTCGGTATCCACGATCGGACCTGATCCGGGAACGGTCGGCCGAATCGCCTCCTGTCGGTTACATTCCAACTAGTATGCAGGCTTAGGCTTGCTCACGGCGTCGAATCTACGGTCTGAGCCGCACATATCAAGCTGACAGAGACGATTGAACTTCCGACTAGACGGTATTAACGTACGAACGGTGCGCAGCGGCCCGGGAGCCCCGCACTCTTCTTCCTCCCCTCCGCGCCTTCGAAAGGCTGGCCAATGACCGCGATATTCTTCGACGACCTCGCGACAGGCATGCGCTTCGACACCCCCCGCCGCACCGTGACGGAGGCGGACGTCGTCAACTTCTGCGGCGTCTCGGGAGACTTCCACGCCCTGCACACCGACGCGGAAGCCATGCGCGACAGCCCCTTCGGGCAACGCATCGCCCACGGCGCCCTGGTGCTGTCGATGGTCACCGGCCTGCGGGGGCGGCTGCCCATGTTCACCGACTCGCTGCTGGCCTTCGCCGAGATCCGGCGGTGGCGATTCCTCGCCCCCGTCTTCATCGGCGACACGATCCGCGTGTCGAACGAGGTCATCGAACTGCGCCCCACGTCGAAACCCGATCGCGGAGTGATGGTTCAGCGGGTCGACGTGTTCAACCAGCGCGACGAACTCGTGCAGGAGGGCGAGATGGTCGCCCTCCTGAAGCGAGTCGTTCCCGCATGACAGCGCGGGTCACCACGACCGCACCGGCATTCCCGCCCCAGCACCCGAAGGACACCACGACATGACCATGCCCCCGAATCCCGTTCCCGGCGCAGGCGATCTCGACCGGCTCGAACAGGCGCTCGAGTCCGCGAACATTCCCAGCCTGGTCGCGACGCTCTATCAACTCACCGGCGACGACCGGTGGCTGGCCGAGCCGTACCGGCCGCGCCGCGCACCCCAGATCGACAACAACGACAACGGCGGATTGACCGATCGGGCGCGCGCCGAGATCCGGACCGCGGCGGCGACGGCCGTGCGCGCCTGGGCCGCCGGTACCCCGGCGGCGGTGCCCGCACCCACGGGAGAGCAACTGCGACAACTGATGTCGCTGGTCGCCGGTGAGCCGGTGAGCGCGGATTTCGAGCCGATGATGGCCGCCGAACTCGGTTTTCGTCCCACGACACCGCGCCGGCCCGCGACCGTGCGGCGGCCGCTGCGCGTCGTGATCATCGGCGCGGGCGTATCCGGTCTGCTCGCGGCGCGGGCGATGCGCATCGCCGATGTCGAGCACGTCGTCTTCGAGAAGAACACCGAGGTCGGCGGAACCTGGTGGGAGAACAGATATCCCGGCTGCGGGGTCGACACCCCGAGCCAGCTGTACTCCTTCTCGTTCTACGGACGCGACTGGTCCCAGCATTTCGGCAAGCGCGACGAGGTCGCGCGCTACCTGCGCGACATGGCGGCCGAATGCGTCGATCGCTCGGCCATCCGTTTCGGATGCGAGGTCACCGCCGCCGAGTGGGACGACACCGAAAGAGTCTGGCGGATAACGGTTACCGACGCGGACGGCTCCGTGACCACGACGCGAGCCGATGCCGTGATCACCGCGACCGGCCAGCTGAACCGCCCCAAGATGCCTTCGATCCCGGGCGCCGAACGGTTCCGGGGCAGGTTGTTCCACTCCGCTCGCTGGCCCGCGGGCCTCGATCTCGCCGGGCGGCGGGTGGCGGTGGTCGGCTCCGGGGCGACGGCCATGCAGATCGTCCCGGCGATCGTCGACGACGTCGCATCGCTGACCGTCTATCAGCGTTCACCGCACTGGATTCTGCCGAGCGCGGACTACTTTCGCCCCATCGCCGCCGAAATCCACTGGCTCAACCGGCATCTGCCGTTCTATCGGCGCTGGAACCGCTTCCGGCTCGCCTGGACCTTCAACGATCGGGTGCACCCCTCGCTGCGGATCGACCCCGAGTGGGACGGCGGCGGTCGTTCCATCAACCGCGCCAACGATCGCCACCGGCAGTACTTCACCCGCTACCTCAGCGAGCAGCTGGCCGGGCGTCCGGATCTGATCGAGAAGACGCTGCCCGACTATCCCCCGTACGGCAAACGCATGCTGCTGGACAACGGATGGTTCGCGGCATTGCGCGAACCCCACGTCGAACTCGTCACCGACGGTGTCGCCGAACTCACCGAAACCGGTGTCCGGGCCACCGACGGTACCGAGCGGCCCGCCGAAATCGTCGTCATGGCAACGGGTTTCGAGGCCCGACGGCCGCTGTACCCGATCTCGGTCCGCGGCCGCGACGGTCTGCCGCTCCAGGACGTCTGGGGCGAGGAGGACGCCCGCGCCTACCTCGGCGTCACCGTTCCCGGCTTCCCCAATCTCTTCCTCACCTACGGGCCCAACAGCAATCTGGGCCACGGCGGCAGCTTCATCACCATCGCCGAATGCCAGGTCCGCTACATCGCCGACCTGGTGTGCACCATGATCGAACGCGGCATCGGCACCGTCGAATGCCGCCGCGACGTGCACGACAGGTACAACGAGCGCCTGGATCAGGCGCACGCGCGGATGATCTGGACCTACCCCGGCACCCGCAACTGGTACCGCAACGCGGCGGGGCGCGTGGTCACCAATATGCCGTGGCGCGTCGCCGACTACTGGCGGATGACCGAGCACGCGGATCTGGCCGACTTCACCACCGAGGCGCACCTGTCCGCGGTACGTACGTCGGCTACGTAGCCACGAGATTCGTAGTTCCACGCTCGTGCCGTCGATCGTATCGGCGGATTCTTGCTACACCATCGACGGCTCGCGCGTGAAAGCAAAGTGGTGCCATGTACAAAGAACAAGTTTCCGTTTCGGCGCAATTACCGACCGTGCTCTACATCATCGGCCTGATCGCGGTCATGCTCGCTCTCGCGGGCGTCTTCCTCTTCGACGCGGGCCTCAGCCGGGCGGGCAACGTGCTGCACACATTCGTGCAGAAATTGATCGCCGCCTTCGCCGCCGCCGCGGGAATGTCGCTCATCGGATTCGCCATCTGGGACTGGCAATTCGACCAGGCCTTCGGCGTCGCGCATCCGCTGCGCAGCGCGATCGGGTCGTGGTGGCTGGCCGGACCGAATATCAATACCTTTCCGCAGCACCTGGATCCGGCAACCGTGCCCGGCGCCGATTCCTTCCAGGCGTTCTATGCGCTGTTCATCCTGTTCGCCGCGTTCTTCGCCGCTCTGCTGGCGGGTTCGGTAATCGAACGGGTGAAGACTCCGGCATTGGCGCTCATCGCCCTGGTCTTCGGCGCGCTCGTCATACCCTTCGGCGGGTATCTGGTCTACGGCTCGGTCGGTCCGCTCTCGAATTCCGGAACGCATGATTTCGGCGGCGCGTTCTTCTACATCCTGCTGGGCTGCTGGGCACTTGTGCTGGTGTGGCGCGCGAAGCCGAGGTTGGGCGTATTCGACGGCTCGGCCGCCGAGGCGCCGCTGCCGCACAATATGGCCTACACCGTCCTGGGGCTGATCCTGTTTCTCGCCGGAATCTGCGGATACGCCTTGGTCAACGGATATCTCGTTCCCGATGCGGGGTATTTCGGCATCACACTCAACGAGAGCGGTATGGGAATCGTGGTCACCAATGTGATGATGGCGTTCGCGACGTCATCGCTCGGCGGTCTCGTGGTCTGGCGAATCGCGAAGAACCCCTATTTCTTCCTGGTGGCCCCGGTGGCCGGGTGGATCTCCGTCTCCGCGCTCATCGATGTCGCCGAACCCTGGCAGGCGGGCCTCACGGCCCTGTTCGCCCCGCTGTTCATGTTCGGTGTCTACAAGCTCATGCTGCGACTGCGCCTCGACGACTCGAAAGTCGTGCCCCTGACCCTCGGCCCGGGCATCTACAGCGCGCTGGTCACCGCGGCGTTCGCCACCGGCGTCAAACAGGGCGGCTATTTCGGATTGGAAGGAGAATACGGATTCCAGCACGCCACGATAAATCTGGGCCACCAGATCCTCGGCGTGGTCGTCTTCGTCGCGGTCGGCCTGCTGTCGGCACTCGTGGTGGTCGTCGCGATCGAGAAGACGATCGGACTCCGCGATCGACGCGTCGACGAGGGACACCATTCCCAACTCGACCGCGCCACCCTGGGCCAAGTGGCGTACTCGATGCCGGGTGACCGGGTGACGGTCACCGACTGATCGCTCGACACAGGCTCGGCGTGCCCACACTCACCGACCCCTGCCGAAGCGGCGGCGGCCCTCGGCCGCCGCCGCAAGCCTGCGCCCGTAACCCGCCTAATCTGGGCGGAATGACGGACAACCACCTCGGCGAGTTCCTGCGGGCACGACGGGCAACCGTGCGCCCGGAGCAGATCGGCCTGGTCTCCCACGGCCACCGCCGGGTGGCCGGGCTGCGCCGGGAGGAAGTCGCCGAGGCGGCGGGGGTCACATGTCGGTTACGCACTCCCCCGTGGTCGCCCGCGTTCTCACCTCTCAGCGGATGCGCTTAGCGAAGCGGGCTACCCCAACAGCGAGATAGCGAACCACGAAGCTGTCGGTGGCCCGGCGTAGCGTTGGTGGACTGGACCAGTCCGCTCAGTCTGCACATGGAGGACCGTTGCACAACCACGCGCTTCACCGTCGTTTGCTGGTGGCCTGCGACTGCTGCCGGATAAAGGAGTACTTCGAGTTCAAGTCACATACGGACTTGATTATTTGTGAAAGGTGTATCGGCCACCAAGGCGACAGTCCGGCGAGGATAAAACAGCGCGCGTATGATCATGAGAAATATTTACTGGCAAAATGGAAAGAGGAAAAGGCTGAGCGGCTGGAGCAAGTGACAGCGCTTACCGAGCAGGTCGATGGCCTGCTTGATGTGTTGGAAAATCGATTCGATTCCGATCATGATTATTCGGAATCGTTCTGGGCGTGGCTGGGGGACGAGCTTGCGGAGCGAGCCGAGCGGGAAAAAGAGGCCGCCTACAGGTCTAAAGATCATGTAATGAGTGTCCTGATGCAAATCAATGACTTGCACCGAGCGCGGCCAGGCAGTGAGCGTTGTTCGTGTGGCAAAGTGAAGTGTCGAGAGTTTCAGGCCCTTGAAAGGGTCCAGCCATCTTTGGGGAAGTGGTTGGAGGAACAGGAACGTCGTAGCCGCCGGGGACAACGGAATTTTATTGATGAGTTGTCACCTGTTAGGCGAACGCGATCCATTCCAGCGATTTTTAGGGGAAGCTGGTAAAAATCAGATCAGTGGCAAGCCCCGAAGGGGCGCGGCAGTAGGACAAAACGGGTGGCTCGGCATCTGAGGCCGCGCGTGAACCGGGATTCTGCGGCTGATCTTATGCTCAGCCCGTATGCTGGCGCTCGGGTGGTTCGGCCCCCTCCGTCCTGGGTCTGCGCCGGGGTGCCCGCCCGGGCGGAGCTGGAGGGCGGGCGCACCGGGCGGCGCGCTTGCGCGCCGCTCTTGATTCCGTAGAGGGAAATTCGGCAAATTCTTTCGTTGGGCTTTCCGGCTTCCTTTTCCCCTTTTCTTTCTTCTGCCGGGGGTCTCCCACTTCTTCCCATCTCTACACAGGAACCAACAAGACTGCGGCACAACAGATTTCGCGGGACTGATCGGTACTCCCGCCTGATCAGCGACGCGACCGGGCGGGCATCCCGGACGCAGGGACCCGGGCATGGAGGCCGCCGAATCCGGCACGGTGCCGTTCGCGGTGCCTCGGGGACTGAATGATGCGGCTCAGCGTGGTCCGCGGGGCTCCAAGCCTTGCCGCTTGGCCAGTTCGAGGGCGTGTTGCTTGGCTCGGCCGTCGCGGGTGACCTCGGGGGCCTCGGCTGGCGCGCCGGGCAAGGCAACACCGGGGGCGGGTCGGCCCTGGTTCATCAATTCCATGATGGCTTGCAGCTCGGGGGCGTAGCCGCGTTGCTTCGCCAACTCCATTTGTTGCCGCTGCCAAGCGAGGGCCGCTTCCCGAGCGGCCTGGGCCTGCGCCTCGCGGTCGGCGGCCTGGCCGATGGCCTCGATGCCCTGGATGAGTTCGTGGCGCTGGTTCTCCCGGCCCTGGGCAAGAATCTGTTCCATGATCCGCGCGTTCTCTCCTGTAACGCCCAATGTTTGAAGCATGTCTTTAGTCTGCGCTTTTTCTTTGGCTCGGACTTCCTGCAATTTCTTGGCGGCCGTCTTGTGATCTTGCCGCGCTTCAGTGGGGTCGATTGCTCGGAAGTTCTCTTGCGCCTGCGCAATCTGCATATTCTTGTCCGTTATGGTGGCGGATAGCCCCTTCACTTCTTTGCTGTTCCGTTTTCCGTTCTCCAGCGTTCGGGAAAGTTTTTCCTCTGGGTTCTTCGCCTCCCGAGCCAATACCAGCTGCTTGATTCGCGCGAGTCGTTTCCGGGCGCGGTCGGCGCGGTCCAACGCGTAGGCGGATACGAGTTCCATTTGTTTTGCTCGCATTGTCTGCCCGAGCTGTATAGCGCGCACCGCTTCGGCGCGGGAGATGACTACGTGCTGGAATTGGCCGGGGAAGTCTTTAGCCATGCTCTGTAGTTCCTGGGTCACGGCAGGCGGAACCTTTTCTCCCGCGACGATTTCCCAGGTGCTGTGTGTAAGCTGCCCGCTTTGGAGCGCTTCTCGTTCGAGGGCGAGTTGTCTCAGTGCGTCGATCTCGTTTATTTGGCCAGATTTTCTCTCGACCGCTCTGACGCCTTTTCCCTGGGTGCTCGCCGAATCCAGCACGCGTCTGTTTCCGTCTATGATGATTTCGAACTGCCGCACCCAGCCATTTTCGGGGGTTTCACCGCATATGTGGGCGCGACCTAATTCGAAATAGAGGCCACGTTCGTAGTTGGATAGTCTGTGCCGGATGGCATCGTATTCATCGGCCACGGATGGCCCCCGGTCTACATGTCAGGCTGGCGTTCCCGCTTTCCGGATGCAGTATTCGACCATGCGAGGGCCGAGATTCTTCCGGAAAAGCTGGTTGGTCAGAAACGAGATCGTTGTTCCGATTCCGGTTTCGGCGTAGTGGACCGCCGGGCCGAAGTCGGAGTACAAGGGAGTAAGCGGTTTGTGGTTGTTCGTCCATGTCATCCCGGGATGTTGCCGAATGCAGCATTCGCCGAGGAATCGTACGAGTTGATCGGCCCGATCCCGATTTTCCGCTGAGGCAAATCCAGCAGCATCACCGAATACTTCGGCTGCGGCCTCGAGGACGTGTGTAAGTACCGGCGGCTTCCACCATGCGTCCGAATAATCCGCGATGCCGGGGACGGTCTCGGCGAGGAGTTTCCGAATCTGAGATTCCATGCGTTCGGGTGCTACCCAGTCCAGCCAGGCTTGCGTCTTCTCGTCGAACTCGATGTCGAACCCGATCTGATCGTCACTCACGTCCAGTTCCCCTCTACGGTTGGTTGGTCGTCACTGTATCGGGCGGACCCGGGACCACGGGGCCTCTCGTACGCGCCCCGAGCGCGGGCCTGATCAATGGTCTCGGGAGGGACTGGCCCTGCTCCACGCGCGGAGGTCGAGTTGACGTATCCGGACGGCGCGGATGGGTAGCCCTGCGGCCTCAGCGAGTTGTTGGATCACGTCGGCCGACCAGGCGTAGGAACAGGGGGCGCTCCCGTCGCTTTGTGCGGCGGTGTGGCTGGGTGTCCATTCCTTCAGAGCCGCCGCGACCCGGCGGCAGAGTTCTTCCGACGGCGGTTGCAGCGGTGTCGTAGAGGAAAGTCCGTGATTGTCGGGTTGGCGGTGCGGGAGGTTCATAATGTCCGTCCTGCGGTTTTTGCGAGTGCTTTGCGTTTTCTGTCGCTGAGGGGTTGGCCGGGGTTGCCGAGATCGTGTCCGCCCCAGATTCCAGCCCGCATTTCCGTGGCCAAGGCGAAGTCGGCGCACTGTCGGAGCACGGGGCAGGTCCGGCAGATGGTGATGGCTCGGGCGGCGTCGGCTTTGCGCTGGGCTCCTGTGGAGTTGGGAAACCACAGGTCCGGCGGGTGGGTGTGACAGATGGCGTCGGCCTCCCAGGCTTGCATTCAGCTCGTCCGTTCGTCGCGGCTGGTGTCGGTGGCGCGGTGCTCGGCCCGGACGGCTTCCCACAACGTGGTCTCGTACTGCGGGAGAAGCGTGATCGCGGTCGCGAGGGTGGGGTAGGTGTCGGGGCCGAAGGAGATGTGCCCGGTGGGGTATCCGGGCAGGGGGGTGCCCGGCCAGCGGTAGGCGGGGCGGCCGGTGGTGTGGTCGTGGAGGAACAGAATCCGCGGTACGCCGCTGGCATCGACTTCCCACACGGCGATCTTGTCTCCGAGGTCGGTTCGGTGGGTGGCGTGGCCCATGGTTTCGTACAAGAGCATCGGAGGTCCTTTGCTCGCTCGAATAAGGGGTGGTGTTGCCGTGGAGGGGTGAATTGTGTTGCGGGGCGGCGGCGTTCGTGGGTCGAGTGAAGGGCTGCACTCTGGCATCTGATGACTCCGTGGTGAACGCCGCCGCGTGTGCCTGTCCCGTAGTACAGGTCTGCGGCAGTTACTTGCTGCCCGTCGATTCGGCTATACCGTCACCTCCTTCCGGTCGTTTCGGGTAAGGCTGGGTGGTCGTCAGTCGCTTTTCGCCGCGTCGGATGTCATCGACGGCGCGATTCAAGAATTCGGTTTGATTGGTGATCATGGTCTGGATTTTGTCGAGCGGTTCGCCGCTTTTTTCGGTCAAGGCCGCCAGCACGACGAGCCGGGTGAGGTCGGAAATCTCGTCGCCGTAGCGGATTCCGGATGTGGGGGTGTCGGGTTCGGGTGTGGGGCCGTCGGCGAGCACGGCGGCGACTTCGGCGGTGAGGTAATCGCTGAACAACCGCACTTGCCGCAACTGGGCCGGGTTCCACACGCCGGTTCGGGTGTAGGCGTCGATGGTGTGCGTCCAGTGGTCGCGCATCGCGACGGCCAGAGCGAACATCGGCGTGTCGGGCTGCTGGTGCCCGTTCAACACGGCGAGGAAGTCGCTGGCGTTCGGGAGCGGGCCGGGCCGGGATTGCACTACCGGGGTCATGTGGACGATCTGGGTGCCGATCCATTGGCATGGACCGAACACGACCTGGAACTCCGGGCTGTTGCGTTGGTGGTTGCCGATCCGGTTGCCGACGACCGGGGCCGTGCCTTGACAGTTCCATGCCGGACACACCACCTCCAGCAACACTCTGGTCTCGGCGTCGGCGATGGCGAACTGACACAGGTCGCTGGTTATCCACGGCTCGCTGGTGTCGATGATCTTCGGAAGGTCGGAAATCGTTGCGGCAGTGGGCAAAACAATGTCCTTGTCGTGAGATGGGGGCTTCTGCGGTGGTGGTTGGTGTCAGGTGTCCAGCCATGCCTCGACGTGCGCGAGCGCACAGGCCGAAAGCACGTGTGCCCCGGTCGACTTCGTGCGCAATAGCCACCAGTACGGGGCGCGACAGTCGCGGGTGAGCCGATACCCGGCGGCGCGGGCGCGGGCGGTGAGCGCTTTCACCTCGCCGCCGGTCGGGTCGCTGGCAACAACCGCCAGGGTCTCGGCGTCGACGAGGGCGGGTGCGGGGTCGCGCGAGGGGCTCACGCGCTTGTCCTGCGGTTCCGGCGTTGCCGTCGCGCGGTGATGCGGTCGAACAGCGCGCGCCCGTCGTCGGTCAGCACCCATTCGGTGACGGGTGCAGTGTTGTCGGGATGCGGTCGCACCAGGCCGTGGCTGACCAACCAATTCACCGTCTTCTGCACGCCGCGCGGCTGCCGATTCCCGGCCAACTGCTCCAGGGTGAGCGGACCCCCGGCGTCCCCCAACGCCGCGACCACGGTCATCTGCGGTCGCGAGTAGTGCCCCATTCCCGCCTCACCGGCGGCGGAGCCCGGATTCGAAACATTCACTGTCACAGTCACTTTCGCTCGTTCGTGGTCACCGACACGGATCGAATCCGAAGCAAGGGCAACGAACCCTGATGCCGGGTTTTCATCGTTGGCGGCCTCGTTTGCGGGCAGCCTGGGCGGGCAGATACACGGCGAGGGCGCGGAACAGGCTGTGTCCGGAGGCGGTGAGCATCCATCGTTCGGGGTCGGTCCCCACCCCCGGCCCCGAACGAAACCACCGCTCCACCAACCCGCGCGCCACCAACCAATCGACGGTCCGCCGTACCGCGTGCGTGCGCTGGTTCCCCACCTCGGCCAACTCACCGAGCGTCTGAGGCTTGCCCACGCGGCCCAACGCAACAACCACGTTCACCTGCGACGGCGAAAAATCGCGCGGGTCATACTCGCGAAGTGAATCCCCACTGCTACAACACCTTTCGCATAAACGGGGCCAGAGATTCGGCGGCCTATCCCCGCAGCGGCGGAACGGCCGAGAACGTATGCCGGTGGACGAAATCCGCGGCGTCTCCATCGCCTTGGGCGGCCCGGTGGCGGAAGTAGGCCAATTCGCCGGAAAGGCCATCGGCGGACTCCGGCGGAGGCGGACCCGCTGAACGCAGCTCGGCGGCGCGGTGATGATTCCCCTGGCGCTCGCAGCGATTCAAGGCCGCGTAATAGCGCTCCTGTGGTGTCAACGTCGGTGCGACATCCATTGGCTTTGTGATGGTCCCCGCGTTCATAGGGTGTCGCCTCTCCTCTCTGCGGTGGCTGGAGCCGTTCAGTCGCGGATACTTATGCCGCTAGCGGTAGCCGCGCCTCCAACGCCGGGTAGGAGACCAGCGTCACAACTGAGTGATGTGTGGGGACAGGTCGGCTGTCCCACCAAGTTGCCCCTCAAGTTGGGTGAGAATTGCCCACCTTCGTCGGTGAGATGGGGTGTCGGTCGTATCCTGAGTGCCTGCCGTGACGACGACGACAGAGGACGCGCGCCATGCCTGAGCGAAAGCCGAATACCGTTCTTACGCAAGCGATTATCGAGCGTGGCTGGACACAGGCTGAGGTGGCGGAGCGGATCAATGTCGCGTTCGAGAGCATCGCGCAACGTACCGGCGGGTACACGGCCGAATACGTGCGCAAGCTCGAGCGAGGGGATGTCAGATTTCCAACACGCCCGTACCGTATGGCTATCGAAGTAGTTTTCGGTGTGCCGGTCCAGGCGTTGGGATTCGAATGCCGCCGCGCACGCCGCTCGCATGACGAGGAGGAAGACGTGCGCAGGATTGACTTCCTACGCGGCCTTGCCGCGCTGTCGAGCGGGGCTCTGCTGGCTGGCGGCTTGAAAGCGACCCTGGATGACGCGATTGTGCATACGCCCGCTCCGCGCTTGGTGGGACCAGAACACGTGGAAGAAGTAGCGCAGATCGCCCAGGCGGTACGGCGCGCCGACAACACTGGCAACCCGCTCGCGTGGGAGATCATGTCAGCGCAGGTCCGAAGGGCGATCGGCCTGCTCGAGAGCACCAGCGACCGGAAGGTGAACCTGAACCTCCACGCGGCGACGGCTGCGCTTGCCGACGCAGTGGGGTGGGCGCACTTCGATGCGGGCCAACACCATGCGGCTGATCGGTTCTTTCGGATCGCGCTGCACTGTGCGGAGCAAGCGGGGTCGTGGTGGCTCCGAGCCGACGTGCTGAGTGATATGGCTCGTCAAGCCATCTACCTCGGGGAGCCCGATCAAGCGATCACCTTGCTCGGTGCGGCCAAGATTCGCGAAGACCGAATCTCCAGCTTGCGGCGGTCGAATCTAGCTGCTGTCCAGGCGCGTGCGTTCGGTGCGCTCGGCGACGTGCGGGAGACTCTTCGGGCGGTTCGTGATGCGGACGAACACTTCCATGACGCCGCCGTGCGGGACGAACCGGATTACGACAGCTTCAGCAACTACTTCTCCTTTGCGCAGTTGAACGGCGACACGGCGCATGGGCTGTACGGAATCGCGGTGCACGGACACGCGGTGGAGGAGACGCGCCATCGCTTGCGCGTCGCTGCCGAGAACTACGGATCGGATTGGGCTCGTAGCCGGGCGTTCTGCCTTGCGCTAGATGCCGCCCTGGCGCTGCGCGGGGATGACGTTGCTGAGGGCGTCGCTTTGAGCCACGCTGCCATAGAGGCCGCCACAGGTATCGAGTCGGCTCGGCTCACTGCGGATTTGAAGCAGATTCACGCAGCGGCAGCGAGCAAGGACCACCCAGAAATGAAGGCACTGCGGGCACGAACCGCCTTGCTGATCACTCCATAGGAAGGGATGGGCCGATGGCCTCCATGTACGCAACCAAAGCGGAAGTGCAGCAAGAACTTTCGAGTGTTTGCGCTAGGGTCGGCATTGCGGTGGAGGCCACCGATTCGGCACTGTTGTACACCACAGCGACCGATCCGCGGACGGCGCTGAAGGAGTTGCGTTCGGCCTTGGACGCGACCATCTTCCGAGTCCGCACGACGTCCATCGGAGCCGAGGAGTCCTGGATAACGGTTCTGGACGCGATAGACCGACCCATGACGATCAAGATCCGTCGCCAATTGGCGTGAGCGGTCGCAGCGGTTGCGCTCAGCGAGTGCAGACAGCGGAGCGGACCCGAAGCGATGTGGCAGAAGAATTGCGCGCTCGGTTCGATCAGTTGGTGACCAAGTAGCGAAGCGTCCGGATGTGCATGTGAGATGCCTTGCAGGACAAGGGGATCGAAGGATTGAATCCCAGTTGGCGTTCCGCCATTGCCGCACGGGTGACTACTTGTGTATGACACGGACGGGCCGTCCCTGGGCTGACCGTACCCCGAGCAGCCATCGGCTCGGTAGTCCGACCGAATGATGACGGGGGAGGCTGGCATCGTCCCATAGGCAAAGGGGACGACCGGGCAGGGTTTGGATTGCCTGTCCTCAGCGCAAAGAACAGTTACCGAAATGACGATGTCGTCTAATTTGCGGCAATGCGCGGTACGCGCCTTCGAAGGTGTGACATCGGAGTAATAGAAGCTTCTCGGATAGCTGCGGCGCGATCACGCCAGGAGTTCTTTCTTAAAGAAACCTGAGAAGACAGTTGCCGCCCCGCCAGGGCTGTCAAGGTGACACGCCGTGCCGCGAGGGACAAAGATTTTGAACCTTTCGTGCCCCAATAGCGGTGTGCATCGGATTTGTGTGAAACGCTTGAACTTTTCCGTGGAGTCGGGATGATTGAAGGTGCGACCTGGTTTCGTGGCGTGCCGGATGAGTTGTTTTCGGTGTCTTCTCGGCCCGCGAGTACCGGTGTTGTGTTGGTGAGGGTGGGGGATCTCCAGTGCAACCCCGCGTGCTCGTGGCATGGGGAGGGCACCCGCGTTCGTCGGCTGCGGGTAGCAGGTCGCAGACATAGACCGAACGACAGGTGAGAGCAAGGTGTTGCCAGACGAGAACCCTTCGATATCGCTGTGACAGTTATGTGACTGCCCTCCCGGACGCGAATCCGGGAGGACAGCGTGAATGAAACTCCGCAGGATTATCGGGTGCCAGCCCTACCCGTGGAGTCGCCAGTCATTCACAGTGCAGAAACGAGGTTCTGCTGTGTCCAGAGTAGTGCATAAGGGCGCACTGCGTCACCTGTGTGGCGACTTTCGGGGGTCGCGTCTCGGTGTTCCGGGTGTGGTATCGGGGTGGTGCGTCCGGGAACGGGGACCTCCCGTTTGTACTGATCAACAAGGGTCCGGCGTGTGGTCGATCGAACGGTGACCACGACCGCTGAAGCGGGTGCGGCTAGCAGCTGTCACCCGGAGAGTCAATCACGATCAGAAGTCAACCAGAACTCACACGAAAGTGTCTGTCATGCCTGAAATGAATGAGAAGAAGAATCCGCGGAGGAATGTCCGCTTTCCCGTGCCCGATGACTTTTTCGCGGCGGGTTTGTACCAGATCCAGCCCGTAGTCCCGGACCGGGAGTATTCGCAGGACCCGAACCGGCCGGGGCCGCAGCGTCGCGACGAGGTGACGGGGCTGAAGATGTGGAAGTTGCCCGTCACCGATCGGGCCGAACGGAACAGCAAGAAGGCGTCCTACGACGTGATCCTGTTGTCGGACGAGGATCCCGCCGATCCGCCCTTCGAGTCGGGCGGCGGGCTGCGTCGGATCGTGCTCGAGGGCGCCACCGTGCAACCGCGCGTCGCGGGGATGGGTGAGTACAAGAGCCTCGCCTATCTGGTGCGCGCGACCGGGTTCCGGCTCGTGACCCGCCAAGGGGGTTCGCGGTCGGCGGGTGGGACCGAGTCGGGGAAGACCGCGAGTTGATCCGGTCACCACGGTAGGACTGCGGGCGGGTCCGCCCAGGCGTCGGCCCATTCGGACCCGCCCGAGTCCTCCTCTTCGATGCCGTACCGAACTCGTTGCGGCGCAAGTGATTTCATTTCCACTCGAGAAAGTGATGGTCATGGTTCGGACAACGAACTATCGAAGACAAGAACAACAACAACCCCGATCCAGTGACACGTTGGATCAGCTCGCGATTCTGCTGTTCGAGTTGGCGGGCAAACTCGCCTACCTCGCGGCGATCCTGGCGTGGTGGTGCGCGTTGTTCCCGATGCTGTCGCTGCCGGTGGCGGGCGCGGTCGCGCTGGGCGTGCTGGTGGACTGGCGGGCAGGCGTGGCGGCCGGGCTGGGCGCGGTGGCGCTGTGGGTGGCATGGCGGTTGTGGTGGCCTTCCTCGTTCGAACGGTGGGTGACCGGGCGTGCCCGGACCCGCTGGTTCCGGTGGTGGCGCTACCGGCGGCGCTGGCAGACGGTGATGGCGCTGGAAGGGCTCACCGCGGATTTGAACGACCAGGTGTTGACCCCGGCACTGCTGCGGATTCAGATCGGGCGCGTGGCCGATGTGGTGGACGTGCGGGTACTGAACGGGCAGGACGTGCAGACGTGGCAAACGCGGTCGTCCACGCTGCGGCACTCGTTCCGGGCGATCGGGTTGCGGGTGCGGCCCGTTCAGGCCGGTCGCGTGCGCCTGGAGGTGATCCACCGAGACATTCTCCGCAAACCGATCCCGCTGCCTCGTGTCGTGCGGGACGCGAAAACCGTTGACCTGGAAGCGCTTCCGGTCGGCATGACGCAACTCGGGGCGGCGTGGGAATTGGGGTTGGCGGCCACTCATGTCCTCGTCGCGGGCACGACGGGTGCCGGTAAGGGGTCGGTGGCGTGGTCGCTGATCGCCGCATTGGGACCGAGGATCGCTGAGGGCTCGGTGGTGCTGTGGGTACTCGACCCCAAGGGCGGCGCGGAATTCGGATTCGGGGAAAGCTGGTTCGACCGGTTCGCCTACGACAACACCCGAGGCGCACTCGAACTGCTCCGGGAAGCCGCGCGGGTACTGCTGGCGCGCTCGAACCGCATCCGCCCCCGGATAGCGCGGAAGCTGTCGGCCTCGACCGATGAACCGTTCATCGTGTTGATCATCGATGAAGCGGCGTCGCTGACCGAGTACTACGCCGACAAGAAGGTCAAAGAGGAAATCGAACGGCTGCTCGGGCTGATCCTCACCATGGGCCGCGCTGCCGGAATCGTGGTCGTCGGGTTCGTTCAGGACCCGTCCAAGGAAGTGATGCGGCTACGGCAGTTGTATCCGACCCGGATCGCGATGCGGCTGGTGGAACCCACCCAAACCACGATGGTCCTCGGACCCACCGCCGGCGACCGAGGCGCGGCCCCGGAACTGATCTCCCCGAAAACACCCGGGGTGGGGTTCGTGCAGATCACTCCCGGCGCGGACCTGACCGATTCGGAGCGCAACGAGGAAGAAGAACTCGGAGCCGAGATCGAACGCGTCCGCGCCTACAACGTGACCGACGACGACATCGGATGGATCATCGCCACCTATCGGCCACCACGCCGCTACAGCGGGGACCGCAACGTCGGCCCAGCGGCGGCGATCGACCTGGACGAATACCTGTGGGCCGACCGCCGAAACGACGGCCACAGCGAAAAACGGTCCCGTTAGCGCCGGTGACCTGCGCAGGCTGTTCCTCGGCGGGCGTAACCTGGAAATGCCGCGTTCCTAGCTCTGAATCCTGAATTTTGCTGCGGCCCTTGCGCGATACAGCGGCCCCGGGCACCGAGTCGGCGGTGACCCACCCTCTTTCCTCCCTCTCCGGCAGTCGATTACGACCCCTCTTCTTCCCCTTTGCTGGCTCACGGCAGGCGTGTCTACCTCCGTCTGCCGTGAGCCGGTTTCGACTGTGCGACAGGAGAATTCGCGATGACCGAAGCCGATGCGTTACTGAAAGATCCGCGGTTCGATGAGGTCGCGGTGGCGACCGCACTACGGTTCGGCGTGTGTATCCGCCCCGTGGTGCTGGAACGCCGCGACACTGTGACCGGGGCGCGGGAGTTGGTGACGGTGCCGTGTGGACACACCCGTGAATCGGTGTGCCCGCCGTGCGCCAAGAAGGCCAAAGCGCTACGGCTGGCGCAATGCCGGGAGGGCTGGCACCTCGACCACGAACCCGAGATACCCGGTGCCCGAGCGACTTTCGATCAGACCGGGCTCATGGTCTACCGTGCGGACCTCACCGCCGCCCTGGCCGACGCGCAACGCGACGACAACGCCGGGGAGATCGAGGAGTTGCGCGCCGAAATAGACTGGTGCGACAAGCAATTGACCGCGCTCGGTGTGCGAGGGAAACCGCCCGCCGTGGACTCCGAGATGTCGGCGACGGGGGCGGGGGATGAGGGGGACGTGAACGAGGACGGGGCGCGGCGGCGCTCGACACGACGGCGGGATGATGTGGCGGAGTTGCCGCGCCTGCCGGTGGCTGCTCGCACGATCGGGCGGCAGTTCGCGGGCCGATTCCTGCCCTCGATGATGATCACGCTCACCCTGCCCGGATACGGGCCGGTACATCGGGACGACGGAACCCCGGTCGACGCTGACGGATACGACTATCGGCGGGCGGCGTGGGATGCGGTGTGGTTCTCCCGGCTGCTGTCGCGGTGGTTCCAGAATTTGCGGCGCGCGGTGGGCTGGAATGTCCAATACTTCGCCAGCATCGAACCCCAACGCCGGGGCGCACCACACGCACACATCGCGATCCGCGGGGCCATCTCGCACCAGATCATCCGCCAAGTCACCGCCGCGACCTACCACCAAGTCTGGTGGCCTCGGCCCGAGCGGGCGGTGTACGGGGGTGACCGGGTGCCGGTGTGGGACCGGGAGACCAAGACGTTCATCGACCCCGGAACGCGAGAACCGTTGCAGGACTGGGACTCAGCGATCGAAGCGACCTTCGACGACGACGAACCCGCGCACGTGGTGAGGTTCGGCGAACAGGTCCACTCCAAGGGCATCCTCGGCGGCACCGAGGAAGCCAACCGGCACATCGGATATCTGTGCAAATACCTGACGAAATCGGTCGATGAGGTCTTGGAGGCCACCACGGCGCGCCAGCTGTCGCACTACGATCGGCTCCATGAAACCTTGTGCGGCACACCGTGTTCGCCGCGCTGCGCGGTATGGCTGCTGTACGGGATCGTGCCCAAGGGCGCGGGCCGCCGCATGATCCCTGGCCGCTGCAAGGCGCGGGCACACCGCCGCGAAACCCTCGGCCTGCCGGGTAACCGGGTGCTGACCTCGGAGCGCTGGACGGGCAAGACGCTCGGGGATCACAAGGCCGATCGGATGGAATTCGTGCGCCGCGCCCTGGCGTTCGTCGGCATCGACAAACCGGCACCGGACCCGCACCGCTACACCTGGTCGCGACTCGCGCCCGGCACACGGGTGCCCTCACGAGCACGGCTGTTGTTGGCCTCCATCGCTGAACGGGGCGCGTGGCGTGCGGAATATGACCGGGCCATAGCGGCGGCGCAATGGGCGTCCGAGGATGACTCGGGCGGCGGGTCCGGGAGCGATGGGGGCGGGGAAAAGTGTTCGGCGATCGAGGCGGTGAGAGCATGAGCGATCGAACCGAACGGGCCTCGGACTCAACGGGCTCGGACTCAACGGGCAAGGGCAATCCGATGCGGATCGGCCCTACCAGCGAGGAAACACGGCGACGAGTCGCGGAAAGCCGTGTACGGCAGGGGCTCTCACCCAGGATCGAGAACCCGGCGGTGATCGAATCGCTCGCGCGGTTCCTGCGCAACGCTATAGACACCCTGGAGCCCTTCGACCAAGCCGACCAGGGCAACCAGGGTGGGCCGGGTAATCGACGCGAGGGCCGGTGATCGCATCACAGGTCACGCCAGCGGATTTTGACCGACGACTCATCGAACCGCCACGTCTTGCGGTTCTGATCGGTCCACTTCGCCGCGTACACCTTCGCGGGGAACACGGTGATCTTCTCCACCAGGCGGGCGGTCGCTTCGTGTCGCCAGCGCGCACCCTTGCTCTCCCACACCGCCCGCAACTCGCCGGTGTTCCCGATCTCGGCCAGCACCGCGAGCGCTTGCGCGCTGCGCAACGAATCCTGTTCGGCGCGAAGGGCTTTCAACGCCTGTTTCAACCCCGTGATGCTGCGGTCGAGCACCCGCAAGTCGTACTCGTCGGCCGCGCCGGACAACACCTCGGTCCGGCGGTCGGCCTCGGCGTCGAGGTTGCGTTCGGTGGTCTCGATGCGCTCTTGCAACTGCGCGATCCGTTCGACGTTGTCGTTACCGCGATCAAGGCGGGCAAGGATCTCGGGGTCCTCGTAGGCGGCGATCACCTGTTCGGCAACATAGACCTCCAACGCGGCGGCGTCGCGGAACACCCGCCCGCACCCGCACGGCTGACGCGCGGAGTCCTTCGCCCGGCACCCATAGCGGCGCTGAGCGTGGGTCGTGCCGTCCTTGCGGTGACGGGTCAGCACCGAACCCACCAACCAACCCTCGCACACGTCTCCGGCGCGTTCGGTGCCCTGCGGCCAGACCCCGCCACACTGGAGCAGCCCCGTCAACCAGTACTCCCCATTGCGCAGCCGCGGCCGATCCTTGTCCTTCGCCCGCCGATGCGCCCGCAACGCCACCCGCATCGCATCGTGCTCGGCCCGGGTGAACACCGCAGGCCACTGCGCACGATGGCGAGTCCCGGTCCGCTCGTGCACACGAATCCCGTTGCCTTCGGGATTGTTCAAGCACTCACACCGGTTGCCGTTCGCGTCGGTGTGCTCGCCCAGGTCATAGGCGATATACGCCTCAAGCAACAACAGGTGCGACAGCTTGCCCACCCGCCACCGTTTGCCCTCCGACGTGGTGACACCGCGCGCGTTCCAATCGGTCACGATCGTGGTTTGGCTCTCCCCGTTGATCACCCGGTCCCGGGCCTCTCGCAACACCCGAACCTCACTGTCACGCAGAGCGTTCCGGTCGATGATGTCGGCACCCGAAATCGGGTGCTGCCCAACGACTTTGCCGTACCCGAAACGACGCGCACCGCCCTGCATGACACCCTTGGCGGCTTCCTCGGTCATCCGGTCCAACAGATTCTCGGTGTTGACCTCCCGATACTCCACGGCTTCGGCCACCTTCACCATGAAGTTCTTGCGCCCGCTGCCCGTGGTCAGGTCGTATTCGGTGTCCTTGACGAACAGGAACCGAACCCCCTCGTCCCGACCGAGTTTCATCAACTCGTTCCCCAGGTCGTAGTCCCGAGTCAACCGCGAAACATCGCGCGCCAGAACCGTTTTCGCCGGACCCTTCGTCACCAACTCCAGCATCTCGCGCAACCCCGGCCGATTCGGATCCGCCCCGGACGTGTCGTTGTCACAGAAGATCCGCGCCAACGCCAACCCCTTCCGCGCCGCGTAAGCCACCTGATGCTTGGCCTGCACATGCACACCTTCGGCGCGGTCCTTCTCATCACGCGAGATCCGCACCGACCCATACACCCACTCCGAAGGATCGATACCCGCCACAGCGGCGGCCAGCTCGGCGTTCATCTCCACCAGCCACGCGGGCTCGGTCCTGGTCGTTGTTCTTGTCATACCTCCAAGGTACGGATGTAGTGTATAGAAACCATGTCGCTGGTATGAGCGCCGACTACTACACCCATCTCGAACGCGGGCGTGAACGGCACCCTTCCGCCCAGATGCTCGACGCCCTGAGCCGAGCGCTTCTGCTCTCCGATGCGCTGCGGGAGCACCTGTTCCGGCTGGCGGGCACCGTGCCCGCCACGCGCCCGGTGGAAACGATCGATCCGGTGTTGCGCGCGATGCTGGAAAACTATTCCGCCGCACCGGCTTTCGTGATGAACGCGGCGACCGACATCCTCGCGGCGAACGCCGTGGCCGAGGGTTTCTTCTCGGCCTATCCGCGCCTGGACAATCTGGCGCGCATGACGTTCCTCGAGCCGGTCAGCCGGGATTTCTGCGTCGACTGGACCTGGACGTGTCAGGCGATGGTCGCGACCTTGCGGCAGGCTCGAGCGCGGTATCCGGAGGATCCGCGCCCGCGGTGCGTGATCGACGAACTCCACACGGCCAGTGCGGAATTCGCCGAACTGTGGCGGTCCTACACCGTCTGCGCCACGACCGGCGAACCCCGCGAGTTCGTCCATCCGGAGGCCGGAGCACTGCGGCTGACCTACCGGTCCTTCGACATGAGCGCGGCCCCGGGACAACGGCTGATGCTCTACCAGCCCGAAGCCGGGCCGACCACCGACGCCCTCGCCCGATTGCGCGCCCGGCAGTTCCCGGCCGACGATCCTGGGTGTCACGCACCCGGGCACGGCGAGGGGGCAGGTGCTTACCCTGAGCTCGTGCCGAATCCGACCCACCCCCGTCCACGCGACCACATCCGGCGGCGCGTCCTCGCCTGGTGCCTCGCCACGGTGGCGCTGACCGCCGTACCCGCCACCGCGCACGCCGAACCCGAGACCTGCGCGCCGACCACCGCGACCACCGTCACCGCGGCGACCGTCCCGTATCTGGACTGGGCGGAGAACCTCGGCTTCGACGCCGACGGCGATCTGTGGGTTTCGCGGCTCTACCGCAACGAGGTGCAGCGCTACGACAAGTCCGGCCATGTCACCGCGACCGTGTCCGTCGCCTCGCCGGGCGCGATCCGGCTCGGCCCCGACCGCCGGCTCTACGTCGTCTACGGCGACACATCGCTCAACCTGCTGCCCGGTGCGCACGGCAGCGGTGTCGTCCGCTTCGATCCCACCGCCGCCACGCCCGTCCCCGAGGTGTTCGTGGACGGACTCGCCATGGCCAACGGCGCCGCCTTCGACGACGCCGGGAACCTCTACGTCGCCGACACCGGTTCGGGTGTCGTCCGCATCCGCCCGGACGCCACCATCGACACCGACTGGACCGCGCAGGCCAGGATGTCCGGACTCAACGGCCTTGCCGTGCAAGGGAATTCGGTCTACACCACCGCCTACCTGACCCCGCACGGGCAGATCCTGCGCCTACCGATCGACGCGCCCGCCCACCCGAGCACGGTCGCGGACCTGAGCCTGGCCGACGACCTCGCCGCCGCCCCCGACGGATCCCTGTACGCGGCCACCACCGCGGGCGCCCTCGTCCGCATCGACGCCCCCACGCACGGCACCTGCACCGTGCTGACCGGCGGCCCGCTCACGGCGGTCGCGATCTCTCCCGAACCGGACCACGATCTCCTGATCGCCACCGGCACCGGCGACATCGTGCGCGTCCGCCGATGAGATCAGCAGATCCCCGGGGCGGGCGGTGCGTTACCGCACGAGGAGATGCCGGCGATCAGGTCCGACAGCAGAGCCGTCCCCGAGCCGCTGGACCCGGGCACGGCCGCCACCGGCGCGTCGGGCTGGAGTTCGATCCCCGTCGCCCCCGCCGATGCCGCACCCGAACCGATACACAACGCCACGAGCCCCGAGGCGACGACCGTACCCACTCCACGTCTCATGATCTTCCTTCCACGAACAACCCACCACGGTGGCGAGTTCGGCAAAAGGCTATGGCTACCAACATCATTCGGTAAGCCAACGGTTGTGATGCCCAAGAACATCGGGTCTCCCCGTTCGGCCGCCCCCAGGCGGAAAAGCGGTGTCCGATTTCAGCACCCGCAACGCGGACGGTTCGGCGAATCTCGCGCCGATGTCGTCGGCGTGGTGGTTGGGCGATCAGTGCATGCTCGGTATGAACACCGCGTCGCAGACAACGCGAAACATGTTGCGCGAGAAGGAATGTGTACTGAACCTGCCGTCCTCGGCCTTGGGCGGCGCGGTGGATCGGCTGGCCCTGCTGACCGGATCCCCGGAGCGGACCCCGCATCGGATCGA
The DNA here is from genome assembly GCF_042874315.1 of Nocardia sp. NPDC004068. Taxonomy (NCBI): domain Bacteria; kingdom Bacillati; phylum Actinomycetota; class Actinomycetes; order Mycobacteriales; family Nocardiaceae; genus Nocardia; species Nocardia sp. NPDC004068. The sequence continues at coordinate 115,444 of NZ_JBIAMW010000011.1, forward strand.
GAAGGGGTATCGGTACGAGCCGGACAAGTTCGGGGCGGCCGGGCTCACGCCCGTCGCGTCCGAGCTGGTAGGGGCGCCACGGGTGGCGGAATGCCCGATCCAGTTGGAATGCACGTCGCTGTCGGCTCATCGATTCGACCAGGCCGATCGCGCCACGGCCCACACCGTGCGGGTCGTGCGCGCCCACGTCGACGAGGAGTTGATCGTGCCCGGCACCGCGCACATCGATCCGGACGGTTGGGATCCGTTGCTCATGAAGTTCTGCGAATTCTTCGGCGGTGCGGGACGTTTGCGGGAGTCACGGCTGGCGGAGGCGTGGCGGATTCCGCAGCCGGTGCGGTGACCGTAGCGGCGACGGAACCGCTGTGGGAGCCGGCGCCCCCCGATTATCCTGGAGCTGTGGAGATTTCAGGTCCGGCACCGGGAATTCCATGTCTTCCAGCGAGCCACCGCCCTGCGACCTGCAGGTCGACTTCCCCTTCGACTACGCCGCCCATCTCGCCGACGGCCGCCGGGTGGGCATGCTGCCGCGGTCGGCGCTCGGCACGCCCGTCGCCGTCATCGGCGCGGGCGGCAGCGGCCTCACCGCCGCCTACGAATTGATGCGAATCGGTTGTCGCCCCGTACTTTACGAGGCGGAGCGTGATCCCGACGGGCCGGGCGGTCGTCGGCTGGGCGGGCGGATGTACTCGCTGCGCCTCGCCCCGGCCGACAGCGCGGTCGTGGAACTGGGCTGCATGCGGTTCCCCGGCTCGGCCCGCCTGCTGCGCAAATACGTCGACGATTTCGGGTTGCCGTGGGAGCCGTGCCGCGACGGCTACGCCGCCGACATCACCCCCCGAACCGTCCTCGAGGTGGACGGCCGCCGACACGAGGTCGCGCGGATCACCGACCTCTACGACCGCGAACCCGAATTCGCCCATGCCCACCGGCAATGGCTACGAGCCCTCGACCGGCTCGGCATCGCCGACCTCCGCCGCGCGGTCGCCGCCCGCGACCTGCCGGACATCCGCGCGCGGTGGGCGGACCTCGTCGCCCGCTACGAGCCGTGGACCTTCCACCGCTTCCTGCGCGACCCCGACGGCTGCGGCCTCACCCACGACCAGACCGCGATACTCGGCGCCGCGGGCATCGGCCCCGGCCTCGCCGACAGCTTCTTCCACATCAGCTTCCTGGAATCCCTGCGCATGCTCCTCGCCGCCGCGGGCAGCACCGCGTACTTCTGCCCGCTCGGCATCAGCGAACTGGCCCACCGCTTCTGGACCCACCGCACCGACGACCCGACCGGCCGAACGGTCAGCCTCGAACAACTCCACGACGGCCGGTTGCGCCCCGCGGTTTCCGCCATGACGGTCGACGCCGATCCCCGCCGCGGCGTCGTCGTCCGCGACACCGATGGCACCGAAACCCGGTACGCCGCAGCCATATTCACACCGCAACTCCATCTCCTGGAAACGAATGTGGAACTGTCCGGCACCCCCTTCGGCCCCCGCGTGTGGCGCGCGATCCGCCGCATCAGCTATTGGCAGGCCGCGAAAACCGCTCTCCTGCTCCGAGATCCGTGCTGGCAAGGCACCTCCCTGGACGGCGTCACCCTCACCGACCGCCTCCCCCGCGCCGCCTACACCTTCGAATACGGTCCACCCCACGCCCCCGGCGGCCGAACCGCGGTCCTCGAACTCGGCTACGCCTGGGGCCCCGACGCCATGAAACTCGCCGCCTCCGACACCGCCGAACGCAAACGCCTCCTCCTCCGCGACCTGACCCACGCCCACCCCGACCTACCCGCCGAGGTCCGAAACAACCTGCACGAGGCCGAACCGGTCACCATCTCCTGGGAGAACCAACGCAACTTCCGCGGCCTCTGCCGCCTGTCCCGCCCCGGCGAATACCCCTACCAACAAGACCTGTTCCGCCACTTCCTGAAAGCCTTCCCCGGCTCCCCCACCATCCCCGGCGAACCCCCCAACGCCCTGTTCCTAGCGGGCGACGACACAGCCTGGTCCCCCGGCTGGCTCGACCACGCCCTGGCCTCGGGAGTAAACGCCGCCTGGGGTGTGACCCGATTGCTGGGCGGCACCCACGAACCGAACAATCCGGGTCCGGGCGATATGTGGATGGCCCAGGCGTGAGCCCGCCCCGAAATCATTGTCGCCGTTGATGATCGACGGCTCATTCTGATCCTCGACCGCGACCGCCGTCATGCGATACGACCTGGGAGTTCGGTGGGCGGCTGAGGTCGGCGGCAAGAACAAGACTGTTTCTTCGCCGATTCTCGCCGCATCCTGACACGGCCGAATACCGAAAGGGAGAACCCGCTTATGACCACCGCGTCGAGTGCCGATGTGCCGTTGCATCTGGCCGGGAACAATGCACCGGTCGCCGAGGAGGTGACCGTCGAACCGACGGAGGTGGTCGGGCGGATTCCCGCGGAGTTGGACGGAGTGTTCGCGCGCAACGGCCCCAATCCGCGCACCGGGTGGTCGCCGCACTACTTCGCCGGGGACGGCATGGTTCACGCGATAGCCCTGGCCGATGGGCGGGCCCGCTGGTACCGCAACCGCTACGTGCGCACCCCGCTCTACGACAATCCCGGCCGCTCGCGATTCGCCCTCGCCTTCGATCCCGCTACCGGAACGGTCGACTACCGGGTCACGACCGCCAATACTCACCTGCTGGCCCATGCGGGGCGGTTGCTGGCGCTCGAAGAGGGTGGCTTCCCGTACGAACTCACCACAGAACTGGACACCAAGGGACCCTTCACCTTCGGCGGTACGCTCGTGACCCCGATGACAGCGCACCCGAAGGTCTGTCCCACGACAGGAGAACTGCTGTTCTTCGGGACTCGCCTGCGGCCGCCGTATCTGACCTACTACCGAGCATCGCCCACCGGCGAACTGCTCCAAGCGCAGGTCGTCGAGATCCCGGAGCCGACAATGATGCACGACTTCGCCGTCACCGAACGCCACGTGGTCTTCCTGGACCTACCGGTCGTGTTCGACCGCGCCGCCGTGGGCGGTCCAGGATGGCGGTGGGACGACGCGCATCAGGCCCGATTCGGGGTCATGGCCCGCACCGGCGGCCCGGTGCGCTGGTTCGAGGTGGCACCCTGCTACGTCTGGCACACTCTCAACGCCTTCGAAACCGGCGACGTCCTCACGCTCACCGGCACCAGGGTGGCGGCCCTGTGGCGCGGCGGCACCGACGATTTCAGCGGTGGGCTGCCGAACCTTCACCGATGGCGGCTGGACCTGACCCGCGGAACAGTCACCGAACAGCAGATCGACGACGCGGCGGTCGAGTACCCGCGCGTGGCCGACACCGTGATCGGGCGGCCCCACCGCTACGGATACGTAAGCAGCTTCTCCCTCGACGCCGCACCACACCATGGTCGTATCCACCGCTACGACTTCGGCGGCACCGTATCGCGGCAGACTCATGAGCTACCTGCCGGGAACGCCTGTGGCGAAGCCGTTTTCGTCCCTCGGCACCGGTCCGACGACGAGGCCGAAGGGTACCTGCTCAGCTTCGCCCACGATCGTCGGCGCGGCACCGGCTACCTCCTGATCGTCGACGCCGGGGATCTCGCGGCCCCACCGGTGGCCGAGATCCACCTTCCCGTACGGGTCCCTACCGGCTTTCACGGCACCTGGATCCCGACCGGAGCCCTCACCCCGCCGCCAGATACCCCCGCAACGCCCCCAACGCCGCACCCAACAACCCCTCCAAAGACGCCCCCGGATCATCCAACCACTGCTCATACGCACTCAGCGCAAGCGCCAGCGCCACATGCCCCGCCGTGCGCGGCAGCAGATCGTCGACCGGCACGCCGAACCGGCGCGCGACGAAGGCGGCGATGACCGCTCGCCATTGTTGGTACCGCAGCACCGAATGGGCTTGCAGCGCGGGCGTTGTCAGGATGAGGCGCATGCGTTGGCGGTGGGCGGGGACGACCTGGGGGTCGAGGCGGTTGAATTCGACGACGGCGCGTTGGACGGCCTCGTGGACGGGCATGTCGGGGGGCATGCGGTCGAGGTGGGCGGCGAGTTCGACGAGGCTCTCGTCGAAGCGGCCCCAGGGGATGTCGTTCTTGGAGGGGTAGTAGCGGAACAGCGTGCGGCGTCCGACGCCGACGGCGGCGGCGATGTCGTCGAGCGAGGTCGCCTCGAAGCCGCGTTCGGCGAACAGCCGGAAGGCCACCGCCTCGATCGCCGCGTGGTCGGTGACCGGGGGCCGACCGGGGGAGGTCCGGGCTCGCGCGCTCACTCCGCGACGTTAGCAGAGAAGTTCCGGCAATCCCTTCCATTTTGACCCCGAGTGCCATTATTATGTGTGCTACGCAACAGCAATCGAGAGGATTCCGATGAGCGACCACATGGCCCCCCGGCCCGGCGACGACACCGACACCGACGTCCAGCACGAGGAGATCGCCGACGCGCTCGTCGAGGACGTCTCGATCGACGGCATGTGCGGTGTCTACTAGCCCCAGCGAAACCTCCTCCGCGGCAACCGTTTTCGACCCGGAGAAAGCCTGGTCGGTGGCCGCGGGGGTGGCGCTGCGCCCCGAACCGTTCGGCGCGCTGGTCTACGACTTCGGCACGCGCAAGCTGTCGTTCCTGAAATCCCCGGAACTGCTCCGGGTGGTCGAGGCCCTCGCCGACGCCCCCAGCGCACGCGCCGCGATCACCCGTGTCGGGATAGCGGCGAACGAACAGCAACGCTATCTCGCCGCGCTGGCCAGACTGGCCGACAGCAAGATGATCATTCCCCGACAGCCGGAGGTCGGCCCCCGATGACGACAGCCCTTCCCGTCCCGCGCCTGGTCGACCAGTTCGAGCGCGGACTGACCGCACCGATCTGCCTGACCTGGGAGCTGACCTACGCCTGCAATCTGGCCTGCGTGCACTGCCTGTCGTCGTCGGGACGCCGCGATCCGCGTGAGCTGACCACCGAACAGTGCCGGGCCGTCATCGACGAGTTGCAGCGCATGCAGGTGTTCTACGTCAATATCGGCGGCGGCGAACCGACCGTGCGCGCGGACTTCTGGGATCTGCTCGACTACGCCGTCGCCCACGATGTGGGAGTCAAGTTCTCCACCAACGGGATTCGGCTCACCTCCGAGCGCGCCCGGCGGCTGGCGGCCACCGACTACGTGGACGTGCAGATCTCCCTGGACGGCGCGACCGCCGAAGTCAACGACGCGGTGCGCGGCCCGGGTTCCTTCGCCACCGCCACCCGGGCGCTGGAGAATCTGGCCGCGGCCGGGTTCTCCGACGCGAAGATCTCGGTCGTCGTCACCCGCCACAATGTCGGCCAACTCGACGAATTCCAAGCCCTCGCACAACGATACGGCGCGACCCTGCGCCTGACCCGGCTGCGTCCGTCCGGACGCGGGGCCGACAGCTGGGACGACCTGCATCCCACCGCCGCCGACCAGCGCACGCTCTACGATTGGCTGCTCGCCCACGGCGAATCGGTGCTCACCGGCGATTCGTTCTTCCATCTGGCCGCGTTCGGCCAGGCCCTGCCGGGGCTGAACCTGTGCGGGGCGGGGCGGGTGGTGTGCCTGATCGACCCGATCGGCGACGTCTACGCCTGCCCGTTCGCCATCCACGACAGCTTCAAGGCCGGAAACGTGCTGGGCACAGGCGGTTTCGAGGCGGTGTGGCGCGAGTCGGCCCTGTTCGAGGAGCTGCGCCGGCCCAGCGGCGGCGGCGCGTGCCGGTCCTGCGGCTTCTTCGACAGCTGCCGCGGCGGCTGCATGGCCGCGAAGTTCTTCACCGGCCTGCCGCTCGACGGCCCCGATCCGGAATGCGTTCGCGGACACGGCGAACCGCTGCTGGCCGACCGCGTCCCCGGCGCGGCGCCGAAACCGTCACAGGACCACTCCCGCACGGTCACCCTCGGCATGCCGCGCCGTGCGTGCGCGGAAAGCCCCCTCTGAGAAAGACTTTCGATGCCCCGCAATCCCTGGTTCGAGACCGTCGCCGAGGCGCAACGCCGCGCCCGCAAGCGGCTGCCCGCCTCGGTGTACAGCGCGCTGCTGGCCGGTTCGGAGGCCGGTGTCTCCTACGACGACAACACCACCGCCTTCGGTGAGCTGGGCTTCGCCCCGCACGTCGCGGGCCTGCCCGACAAACGCGACCAGTCCACGACCGTGCTGGGCCAGCAGATCGCGCTGCCGGTGCTCATCTCCCCCACCGGGGTGCAGGCGGTGCATCCCGAGGGCGAGGTGGCCGTCGCCCGCGCGGCCGCCGCCCGCGGCACCGTCATGAGCCTGAGTTCGTTTGCGAGCAAACCGCTTTCGGAGGTGATCGCGGCCAATCCGCAGACCTTCTTCCAGTCCTACTGGATGGGCGACCGCGACACCCTGGCGCGGCGTCTGCACGAGGCCCGCGAGGCGGGCGCGAAGGCGTTGATCGCCACCCTGGACTGGTCGTTCTCCAACGGCCGCGACTGGGGCTCGCCCGCGATCCCGGAGAAACTGGATTTCGCGGCCGTGCGCAAGAACGCGCTCGGCGTGCTGGCCCGGCCGCGCTGGGCCTACCAATTCGCCAGGGCGCGCACGATTCCCGACCTGACCACCCCCAATCTCGCCGCGCCCGGCCAGCGCGCCCCGACCTTCTTCGGCGCCTACTACGAATGGATGCAGACCCCGCTGGCGACCTGGGACGACATCGCCTGGATGCGCCGGGAATGGGGCGGCCCGTTCCTGCTCAAGGGCATCTGCCGGGTCGACGACGCCAAACGCGCGGTGGATATCGGGGTTTCGGCGATCTCGGTGTCCAATCACGGCGGCAACAATCTCGACGGCACCCCCGCGCCCATCCGCTGCCTGCCCGCGATCGCCGCCGCGGTGGGCGATCAGATCGAGGTCCTGCTCGACGGCGGTATCCGCCGGGGCAGCGACGTCGTCAAGGCCGTCGCGCTCGGCGCCCGCGCGGTGCTGATCGGCCGCGCCTACCTGTGGGGGCTGGCCGCCAATGGTCAGGCCGGGGTGGAGAACGTGCTCGACATCCTGCGCGGCGGAATCGATTCCGCGCTGCTGGGCATCGGGAAATCCTCGATCCACGACCTCACCCCCGACGACATCGTCATTCCGCCCGGTTTCACCCGCACCCTCGGCGGCTGACCGTGCCCGCCCTCGCCGCCGCCGGCTATCCCGCGCTGCCCGACCGGCCCCGGGTGCTGGTGCCGGTCGGCGCGACCGAACAGCACGGTCCGCACCTGCCACTGTCCACCGACACCGTCATCGCCGAACACGCCGCCCACCGCGCCGCGCACCGCACCGGGGCGTGGGTGGCGCCGGCGATCGCGTTCGGTGCCAGCGGCGAACACCAGGGCTTCCCCGGCGTGTGTTCGATCGGTACCACCGTGCTGACCCACACCCTCGTCGAACTCACCCGATCGCTGACGCTGTGGGCCGGTGAGGTCGTCTTCGTCAACGGGCACGGCGGCAATGTCCCCGCGCTGCGGGCCGCCGTGGATCTCGTTCGCGCCGAGGGCCGTTCGGTGCGCTGGCTGCCGTGCCTCGCCCCCGGCGACGCGCACGCGGGCTTCACCGAGACCTCCCTCATGCTCCACCTCGCGCCCGAGACCGTCGCCCTCGCCGACGCCGCGCCGGGCAATACCGAACCCCTCGCCGACCTCTGGGATCGGTTGCGGGACGAGGGGATTCGCGCGGTCTCCGAGAACGGGGTCCTCGGCGATCCCACCGGCGCGCACGCCGAGGCGGGCGCGGAACTCTTCGACGACATGGTGAACAGGCTCATCGATGACCTCACCTGAACCCGAACCCGAACCCCGGGTCGCCTTCGTCACCGGCGCCGCCCGCGGCATCGGCGCGGCCACCGTCCGCGAACTGCGTCGCCGCGGCTACCTCGTCACGGCCGTCGACGCCTGCGACACCGGGCCCGACCTCGGCTACCCGCTCGCCTCCCGGGCGGATCTGGCGGCCGTCGCCGCGCTCGATCCCGAGGCCGTCCTCCCCCTCGTCTGCGATGTCCGCTCCCCCGAGCAACTGGCCGCCGCGGTGGCCGCGACGATCGAACGCTTCGGTCGCGTCGACGCGGTGGTCGCCGCCGCCGGGGTGATCGGCGGCGGCCGGGCGCTCTGGGAGACATCCGAGACGGAGCTCCGGGAACTGTTGGAGGTCAACGCGATCGGAGTGTGGAACACCGCCGCGGCCACCGTACCCGTCATGCTGACCGGACCCGACCCCGCAGGCTGCCGGTTCGTGGCGGTGGCCTCGGCCGCCGGAGAGCGCGGGCTGTTCCACCTCTCCGCGTACGGCGCCAGCAAACACGCCGTCATCGGCATCGTCCGCGGCCTGTCCGCCGACCTCGCGGGCACCGGAGTCACCGCGGTGGCCGTCTCTCCCGGCGCCACGCGAACCGCCATGCTCACCGCCACCGCCGCCCTCTACGACGATGTCGACGACCCCGCCGATCTGGCCGCCCACCAGCATCTGCACCGCATGCTCGAGCCCGAGGAGATCGCCGCCACCCTCGCGCACTGCTGCTCGGTCGAGGCCGCCGCCCTCAACGGCTCGGTCGTCCGCGCCGAAGGCGGCTTCGCCTCGTGAGCGCCCCTCTCGGGGCAGGTCTCCCCGACGGCACCCGAATCCGATTGCTGCCCACCGTTCGCCGCTTCGCCGCGGGCCGCGTCCTGCACGGCGGCAGCCCCACCCGGTTGCTCCGGCTACGACCCGAGGCCGTCGAAATGCTCGGCCCCGCAGGGGAATTCACGGTCGACGACGCGCGGTCGAACGCCCTCGCGGCCACCCTGCTGCGCTCGGGATTCGCCGAGATCACCGCCACGGATGAGCGGACCGACCTCGATCAGGTCACCGTCGTCGTGCCGGTACACGACACTCCCAAAGCACTGGACCGCCTCCTGTCGGCGTTGACCGGTGTGCGCGTGGTGGTGGTCGACGACGCCTCCCCGGATCCCGTCGCCATCGCGCGGGTCACCGGCGCCCACGGCGCACGGCTGCTGCGGCTCCCCCGCAACCTCGGTCCCGCCGCCGCCCGCAATGCCGGTTTACGCCGCGCGACAACATCTTTCGTCGCCTTCTGCGACGCCGACACCGTTGTCACCCCGGACGCGCTGCGCCGACTCCTCACCCATTTCGCCGACGCCCGCACCGCCGTGGCCGCCCCGCGCGTCCTCGGCCTCCCCGCACCGAACCCGAACTGGATCACCCGCTACGAGGACGTCCGATCCTCCCTCGATCTCGGCCCCGAATCCGCTGTCGTACAACCCCATTCGCGCGTCGGCTGGCTGCCCTCGGCCTGTCTGCTCGCCCGCCGCACCGCGCTCGGCACCGGATTCGACCCGACCCTGCGCGTCGGCGAGGACGTCGACCTCGTCTGGCGGCTGTGCGCCGACGGCTGGCTGATCCGCTACGACGCCGACACCACCGTCCGCCACGAGCATCGGCGCGATCCCCGCGAGTGGCTGGCCCGCAAACACCACTACGGCACCAGCGCCGCCCCCCTCGCCACCCGGCACGGCGACCGCGTCGCCCCCGCCGTCCTCACCTGGGACGCGGTACTCCTGGCCGCCGGACTGCTGGCACACCACCGCATCACCCTGCTCGCCGCCCTGGCCGCGTTCCTCGCCCGAACCACGCGCACCCATCGCCAACTGCGCGTCCTCGACAACCCGCCGGGCCTCACCGCCGACCTGACCGTCCGCGCGACCGCCGACGCCGTGCGCCAGGCGTCGGCGCTGCTGCTCCGCCACTGGTGGCCCGCAACAGTTCTCGCCGCGGCGGCATCTCCCCGCGTCCGCCGCGCCGCCGCCCTCGCTCTCGCCGTCGACCTGATCACCACGTATCGCGTCCACGGCCCCAAGGCATTCCGGCCCGGTTTCGTCCTCGCCCGCCGCCTCGACGACATGGCCTACGGAATCGGCGTCTGGCACGGCGCTCTACGCGCCCGATCACCGAAATGCCTGCTCCCCCATGTACTTGCCCGCCCGCACCCGCCGACCGAAACCCGTCGCGGCCGACCCGTCGAGGAACGGCCGAACGGGAGTGGTCCGGTCAGCCGGAGCGAGGCGCGTACATGATGACCGCGACCCCGATCAGACAGATCACCGCACCGATCACATCCCAGCGATCGGGCCGGAATCCGTCGAGGGCCACGGCCCACAGCAGGGATCCGGCGACGAACACCCCACCGTAGGCCGCCAGAATCCGCCCGAAGTTCGCATCGGGTTGCAGAGTCGCCACGAATCCGTAGATGCCCAGCGCGATCACCCCGCCGCCGATCCAGACCCAGCCCCGGTGCTCGCGCACTCCTTGCCAAACCAGCCACGCCCCACCGATCTCCGCGACGGCGGCGAGCACGAACAACAGGATCGACCGCACCACGGTCATGAGCGCGCCGCCCCGACCGAGGTGGTGTCCCGGTCAGCGGCCACGATCGCGACCGCCGCTCACCGGGTGCCGCCGATCGTGGACTCGACCCGCGCGGCGAACGCGTCGAGCACGGCGACATGGGCGGCGGGCACGCCGACGGACATCACCGGGCCGTCGTCGTCGGTAGTGAAGTCGAAGGTGAAGAACGAGCAGCACCTCGATTCCCGTGCCGCGAGGTCACGCGCCGCCGGTTCGGCGTCGGGGGCCAGGCTCAGCGCCAGCCGCGTCGGGCCGCTGCGCCGCACGCCTCGCACCGACCGTGCGAAGAATCGGTCGAACTCGGCCACGCGGATCGGCTGTTCGGCGGTGGGCAGGGTGCACGCGTCGGGCACCCAGTCCCCGCGAGCCGGTGAGATTTCCATGAGCCCACGGTAGTGCTAGCCGTCCCATCCGAGCCCCGCCTGCGCCAGACGCCGCACGGCCGTGGCCAGATCCGCGTCGGAGGCGCCGAGGTAGAAGCGGATGTAGGGCGGGTCGGTGGGGGTGGGGGCGCCCATATCGCCGCCGCCGGGCAAGACGGCCGCGCGGGTCAGACACGCTCGGCGGTAACGGGTTTCGGCGTCGGGGCCGGTGTAGGCCGGGGGGACGCGGGTGCGCAGGTAGGGGGTGGCGGTGCCGCGGAAGACGGCGTTGCGGGGGAAGCCGAGTTCGGTGTGCAGGGCGGCGGCGACGCGCGCGCGTTTGTCGCGGTACTCACCGGCGACGGCGGCGGAGTAGGCGCGCTGGCCGGGGGTGGTCAGCCAGGCCGCCATGGCGGCCTGAAGCGGCACCGAGGAGACGAACGCGTGGTGGCCGAGTTGGCGATTGACCATGGCGCTCACCGTGTCCGGGGTGCCGGTGAGGACGCCGATCCCCCAGCCGTTGCAGTGGAACTGCTTGCCCAGCGAACGCACCGCCAGCCAGCGCACGGCGTCGCGGTAACGGGTGAGCACAATGCGCAGGGCATCGACCGTGGGGCCGGGAGGATCACAGACGCCGTAATAGGCGTCGTCGACGAGGACGGCCGCGCCGGTATCGGCGGCGGCGTCGAGCAACGCGGTGACCACGCGCGAATCCCATTGCGCCCCGGTCGGATTGTGCTGCGCGTTGATCACCAGCACCGTCGCCGCGCCGCCCGCCTCGCGGACCGCGGCGCGCAGCATCGCGCGGACGCGCTCGGGGTCGGGCTGATATCCGCTGGCCGGGTCCAGGGCGAAGCGGCGGACCCGGTAGCCCAGCGGCGCGAAGACGCCCGGATAGTCCCAGCTCGGGGCCGAGCACACCAGCTGCGGGCGGGCGGTGCCCGCGGTGTCGAGCAGCAGCCGCGCGTAGTCGAACATGGCGTCGCGGGTGCCGTTCTGGGTGACGGCGACCTCGAAATCCGTTCCCGGGACCGATGATTCGAGGCGATGCGTCTCGGCGACGAAGCGACGCAGCACGGTGTGCAGGGCGGGCAGGCCGTGCGGGGCGACGATGTAGCCGTGACTGTACGCGGGCACCTCGGCGAGACACCGCACCAGCGCGTCGGGAACCCGGCTCCAGGTCTCGCCGAGGCTCAGGTACACGACCTCGCGCGGATCCCCGGCGTCGTGCGCGTGCAGCAGGGCGATGTCGTCGAGGGCGGCGGGCAGGCCGGGGACGCCCAGCACATCGTGCGCGGGCAGCGGCGCCGCATGAGTCGTCAGGTATGTCATGGGATTTCCGGATTCCAGATTCGGTCGGCGCGGGCGGCGAGGCGCAGCAGCGACAGGTCCCGGCCCGGCAGGGTTTGCAGATCCATGCCGAACGGCAGCCCGTCCGCGTCGCGCAGGGCGGGCACGGTGATGGCGGGCCACCCCAGACAGCTGCTCAGATCGGTGGTGCGCAGGAACGTGTCGAAGGCGGAGACCCGCTCACCGCCCACCTCGATGCGGTCGCACCCGGTGAGGACCGGTGCGGTGATCGGAGCGGTGGGCAGCAGCAGCGCGTCGAGAGCGTGCCGATGGAAGAACCGATGCAACAGCTCCTGCGCCGCGGGCCGCTCCCACAGGCGAGCGCGACGGTAGCGGCGCTCGGGAACCGGGTCGCTCACCAGCCCGTTCAGGGTATCGCAGATCACCGGATTCGTCACCGCCGCAACGAGATCCGCGAATGTGAGCGGCAGCCCCGCGCGATCGAGATAGCCGGTCATCGCGGCCGGTGTCTCGTGGAACGGAATCGCCAGCGCACACCGCGAATACAGCTCCAGCGCCCGGCCCGGCAGCTCGGCCGTGACCAGTTCCCAGCCCGCGTCGGCGAGTTCGGCCAACCGCCGGTCCACCCCGGCCCGCAGGTCCTCGGACAGCCCGGAGTAGAAGGGCGACAACGGAATTCCCACGCGCGGCGCACCCCGACCACGCGCCGACTCGCCCACGCCACCACCGGCGATCACCGCGTCGAGAGCGCGAACGGTGGTGAGGTCACGGGCCATCACCCCGATGGTGTCGCGGGTGGGCGAGACCGGCAGAACACCGTCGAGGGGATAACGCCCCGTGGTGGGCCGGAACCCGTAGAGACCGCACAGCGCGGCGGGCGTGCGAATGGAACAGCCTGTCTCCGTGCCCAATCCGGCGTCGGCGACACCCGTGGCGACCGCGACCGCGGTGCCCGCACTGCTGCCGCCGACGATCCGAGCCGGATCGATCGGGTGCGCGACACGACCGGCCCAGTGATTGTCGCCCGTGGCGCCGTAGGCCAATTCGTCGAGATTGGTCTTGCCGACCACCCGCGCCCCGGCCCGGCGCAGCCGCCGCACGACGGTCGCGTCCCGAACGGGCCGGTGGGCGGCGAGGGCGGCGACGCCGCCCGTGGTCGGCAGCCCGGCCACATCGATATTGTCCTTCACCGCCAGCAACCACCGCGCCTCGCCGCCGGACCGGAAGTCGGTGGCCAGGAACGCGTTCAGCGCGGCGGTGGCGGCGTGCCGATCCCGCGCGCGGGCCAGGCGCGCGGGAGTGTCGACGACGGGAATCATCGCGCCTCGGCCAGCGAGGCGGGCACGTACGGTTCGGCCAGCACGCGCCGCAGATAGCGTTCGAGGATCTCGGGGGTGAGGGTCGGCTCCTCGATCCCGGTCCCGGCCAGATGCTCGGTGACATTCGCCTTGTCCCACAGATAGGTGTTCTGGTACAGCTCGATCGTCGAGCGGCGATCGAGCATGTGATCGTGGAACATGTTGAGCAGCGGGTACAACGGCGCCTGCGGATCGTCCTTCCACAGCTCCACCCACTCCTCGTACGGCAGCACCCGGAACTCGTAGCCGAAATGCCGCTCGAGCAGTTCGAAGAACTCCCGCAGGGTGACGATGTGCTCCTGCGCGGGCACCACATTGAAGTTCTTGCCCACCGCGTCCGGCTGGCGGCCGATGGCGGCGATGGCGTCCACGATGTAGTCGACGGTGATCAGCCCCTCGCGCAGATTGCGCAGATCCGGGACCGCGCCGAGCGCGACGCAGGTCTTCACCAGCCGCGGCCACCACTGGTAGGTGGCCGCGTGCCCGGTGCGGGACTCGCACAAGGCGTAGCCGAGGCGGAACTTCATGACCGGAAGCCCTTGTGCCTCGGCGAGTTCCGCGATCTTCTCCATCACCCATTTGCTGCGCATGTAGCCCAGATCGGTGACGACCGCGCGCAGGTTCTGATCGATGTCGTCGTTCTCGTACATGGTGGACTTGCCGGTGAACAGATGTCCCCAGCTGTACACCGAGATCGACGAGACCAGCATCAGCGGTTTGACGTGATTCTCGGCGGCGAAGCCGAGCAGCGACCACAGTCCCTCGATATTGTCGCGCCGGATGTAGGAGTAGGACTGGATGAAGTTCGCGGCGCTGGCGGAGTGGTAGATGACATCGACCTCCCGGGCCAGCGTCGCGTACTCGTCCGCGTCGAGCCCCAACCGGGGTTCGGCGAGATCCCCGGCGTGGACGCGGACGCGGTCCCAGTCGGGTGCGATGTCGTAGCGGGCCGCGACGCCGCGCAGCCGTTCGCGCGCCAGCGCCGGGCTGCCGGCGCGGACCACGCAGTGCACGACGGCGTCGGTGCCCGCGTGCAGGCGCTCGAGCAGGTGGATGCCGATGATTCCGGTCGCGCCGGTGAGCAGGATGTGCCGGGGGTCGGTGAGTTGGCGGGTGTCCCAGCCGGTCCCGTAGTCGACGCCGTCGGGCAGGCGGATATCCGCGGCGAGTTCGCGGACCGGTTCGCCCTCCCAGTCGGGGGTGTCGGCGCCGCGGGCGGCGATGGCGGCGGCCAGTCCGCGCACGGTCGGATCGCCGTAGAAGTCCCAGATGTAGACCCGCGCCCCGACCCGGCGGGTGACGTCGCCGACGAGCGCGGTCGCCAGCAGCGAGTGGCCGCCGACGTCGAAGAAGCTGTCGGTGGCGGTGAACCTGTTGTGTCCCAGCACCTCTCGCCACGTCGCGGCGACCGCGTGTTCGAGATCGCCCTCGAATCCGGCGTCGGGCACGGGGGCGTCGCGGTCCTGCGCCAGCGCGGCGCGCAGGGCGGCGCGGTCGATCTTGCCGTTCGCGGTGACGGGAAGTTCGGTGCGGCACTGGTAGATACCGGGCTGCATGTAGTCGGGCAGTTCGTCGCGCATGTGCACGCGCAGCGCCCGCACCAGGGCGTCCGGATCGGTGTCGTCCGAGCGCGGAACCACCACGGCGGCAAGGCGTTTGGTCGAGGCGGGACGGTCCTGATCGTCGACCACGACGACGGCGTGCTTGACCAGCCGGTTGCGCTGGATCGCCGCCTCGATGTCGCCGAGTTCGATGCGGTAGCCCCGGATCTTGACCTGATCGTCGCCGCGGCCGAGGAATTCGATGCTGCCGTCGGGCAGCCAACGCGCGAGATCACCGGTCCGGTACAGGCGCCGCTCGTGCCGCGCCGACCACACGAACCGCTCGCGCGTGCGGTGCGGATCGCCGAGATAGCCTCGGGCCAAACAGGTTCCGGCCAGGCACAGCTCCCCGATCGCCCCGGGTTCGACGTCCTCCAGGTCCTCGTCGAGGATGAACGCCTCGGTGTCGGAGATGGGCGTGCCGATGGAGGCGCGCTGTTCCGCGGTCGGGTCCACGACGCGGCAGGTGGCGAAGATGGTGGCCTCGGTGGGCCCGTAGTAGTCGACCAGGGTGTAGGGCAGCGGATCGGTGTGGATGGGCGGCAGCTTCTCACCCGCGCAGAACAGGTAGCGCAGCGCGAGGCCCGCGGGTCGGGGCGCGGCGACGACGTCGGGGGTCAGCACGGTCGGGACGTAGGCGTGGGTGATGGCGTGCTCGGCGTAGAAGTCGAGCAGGGCGGCCGGGTCGGCCCGGACGGCCGGATCGACGATATGGGCGGTGGCGCCCGCGGCGAGGGTGGCGAAGACCTCCCATTGCGAGACGTCGAAGCCGACCCCGCTCATGAGGGTGGTCCGCGCGTCGGCCGTCGTCTCGAAACGCTCGTTGTGCCAGCGCACCAACCGGGTCACCGCCGCGTGGTCGACGACGACGCCCTTGGGGGTGCCGGTGGTGCCCGAGGTGAACACGACGTACGCCGCACCCGGCTCGAGCGGCGTGCGCACCGGACCATCGGTGAATTCGACCGTGACGCCGCCGGATTCGCGATCGGGCGATCCGGTGGACAGCACGACCGGGGAGCCGCACTGATCGATGATCCGGGCGCGGCGGCGCGCCGGATTGTCGCGGTCGACGGGGGTGTAGGCGGCCCCGGTCTTCAGCACCGCGAGCATCGCGACGACGAGGGCGGCGCTGCGGTGCGCGAGGATCGGAACCAGGCTGCCCGGACCCACCCCCGCGTCGCGGAGCCGCCCGGCGAGCGCGTCGCTGAGGGTGTCGAGGCGGTCGTAGGTCAGCCGGTGGCGGTTCTCGGCGATCGCGACGGCGTCGCCGTGGGCGGCGACGGTGGGGGTGAACAGGTCGGTGACGAGCGGATTCGACATGTATATATCTCCTTTCAGGGGGTGGCGAACAGAAGATCGACGAGGTCGGCGTGCTGATCCGCGGACAGGCGGATGCCGAACGCGGCGAGATCGTCGGTCAGCGAGGCGGGGGTGACGCCGCGGGTGCGGCGATCCGCGCCGCGGCGTTCGGTGAGTTCCCGGCCACGCATCTGGATCCTGCGGCCGGGGCTGATCCGTTGCAGCAGTGGGGTTTTGCGCAGCATGGAGTCCGGGTGGGTGGCGAGGAAATGGTGGGCGACGACGACATCGGGCGGTTGGAGCGGGTCGAGCGTGAACTCGTACAGCGGTGTCCAGCCCCGCTCGTGATGCACCTCGACCGCCCACAGCGCGCCGGTGTGGGCGCGCACCCGGAAGGTGTGCTCGTCCTGGCGCGCGATCACGCCGTCGGCGAACGGCAGCGGATCGAGGAACCCGTGCGTGCCGAATCCGACGTCGCACAGCCACACCGTGTTCGCGCGGCGCACCCGCAACAGCATGTGGGTGCGCGGCCGAGGCCCGGTGCCGCCGAACAACACTCGCGCGGCGAGGCGTTCCACCTCGAAACCGAGCTGTTCCAGCGCCCAGCCGAGCAACAGGTTGTGCTCGTGACAGCAGCCGCCGCGCGGGCCGCACAGTTTGGCGGTCACCGCACCGGGGTCCAGTGATACGGGCACGCCGGTGACGAAATCCAGATTGTCGAAGGGAATGGCGACGGCGTGCGCGCGATGCACGGCGTGCAGGGCGTCGTCCGTGGGGGCCGTGGGCCAGGTCCGCTCCAACCCCAGACGATGCGCGTACGCGGCCGGGTCGAGATCCTCGGCGCACCACTCGTCGCGCGCGAAAGTCGTTGCGGAAGAGGTCATATCGCTGCCCTCACGGTGTCGGCGGACGCGCGGGTCAGCAGTTCGGGGTGGTGGTCGGCGAGGTAGGGCCGCAGGCGATCCAGACAGGTGGCGTAGGCGGCGGTGAAGTCGTCGATGGTGGCGGGTTCGGTGAGGACGTGCTGGCACAACAGCCCGTGCGGGGCGGTGAGGTAGCCCGCGTGCAGCAGATCCAGGTGCAACAGGGCCCGCAGCTCGGCGCGGCCGCGGCGCAGGCGGGCGGTGGCGGCGGCGTCGCGCGGCGGGGTGTCGCCGAAGTGGAAGTAGCTCAGCCCGCCCTCGCCCACCGCGTGGCCGTGGACGCCGGTCGCGCGCGCGGCGGCGTCCAGCCCGCGCCGCAGCCGCTCGCCGAGCAGATCGAGATGGGCGATCTCCCGCTGCCCGAAACGGTCGAGGGCGGCGATGCCCGCGGCCAGCGACAGACTGTTCCCGCCGAACGCGCTGGCGTGATACAGCGGATCGGGACCGGCCGGGTCGAAGACGGCCATCAGATCGGCGCGCCCGCCGAACGCGCCGAGCGGCAGCCCGCCGCCGATGACCTTGCTGTGGGTGGTGAGGTCGGGGACGACGCCGTGCCTACGCTGCCAGGGACCGAGCCGCACGGTGGCGCACTCGTCGAGGATCAGCAGCGCGCCGTGCGCGTGCGCGAGCGCGCCGAGCGCCGCGATATAGCCGGGGCCGGAGGGTATGCCGCCGCCGACGCCGAGCACCGGCTCCACGATCACCGCCGCGACCCGATCGCCTATCCGATCGAAAGTCGTTGCGGCGGTGCGGATGTCGTTGTACGGGACGACCGCCACGTCGGCAGCCGTGGCCGCGGGCACACCGCGCGCGGGCCGCGGCCGGGTCGGGGCGTCGCCGGAGTCCTCCGGTGCGGTGAAGAACGCGCTGACCTGACCCCACTCGTGCGTGCCGTGGTAGCCGCCGTCGATCTTGACGATCAGGTCGCGCCCGGTGTGGGCGCGGGCGGTGCGCACCGCCCACATCGTGGCCTCGGTGCCGCTGTTGCAGTAGCGGATTCGTTCCATCGACGGGGTGAGCGCGCGCAGGCGTTCGGCGTGCTCGTACTGCGCGGCGGTGGGGCCGCCGGGCGCGGTGCCGCGACTGATCTGCCGGGTCACCGCGGCGACGAGGGCGGGGTGATCGTGGCCGTGGGCGAGGGCGCCGTAGTTGGCGAGCATGTCCTCGTACCAGCGACCGTCGGCGTCGCGGACCCGGGTGCCCTCGCCGTGGGTGAGGAACAGCGGATAGGGCGCGTACCAGGTCATGGTGCGGGTGTCGCCGCCCGGCAACGACCCGGCGGCGCGGCGCGCGGCGGCGGCCGACGCGGGGGTGGCGGCCAGGTAGGTCTCGCGGATGGCGCGGGCGGGATCAGCGGAACGCATGCGCGTCTCCCGCGGGGTGCAACTCGTCACGGCCGGGGCGGTCCGGATCGGCGAACGGACAGCCCTGGGTGGGGCCGCCCGCGAGATCCGAACGCGCCGACCACAATTCGGGGAAGATGTGCTCGGCGGCGACGCGGCGCAGCCACGCCACGCCGCTGGTGCCGCCGGTGCCGGGCTTGCCGCCGATGAGCCGCTCCACGGTGAGCAGGTGCAGCTGACGCCACCGCGCGAACGCCTCGGCGAGATCCATGAGCGTCTCGGTCCAGCGCACGAGTTCCCCGGACACCGACTCGGTGCGGTAGACCTCCGCCCACGCGGCGCGCACGGCGGCGGGATCGCGACCGGGCCCGGCGTCGGCCTCGGCGAGCAGACCGCGCGGCGCACGAGCACGCCGAGGGCATCGTCGTAGACGCTGGCGTCGTAGAGGGCGCGGCGCACCTCGGCGGCGGCGGTGGGGACGTCGTCGTGGCGGGCGGCGAAATCCTCCGACTTGCCGCCGAGCGCGAACTCCAGGGCCCGGTATTTGTAGGAGCCCGAACCCGAGGCGTCGCCGAGCGCGTCGCGGAAGTCGCCGAACTCCACCGGCGACAGCGTCGAGAGCAGATCCCAGAATCCGGTGAGCAGCCGCACGCCCGCGGTGGCCCGGCGCAAATGCCAGCCCGACGCGCCGAGATCGTCGCCGACCATGGCGTCCTGGGCGGCGCGGACCTCGCCGAGCACGAGCGCGAACAGCAGCTCCTTGGCCTGGCCCGCGAGGTAGAAGGTGGACTCGGCGGGTTGATCGGTGCGCGGGTGGTGCAGGGCGTGCAGCACGGTGAGCGACTGATAGTCCAGATACGAGCTGCCGGTGGCCGCGGCCGGGCGCATCGCGCGGGCGTGCAGGTCGCGGAATTCGCGCGGCGCCTTGTCGCCCTCGTAGTGGTGGCCGAAGCGGCGATCGTATTCGGCGAACAGTTCCGGATCGTCGTGCACGAACAGAATGTCGTGAAAGGCCATGCGCCGCACCGCGATCAGCGGCACCGGCGAGCGGGAGACGGGGAATTCGGGATTGCGGGCGGCGGCTTCGGGGCAGTCGGGATGGAACTGCCCGACCATGAGGCCCGCGGCCGCGGCGGGCCGGCGCAGTCGCCGCTGCGCGGTGTCGAGCAGGCGGCGGCGGTGCGCCGGCAGCCCCTCGACAACGGTGACGAGCGCGGTGAGCGGGTGCCCGTCGCCGTGCGGTTCGAGGTCGGTGAAGCGATCGATTCGGGCGCGCTGATCGGCCACGAGGGCCTCGACGCCGTCGCCGGGTTCCAGGCGCACGGTGCGCAGCCGCACGGCGTCGGCGTCGCGGGCGGCCCCGATGAAGGGGCAGACCGGGCCGCGGCGGCCGATCGCGGAATTCGACGCGGCGAGATATTCGATCATCCATTTATCGACCGTGTCGCGGATACTGTCGGGGGTGCGATGTTCTTTCATGAATGTCCCTTGCCGTGAGCGTCGCGTGGAATATCGAACGGACCGGTTCGATTCGGCCGTTTCCCGTCAGGCTCGGGCTAGCCGTCGATACCGGCGACAATCGCCGAGTGCGCGCACCGGCCGAAAGTCTGCGTGAAACGTCCGCGATTGAAGATCATCCGCGCCGGACCGGAAATCTCTTGCGGGAAAGGGTTATCCGCCCGCTCAGTGGGAATGTCCGCTGCATCACGGACCTCGCGGGACACCCGATGCGGGAGGGGCAATGGCGGATTCGCCGACCGTGCTGGAAACGCATGAACTGTTTCGCACCACCGACCCTTCGGCGGCGTGCGCGCGCAACAGCCGAATATTGCGGCGCCATTCTCTGCGAACGCTCGGGACGAGTCCACCGTTCGAGGCGATCCATTGTGCGACCCGATGGGGCACGGTGTCGGTGCACCGCTGGAGTTTCGGGCCCGCGGTCGAATTGTCGGGCGCCCCGGGCGCGGACGCGTATCTGGTGACGGTGCCGTGCCGGGGCCGCATCGCGACCGGCGCGGGCCGGGGGCGCGCGGACGCGGCGATCATCGCCAATCCCTTCCGGCCGTTCTCACTGTGCTGGTCGCCGGGCTGCGTGGCCCTGACGGTGCGCATCGAATCCGCCGCGCTGACAACACATCTGGCGGCGATGCTGCGCCGCCCGGTGTCGACGGGACCGGACTTCGGGCCGGTGTTCGATCTGCGCGGGCCCGGCCGGGCATGGGTGCGCTTGATCCGGGCGTGGATCGACCTCGCGGAGGTGTCCCCGACGCGGCTGGGTCACCCGCCGATGGCCGCCGCGATCGAACAGTCGCTGATGACCGGCCTGCTGGTGGCGGCACACCACGATTTCTCCGAGGCCCTGCTGGGCGCGGACACGACCCCGCCACCGCTGCGGCGGGTGCTCGAACGCATCGAGCGGGACCCGGCCGCCGACGCGACGGTGGCGGAACTGGCGGCGGCCGCGGGCCTGAGTGTGCGTGCGCTGCAAGACAATTTCGCGCGCTACCTGTCGACGACGCCGACGGCCTACGTGCGCGAGGCCCGCCTGCGCCGCGCCCACGCGGACCTGCTGGCGACCGATCCCGCGGACCGCGGGGCGGTGGGAGCGGTGGCGCGGCGATGGGGTTTCGGCAACTCGGGGCGGTTCGCCCGGGAGTACCGCTCCCGCTTCGGACAACCACCCGGCCAGACCCTGCGGGAGCGGCCGGAGCCGCCGCGCGACCACTGAGATCGCTGCGCGCCGGTCACTCCGCGAACAGCAGTTTGCCCAGCAATCCCGTGAGCTGAGCGCGTTCGGCCGCGGTCAACGCCCCGAAGGTGGTCGCCAGGAATTCGGGAATCGCCTTCTCCGCCTTGGCGAGCGCACGCCGCCCGGCCGGGGTGATGGTGACCGCGTAGGCGCGGCGGTCGGCGGGATCGCGCTCCCGCCGGACGAATCCGGAGCGCTCCAGATCGTCGGCGATCCCGACCATCACGCTCCGATCGATGCGCAGTTCGGCACTGAGCACCTGCTGCGAACACGAGCCGACGGCCGCCAGCATCTTCAGAACCAGGTGCTGTCCCACACCCAACCCGTTCTCCGCCGCGGCGGCGTCGGCCGCCCGCGCCACCGCCGCCGAGGCACGGCACAGCGCGATATCCGGGCGTTCCGCGGCGAGCCGGGGAAGATACGCACCCTGCGCACGCGCATCGGTCCTGGGGGGCATGTCCCCAAACCTAGCATATTCGTCTGCGGGGAGATCGTTTGACAGCAGATCATTGCAATCGTATGGTCACAAATCATCTTGCCCAAGATGATTTGGAGATGCCATGACGCTCCCGCTGTCCGCCGACGAGGTCCTGTCCACCACCCGCGCGGTGCGCAAACGCCTCGACCTCACCCGACCCGTACCGCGTCGGCTCATCGAGGAATGCGTCGATCTCGCCACCCAGGCGCCCACCGGACGCAACCGGCAGCGCTGGCATTTCCTCGTCGTCACCGACAAGGATCGGCGCGCCGCCGTCGCCGAGGTCTACCGCCGGGCGGTGCGCGTCGCCGAGGCGGCGCCGCTGAGTTCGCGCGATCTCCAGCGGATGAACGCGCACGGGTCCTGGCCCCGGATCGCGGCCGGCGTCGACTATCTCTACCAGCACATTCACCAGGTTCCGGCCTTCGTCATCCCGGCCGTGGAGGGCCGCACCGACCGCGCGAGCGTCGCCGAGCAGGCCGGAACGTGGGGTTCGATCCTGCCCGCGGTGTGGAGCTTCATGCTCGCCGCCCGCGCCCGCGGGCTCGGCACCGTCTGGACCACCGCCCAAGCCCCCCTCGAACGCGATCTGGCCCGCGTCCTCGGCGTCCCCTACGACCAGGTCATGCTGGCCGCCTTCATCCCCCTCGCCTTCACTCTCGGCACGAATTTCCGCCCCGCCCAACGCGTTCCCCGCGACCAGGTCCTGCACTGGGACTCGTGGTGACCGGAACATCACCCGCTGTGCGACGCGGCGAGGATCTTCTCCGCCCGATTGTCGACATACTTCGTCACCGCCTGCTGCCCCGCGCCGAGCGCGGTGACGATCGCCAGCAGCCCGGGCCAGGAACTCGGTGAGGTGTTCACGAAATCGCTTCGGACGACGGCCGATCCGATGAACGCGACCAACGGCCCGAAGGCGATCTTCAGAAACGCCTGTTGCAGGGGCAGATTGAACGGGCTCTTGTCCGAGGGCACCTCCGACATCGCCGGTATGGCGGTGAACAGCGCGCCGATCGCGCCGAACAGCATGATCAGCAACGCGAATTTCCACGGCGTGATCGGAGCCAGGTCCGGGGGCACGGAAATGAAACGCACCTCGGGCAACCACGCCTGCGCGACGACGACCAGGGCCAGGAAGGTGACGCTCGCGGCGGAGGCGAGAATCAACCGGTTGCGCAGATGCCGGGCCTCCTGATTCGCCTGATCCGCCTGCCGGTGCGAGGCGCGCAGGACATCGACGATCGAGGAACGCAGCTCGGCGGCGCGCACCGCCGTACTGCGCTGTCGCAGTGGGGTTTTCCAGCGGGGCGTGGCATCGCGCGCCGCCTGGCGGAGTTCGTTCAGATGGGTGACGCGCCGATCGCTCGCGGGCAGATAGACGTCCGCGTGCGCCAGGGCGTCGTCCACGCGCCGGAGCAGCGCGGCGTCCGGGAGCAGGGCCGGAATGCGTTCCTCGACCTCACGCAGACGCGCCCACGCCCGCTCGATCTCCGTGCCCCACCACCATTTCAGCGGCCCCACCCGCTGCTGGGTCGCGGCGTTCGCGTCCGCGAGCAGACACAGCAGATGAGCCGATTGCGTCCGCTCCGAATTCGTCCAGTGCGACCGGTCGATCGAATCCAGTTCGCCGACCAACATGGTGCGCCGCCGCTGCACGGCCTGACGCCACGCGGCGGTGAATTTCCATTTCGACGGAACCAGATCGCAGTCCCGTACCGGCCCCCGCTCGCTCGTTCCAGTCCCCATGTCGCCACCGGCTCTCCGCCCATCGCCAGGAATACCCGCCGCCGAGCAGAACCATTTTCCCACGGGTGATCGGACCGGACGAGGGGATTGATCACCCGTGCGGCCATGACCGGATCGGATGTAGTACTCTGAACGAAGTGATTTGAGGCGTCGTACGACAGAGGGAGCGGTGTCGACAGTGGTGCGGACGAATCCCGAACGCCGACAGGCCCTTCTGGACGCCTCGATCGAGGTGCTGGCCCGGGAGGGCGCGCGCGGGCTGACCTTTCGGGCGGTCGATCAGGAGGCGGGGGTGCCCGCCGGAACCGCCTCCAACTACTTCCCGAATCGGGACGCCCTGCTCGTCCAGGTCGGGAACCGCTACTACGAGCGGCTGATCCCCGGCGAAGACGCCCTGGCGAAGGCGCGCGAACCGCAGACCCGCGAGAGCATGACCGAACTCATGACCGAGGTGGTCGATCGCGTCTCCCAGTTCCGCACCGGCTACCTCGCCATCCTCGAGCTGCGCCTGGAGGCCACCCGCCGCCCGGCCCTCCAGGCCCTGCTCACCGAGCGCGTCCGCGCCGACCTGGACTTCAATATCGACAACTACCGGCGCTCCGAACTTCCCGGCGACGCCGACGCCGTCGTCCTGCTCTACCTCGCCCTGAACTGGCTCATTCTCGAACGCCTCACGCTGCCGACGATTTTCGACGAGCACCGCGCCGCCGAACTGGTCCGCACGATCGTGGAACGCGCCATCCCCGCCGAGTCATGAGGCGGCCGCCTCCTCCGCGTCGGCCACCGGATACAGCCGGTGCACCGTCAGCGCCGCCGCCAGCAGCCGGGAGCTGTTCGGATCCATCGGGTCCATGCCGGTCAGCTCGCCCACCCGCCGCAGCCGATAGCTGAGCGTATTGGGGTGGACGTGCAGGTGGATCGACGCGCCCTTGCGGTCGGGCCCGAAACGCAGGTGCGCCTCGAGGGCCTCGAGCAGGTGCGGGGCGCGCAGCAGGGGAACGATGCGGGCGGCCAGGCGATCTCGGGCCGCGCCGGGGCGGGTGAGCTGGTATTCGAGCAACAGATCGTCGAGGCGGTAGACACCGGGCGGGCGGCCCGAGAGGCGGGCGAGGGTGGCGAGTTCGGTCGTCTCGGCCGCGGCGCGGGGCAGGTCCGCGCGGGCGACGGCCTCGCAGACGGCGAGATGCGTGGGAGCCCCGAACTTCTCGGTGAGCACGGCGGCCAGACCGGACTCCGGCACACCCGCCGACAGCTCGGAATACGTTGGTACGAGCGCGATTCCGGACGATCCGTCGAACGACACCAGCGCCGCGCCGTGGGTGGCCGCGTCGAGGGTGCGGTGCAGGACGCGAATGCGGCGGCGGGCCAACAGGTCCGCGGCCGCGGAGACGGGTTCGTCGGGGGTGATCCGGATCGCGACGACGGTGTAGCAGTCGGTGAGCGGGGTGTCGGCGCGCGCGGCCAGTTCGTCGGCGGGCTGCCCGAGCAGCAGCGCCGAGCACAGCTCCCGGCGCGCCTCGCGTTCGGCGTCGTGGATGGACCGGCCGACCTCGGTGTAGGTCTCCATGACGATGATGTTGATGTTCATCAGCAGATCGAGCAGGCCCGAGCCGACCACCACCAGCTGATCCATCTCCTCGGGTGCGGCGAGCGCGGCGGCCTCGGCGAGCAGCGCCTGCGCCGAGGCGTGGATGGCCTCGATGAGCGTCGCCAGCGGCAACCGGTCCTCGGCGTGGCGGGCCGCGACCGGGCCCACGAAGGCCAGCACCTCGGCGCGGGTGAACTCCCGATTCTCCTCGATCGCGAGCATCACCGCGCGCCCGCAGGCGTAGATCGCGGGCAGCACCTCGGCGCGAAAATGGTTCTCCGGCAGGCTTGCCGCGGGCGCGGTGGCGCCGAGCCCGTCGGCCAGCAACCGCTCGGCGATCCGGGGCCACCGGCTGAGCAGGCGGGCGAGCAGCGGCGACGCCGCGGTGGACATTGATGATCCGGCCGACATAGGCCGATTGTCACCGAGCACGTCTCCCGCGACAACGCTTCGCCCTCTTCCGCGAATATCTTGTCTCCGCCGACAATTCGGCCCCTACCCCTTTCGTCCCGCAGTGCAGTGACGAAAGTTACGGCGGCCCTGGAGACTTCATAACAGGCCGCGACGCGGAACGAATCCACCAGACCTCCTGGACATGGCCGGGACGCGACGAATCCACCAGATCTCCTGGGCATGGCCGCTGTGCGGAACGAACGGATGTAGAAAATGTTTGCGACGAAGCAAAGAATGCGACGGGTCATCGCGTGCGCCGGGCTGGCCGCGGGCCTGGCCCTCACCTCTGGAGTCGGCTTCGACCACCCCGCGAGCGCGGCACCGGAGACCGAGCTGAACTCCTTCGCCGATCTCGTCTCGGCCGGACTCGCGCCCGCGCCCGACGGCAGACGACCCGAGGCGATCGTCGACAGCGGCAGCGGTTCCACCTGGGGGCGCAGCAGCGCCGCGGCGGCGATCGGCGAGGGGCCCGAAACATCCACGGCGCTCACGGCATTCGCGTGGGGCCTGACGAATCCGAACGCGGCCCCGGCGGGCGCGAACCGCTGGGACTGCGCTCCCACCGCGGCGCATCCGCGGCCGGTGGTGCTGCTGCACGGCACCTGGCTCAACGCCTACGACACCTTCGCCGCGCTCTCGCCGCGGTTGGCGCGCGCCGGATACTGCGTCTTCGCGCTCAACTACGGTCGCGCCGGGATCGCCGACGGCGGCGGGCTCGGCGCGGTCCTGCCGGGCCGGTACGGCGTCGGCCCGATCGAGGAATCCGCCCGGCAGGTCGCGGAATTCATCGATCGGGTGCGCACCGCGACCGGGGCGGACAAGGTCGATATCGTCGGCCATTCCCAGGGCGGCACCGTCGCCGACCGCTACCTGAAATTCGAGGGCGGCAGGGACAAGGTCGACAAGGTGGTCACCTTCGGCGCCACCCATCACGGCACCTCGCTGCTGGGCCTGGCGACGCTGGGCCGCGCCATCAACAACCTCGGGGTGAACATCCTCGGCTTCTACGAACCGATCGTCGGCCTGTCCAATATCCAGCAGGTGGTCGGCTCCCCGTTCTACGCCACCCTCAACGCCGACGGCGACACCGTGCCGGGGGTGGAGTACACGGTGGTCGCCTCGCGCTACGACGAGGTCACCAACCCCTACGACTGGACCTTCCTGCGCGCGGGCGACGGCGCCACGGTCCACAACATCACCCTCCAGGACGGCTGCGAACAGGACGTCTCCGATCACCTCACGCTGCCGTATTCACCTCGCGCGGCGAGCATCACGCTCAACGCGCTCGACCCGGCCACCGCGACCCCGCCGGTCTGCGCGTTCAACCCGTGGCTGGTCGGCGGTTCCTGACCTTCCGAAAGGACCCTCGAATGCTGCTCGCCCCCGAATCCCGCCCCGGCCGACCACCGCGCCCCGAACACGACGAGTTCTACCGTCCCCCAGTCGATTTCGCCGACCACCCGCCCGGCGCGGTGCTGCGCGCCCGGACCGTCGAACTCGCGCTGTTCGGCCTTGTGCGGCAACGGTTTCCGGCCTGGCAGCTGCTGTATCGCACCTGCGATCTGCACGGCCTGCCGGAGGTCGCGGTGACGACCGTGGCGCTGCCCGCCGGGGCCGATCCGGCGGCGCGGCGGCCGCTGCTGTCGTTCCAGTGCGCGATCGACGGCGTCGGCTCGAACTGCTTCCCCTCCTACGCCCTGCGGCACCGCGCCCGCGCGCTGGGCGCGGTGCCGCAACTGGAACTGCCCGTCATCGCCGAGGCGCTGGCGCGGGGCTGGGCGGTGTCGATTCCCGACCACGGCGGCATGGGTGGCCACTTCGGCGTCGCCCGTGAACCCGGCTATCGCGCCCTGGACGCCGTCCGCGCCGCGCTCGGATTCGCCCCGCTGGCATTGGATTCCACGACGCCGATCGGCTTGTGGGGCTACTCCGGCGGCGGTCTGGCCACGGCCTGGGCCGCCGAGACGGCCGCCGACCACGCCCCCGAACTCCGGATCGTCGGCGCGGTCGCGGGCTCCCCGGTCGGTGATCCCGGCGCGGCCTTCCTCCGGCTCGACGGCTCGTGGCTCGCCGGTTTCTCCACCGTCTGCGTCGCGGCCCTGCGCCGCGCCTACCCCAACCTGAACCGGCTGCTGCACCGGCACGCGCGGCCCGAATTCCAGCTCCGGCTGGCCGAGGCCAGCGCCCGCACCACGCTGTCGCTCATCCCCCGCTTCGCGGGCGAGCGCCTCGACGCCCACCTCGACACCCCCTTCCCGGACCTGTTGCGGGAACCGGAGATGCGCCACGTCCTCGACGACATCCGCCCCGGCCGCCACGCCCCCGCCATGCCGCTGCTCATCATCCAGGGCGTCCACGACGAACTCATCGCCGTCGCGGACATCGACCGGCACGTGGCCCGGTATCGCGCCGCCGGAGCCCACGTCCGCTACCTCCGCGACCGCCTCAGCCTCCACCTGCCCCTGCTGTACCTCGGCACGCCGGTGACGATGAATTGGCTCGCCGACCGCTTCGACGGCCGGGATCTCCCGCCGGGCCGGACCGAAACGGTCTGGTCGCTCGCGGCGGGCAGGCGAGAGGCGTTGGGGCACTTGCGCTTTCTCGCCCTGATCGGCCGTGTGCTGCGTGGGCGGCCGATCACCGCAGCCGCGCCCCCGCTCCGCTCCCGTCCACATCCGTGAACCCGTACCGCGCGGCGAGTTCCGCGGTCGTGCGCCGCTCCCCCGAGATCTCCAGGGTTTCCGGATCGGCGGCCAGCGCCGCGACCGCCCGGCCCACGAAGCGGGGCGACTCGGCGTGCGAGATGTCGAAGGTGCCCGCGCCCGGGATCTCCACCACCCGGCGGCCGTCGTCGGTGGTGGTCGCGCCGGTGGCGACCAGTTCGGTGAACACCAGTCCCGGCCACAGCGACACGATCGCGATTCCCTTGGGGCGCAACTCGACCGCCATGTCGGCGGTCATCTTGTCGAGCCCGGCCTTGCCGACGCCGTAGACGACATTGTGGCCGTAGGAGACCGCGCCGGAGGAGGAGATGTTGACGATCAGTTTTCCGGGGCGATCGTTCGCGAACAGCAGCGGCGCCGCGTACAGCGTTGCGGCGTAATGGGATCGGAGCCCGATATCGAGGACCTGGTCCCAGGCGCCCAGCGGGAGTTCCCAGAAGGGCTTGTGCAGCCACGGGGCGAGGTCGGGCGCGGAGAAGACATTGTTGACCAGGATGTCGAGGCCGCCCTGTTCGGCCCGCACCCGATCGAACACCGCCGCGACCTGCTCGTCCTCGTGGTGGTCACACGCAACCGCGATGCCCGTGCCGCCGAGTTCGCCGATCTCCCGGGCGGTTTCGCCGATCGTGCCGGGCAGCGGCCCGGGTTCGGTCGTGCGCCCGGTGAGATACACCGTCGCGCCCGCCGCCCCGAGTTCGAGCGCGATGCCCTTACCCACGCCCCGGCTCGCCCCCGTGACCACGGCGACCTTGTCCGCCAGCGGCCGCGTCACCCCGTCCTCCCCGATACCGTTGCCCGCCACCGACTCCGGCTTCCCGTCCCGCGCACTGTTCACGGCTTGTACCCCACCCCGGCGAAGTTGCCCGGACGCGCCTGGTCGTCGGGGTTCACCGGCTCCTCGGGCCGCCAGTCGGCGGCGTAGACGAGGCCGGGCTCGACGAGTTCGAAACCGTCGAACAGGGCCAGGATGTCCTCGCGATCGCGCATGGTGAGCGAGTCGGACGTGTCGGCGTACATATCGGAGATCTCCGCGGCGAGCTGCTGCAACTCCGGATCGACCTCCGACATCGAGGCATGGCTCAGCGCCACGTAACTGCCCGCGGGCAACCGGTCGCGCAGCCGCGCCATCAGCTCGCGGGGGCGGTCCGCGTCCGGGATGAACGGCCACACGCTGACCGTCAGCAGGCCCACCGGCTGATCGAAGTCGATGAGCCGCCGCGTCTCCGGGTGATCCAGGATGACCTCGGGGCGCCGCAGATCGGCCTCGACGACCGCGGTGATGTCCATCGCGTCCTGCTGGCGCAGCAGTTCGTCGGCGCGATTGACCGCCTCGAGATCGTTGTCCACGTACACCACGCGGGTGTCGGGGGCGATCCGGCGGCTGATCTCGTGGGTGTTGCCGACCGTGGGCAGCCCGGAGCCGATGTCCAGGAATTGCCGGATGTCCTGTCCGACAAGGTATTTCACGGCGCGCCGCAGGAAGGCCCGATTGTGGTGCGCCCACGCGTCGGCGAACGGGAACACCTCGAACAGGTGCTCGCCGAAGATGCGGTCCACCTCGAACACGGCCTCGCCGGACAGGTAGTAGTGGTAGAGCCGCGCGGACGACGGTCGGCTGACGTCGATCTCGCGAGGTTCGAAGTCGGGGGCGTTCATCCCGGAGCTCCTCGAGGGTGCGGTGATACTGATTGAGCGAACGGTCAGGGACCGGTGACGGTCTTGCGGCGTAAGGACCGCGCGACCTTGTCGATGAAGCGGCGGCTCTCCTCGGCGTCCAGCGCCGCGGCCGACAGCCGCGCCCACACCGTCTCGCGGGCGGCGATGGCGTCCCGGTCGTCGAAATAGCGGATATCGCCCTGACTTTCGACGATGGCGACGTCGAGGTCCCCGGCGACGCCGGGCGAGGGCACCCGCACGAGCGTGAACCGGTCCTCCATGCCCGCCCCGGCGATCACCGTGGTGAAGGGCAGCACCTGGATGAGCAGATGCGATCGCAGGGACAGCTTCTGGAGATATTCGAGCTGTTCGATCATGGTGGTGCGGCCGCCGTGCGAGCGGCGCAGGCACGATTCGGACAGGATGGCGTGCAGCCGAGGCGGATTCGCGGCGTCGAGGATCTCCTGGCGGGCCAGCCGGGCCCGCACCGACTCCTCCACCGCCGACCGGGCCGCCGCGGAGATCTCGCCGTCGACCGGTTCGTGCAGGGCCCGGACGTAGGACTCGCACTGCAACAGACCGGGCACGATCTCGGCCTCGGTCACCCGCACCAGCGCGGCGTGCGCCTCCAGATCGACCAGCAGCCGCAGGTCCTCGGCGTAGGCGCGGCGGTGACCGCTGGTCCAGTAGCCGCGCTTGTGCCCGTCGCGGCGCAACTCGCGCAGGACCTCGAGGTAGTCGGGGTCGGTGACGCCGAGCGCGGCCGCGAGCCGTTCCAGATCGCCCACGGTGATGATCCCGGAACCGTTGAGCAACATGGCGATTCGGCTCTGGCTGGTCTTCAGGATCGCGGCCACGTCGCTCTGGCTCACGCCGGCCGTCGCCATCATGTGCTCGATCTCGCGACCCAGCAACAGCTTTCGCGCGGTGCGAAGTCGCGTGCCCATACCGCAGAGCGTATCCGCAGAACGGGCGCGCGGGCGGATCGAAGGGCCGCCATGGCGCATTTCCGCCCGGGCAGCCCCTATCGGTTGTGGCGTGTCACCGTCCGCGCTGCCAGGTTCGGATCTGCGCGGCGGCGATCCGTAGCAGCCGATCGTAGCCGTAGTTGATGTCGAGCAGATGCGATTCGAACAGCGGGAGTTCGTTGATCGCCGCCCCCGCGGGCGGATCGATCTTGTAGAAGCGGTACCCGAGATCGGATTCGTGACAGCGGCCGGCGGTGCGCGCGGCGGTGGACATCCAGGACGAGGCGGGCACGGTCGCGGGCGGGGTCATGGTGTAGTCGTTGAGGATCGCGATCGTGCCGGGGGCGAACGGCCGCGTCGGCACGGTGACCGGCTGCGGCGAGTAGTCGCCGCTGAGCATGCCCGGATCGGTGCAGGCGACCTCGTATCCGGGTCCGGTGGGCAGGCCCCACAGGTTCGACAGCTGGCCCGGCCGCGCCTGCGCGCTGCCGAACAGCGAGAGCAGCGGATCGCTCTGC
Source organism: Nocardia sp. NPDC004068 (assembly GCF_042874315.1). Classification (NCBI taxonomy): domain Bacteria; kingdom Bacillati; phylum Actinomycetota; class Actinomycetes; order Mycobacteriales; family Nocardiaceae; genus Nocardia; species Nocardia sp. NPDC004068. The sequence goes on from NZ_JBIAMW010000011.1 coordinate 146,928, forward strand.
GACAGGGAGTACGCGACGACGCATCCGGCCTCGCCGGGATCGGTGCACAGCGGGATAGAGGCGAAGTCGCCGCCCGTGACGCCGCCGCGCGCGGTGGTGACATTGCCGCCCATGAGGAACGCGCCCACCAGCCGTTCGCGCAGCGCGGGGTCGGGATCGATGTGTTCGCGAATCAGCTTGCGCGCGACCAGCGTTCCCTGCGAATGGCTGACGATGATCACCCCGCGCCCGTGGTTGTCGTGCGCCAGATAGTCCGCCCACGCCGCCTCGACGTCGCGGTAGCCGACGCTCAGCGCGTCGACCCCGGCCATGGCCGCCTGCAGCCCGACCAGGGTGGCCTGCCGGTACATCGGGGCGAACACCCGGCACAGACCCGAGAACCGCGCCGCCTGGTACTCGGCGATCGAGGCGACCTCGGGCAGCACGACCCGATCCTGCGTGAGCGCGACCTGTCCGGCGACGGTCGGATAGATGTAGAAGCAGTCCACCGGCTTGTCGTCCTCGGCCACCGGCGCGGGAGCGCTCACCCGGCCGGTGCCGAGATCGGTGGTGTCGCCGGGCAGATCGCAGGGGTCGGTCAGATCGGGTCGGCACAGCCAGACCGTCGCGTCCGGGTCCGCGTGCGCGGGGGCCGCGACCGGTCCGGCTCCCGCCCAGACCAGTGCGGCCAGGATCAGCAGCGCGGCCCGGTGGCCGGGTAGACGTCGAATCCGATTGGTGGACAGTCGCATCGCGGGCTCCTCCGGTGAGCGTGTGACTGCCGTCACCATAGATTACAAATTCAAGATTTGTAACTTATTCGGGAAATCGCTCAGTCGGCGGGTGCGAGCAGCACCTCGAGCAGGGGACGCAGCCGATCGATGTCGGCGCGCACACCCACGGCGGCGTCGTTGTAGAGGAAGCCCTCGACCAGCCGGACGACGGCGAAGGCCAACGTGGCCGAATCGCTCACGGGCCGAAGGCGTTCCGCCTCGACCTCCCGATCGATGAAGCGGGTCAGCAACGCCACCGCGCGCGGCTGCACATGTCCCGCGCTCGAGGTGAGCACCCGCAGCGCGACCAACCCCTCCTGCTCGAGGAACCGCCGCAGCGGCCGGGCCGCCGCCAGCGCGTGCACGAGCCGCATCACCGCGTCGGACGGCGTCGTGCCCTCGCCGGTCACGGTCCGCGCGAGTTCGCTCAACTCGTCCGCGACGACCTCCCCCACGAGCCCCTCCCGCGACCCGAACCACCGATAGATGCTGGGCCTGCTGACCCCGAGCCGCGCCGACAGCGCCGACAGTTCGATCCGCTCCCCGCCCCGATACATCCCCCGCGCCGCACCGAGCACCTCCGCCCGGCTGGCCCCACCCGGCCGCCCCCTCCCCCGCTGCTCCGCACCGACCCGCACGGCCCAACTCTAGGCCGCGGGGCCGAAGGGACCGGAGACCAACCCGCACGGCCCAACCCCAGGCCGCGGGGGCGAAGGGGCCGGAGCCCTCGGTGCCACGGGGGAGGCAGACGGCGGAAAATGTGCTCTACTGGCGCGGTGATCGAATCCGGGGAGCCGACCGCGACGGTCGACGCGGTGACCGAACAGTCGTTGCTCGGCGGGCCGCGCCGCTACACCCGCGACCAGGTCGCCGAGTTGTCCGGCGTTCCCGTCGAGCGGGCCCGGAAGCTGTGGGTGGCAATGGGTTTCGCGGCGGCGGCGAGCGACGACGAACCCGCCTTCACCGATGCCGACGTCGCGGCGGTGCGCGCGTTCGCCGCGATGGACCCGATCGCGGGGGCGAGCGAACGCAGCCAGATCGCCGCCGCGCGCACCCTCGGCCAGGCGATGGCGCGGCTGGCGGAATGGCAGGCGGATATGATCACCCGCGAACTGCGCGACGCCGATCCGGCCGCCACCACGCGTACCGTCGCCGTCCTCACCGAACTCCAGAACTACGCCTGGCGCCGCCATCTCGCCGCCGCCATCGCCCGCGCCTCCGACACCAACGGCGCCACCCGGTCCCTGCTCGTCGGCTTCGCCGATATGGTCGGCTACACCCGCCTGTCCCGCCACCTCGATCCCGACGAATTGGCCGAGCTGCTGGAGGCGTTCGAATCCGCCACCACCGAGGCGATCACCGCCCACGGCGGCTGGGTCATCAAGAACGTCGGCGACGAGGTCATGTTCGCCGCCGAGACCCCCGCCCAGGGCGCCCGCATCGCGTTGGCCCTGCACACCGCGACAGCCGAAGCCGCCCAACGCATCCCGGAAATGCCCCAGCTCCGCGTCGGCCTCGCCTACGGACCCGTCCTCACCCGCTTCGGCGACCTCTACGGCACGGTCGTCAATGTGGCCGCGCGCCTCACCGGCGTGGCCCGCCCCGGCACCGTTCTGCTCGACGACGGCGCGGCGGCGGCCCTGACCGACGACGAGCACTTCGCCCTGCGTCATCTGCGCGGGGTGCGGGTGAAGGGCTTCTCCCGCTTGCGGTCCCACGTGTTGCGGGAACGCAAGCGGAGGTAGCCCGGCCCGCGTTCAGTTCGTCGGCATCGATCCCATCGGGTGGGAGATCTGCGGCGCGGGGGTGATCACCGGGCCGAGGGGTGCGCTCGGCCCGGCCTCGCGCAGGATCACGAAACATCCGGCGGTCACGACGGTGAGGGCGGCCACCAGGAGCAGAATGCGCAGGACGGCGCCGCCGGGGCCCGCGCCCCCGGCGCGAGCGCCCGATTCCGTTGTGGGCCAGGAGCGCTCGGTCATCGGATGGATCTCCCTCGGTCGGGTGGCGGGCACGGTGCCCGGCGCGAGAATATGGCGGTCCGGCGCGAAACGCGCTACGGCGCAAGGGGTTTTGTTCCCGCTCATGGTCGGGGGCCGGGTTCGCGATGACGAGGCACAGTCGCGGGCGTCGTCCCGGAAAGCGGGATCGATGCTTGAGAATGTAATTCTCCATTTTTGCGAAAATGTTTCGGATTTGCGACGCCGCTGCGACGCCGACCCGACCGAGACCGCTGGTACCACCATCCGGCGGCGGCGGTTACGTTATGGGAGTGACCGAGAACGTTCCGCCCGCCGATGGGTGACAGCTCGCTGTACCTCGGCGTGGCCGAGGATTACGCGGCGACCCGGCCGCCGTATCCGCCGCGGGTGTACGACACGCTGGAAACCGCATGCGGCAAGGCGTTCGGCGAACTCGCCGTCATCGATGTCGGCGCGGGCACCGGAATCGCGTCAGCGGCGATGGCGGCGCGCGGGGCGAGGGTCCTCGCGGTCGAACCGAGCCCGGACATGGTGCGCCGGTTGCGAACCCACGGCCGCGGCGTCGTCGCGATCCGCGGCGACGGCAACCGGCTGCCCGTGGCGGACGATGTCGCCGACCTCGTCTGCTACGCCCAGTCGTGGCACTGGACCGACCCGCGCCGGTCGGTGCCGGAGGCGCTGCGCGTCCTGCGGCCGGGCGGCCTGCTGGCGCTGTGGTGGAACGTGCCCGACTTCGACGTCGCCTGGGTCGCACGACAACACGAGCGATTCCGCCGGAGGATCCCGCGCTATCACGGGTACGCGGGCAAGGACGCGACCGCCGCGCTCGGCGCGCCGCCGTTCGAGCTGACGCTCGAACAGCACACCGTCCGCTGGACCCGCGCGGTGTCGCTCGTCGAACACCTGCGGATGCTCCGCACCCTGTCCTTCGTCGACGCCCTCGAATCCTCCGATCGCGCAACGGTTCTCGACGCCGAGCGGGCCGCGCTGGCGGACGAGTTCCCGGACGGCGTCGTGACCGAGTCCTACCGCACCGAACTCACCCTCGCCCGGCCACCGGCCTCGGCTACGAGGGCTGGGCCAGGGCGTTGAACTTGTTGGTGTAGAACTTGCCCGGCTCGAGCGTGTCGTGGATGGCGCCCGTGTCGCGGAGCCAGCCCTCCCAGCGGGTGAAGTCCTGGTCGGAGATGACGCCGTACTTGGCGGGCACGCCGACCGACTGCCAGTACTTCAGGGTGGCGGTGCTCTCGCCGGAGCGATGGCGGCCCTCGATGATCTCGCTCATCTTGGCCACCACCTGATCGCGCGGGGTGTCGCGCTCCCACTCGATCGCGCGGGCGACGCCGGTGGTGAAGGTGCGCACCGCGTCGGAGTTCTTGGCGATGACGTCGTTGCGGAACACGTACGGGCCGCCGTTGATCGGGCCGCCGTACTCGCTGAGTTCGGTGAAGACCGGGCGCAGGCCGCCGATCGCGAGGGCGCGCTGCTGGAACTGCCCGCTCAGCGCCGCCGCGTCCACCTGCCCCTTGCGCACCGCGTCCTCGATATTGGGCGGGGGCAGCGGAACCAGCTGCACGGATTTGATCTGGTCCTGGCTCAGGCCCGCGCGCACGAGCGCGTCGTGGATATCGGCCTCGTTCTGGCCGCCCAGCGTGTTCACGCCGACCTTCTTGCCGACCAGATCGGCGACCGTGTGGATCGGGCTGGCCTCGGGCACGTAGTAGCCCTGGAACGACTTCTCGTCCGAGCCGTAGTAGTTGACCACGGCCGTGATCGGCGCGCCCGCGGCCGCCAGCTTCGCCACCGCGCCCGCGAACGCGCCGCCGTAATCGACCTGACCGGTGGCGGCGGCCTGGATCTCCTGCGGGCCGCTGGTGGTGTTGCCGACCCAGTTCAATTTCACCTTGCCGTCGAAGAAGCCGAGGCTCTCGGCCAGTTCGGGCAGCGTCACCTGATCGGTCCAGCCCAGGTAGCGCAGGGTGGTGACGCCGTTCTCCGCCCGCACCGAATCGCCCTTCCCGCACGCGGTCAGCGGCAGCCCCAGGGCCGCCACCGCGGTCAAGGCGGCGATGCTCCGCAGGCGGAGAACACGAAAACGCTTCGGGTGCACGACAAGTCCTCTCGATATCCGGAGGCTCATGCTAGGGCGCGGGAAATCCGAAACCCGCCCTTGCGCTCAGCGTGAACGAAACCGCGCACACCTCACGTCGGCGAAAGGCCCGTGAAGGTCGCGGACAGCGCGGTGAGCCGCTCGGTCAGCACCCGCGGATCCGGTTCGCCGTCGGCGGCCAGCAGCCAATCGTCGATCACCGCCATCGTGCCGCCGACGACGAAGGTGGCGGCCGCGGCCCGCGTGGCCGGCGACAGCGCCTCCAGCACCGGCAGGCTCGCGCGGCGGTGCAGCGCGGCGAAGGAGCGACCCGCGGCGATCCGCAAGGCGAACGCGCCCGAACCGGTCACCAGCGGCCGGTAGAACCGGTGATGATGCGCCAGAAACGTTGCGGCGGAGAGGATTCGGCTGCGCAGCGTCGCCTCGGTCAGATCCGAGAACAGCGGGTACAGCTCCCGCTCGGTCAGATCCATGGCCGCCGCCGCGAGCAGCGCGTCCCGGTCGCCGAACTGGAGATACACCACCTGACGGCTGACCCCGGCCGCGTCGGCCAGATCGGTCACCGCGATCGAGGTCGTGCCGCGTTCGGACACCAGCCGCACCACGGCCTCGAACAGCGCGGCCCGGGTGCGCTGGACCCGGCGATCGCCGCTCGTGACGGCCTGAGAAGAGGTTTGCGGCATGTTCTCACCGTAGACAGGTGTAAGAAAATTGACAAGTGTAAAAACGAGTATTAGATTCTCGCGCAAACCGAACGGAGTTCACATGCCCGACTTCGTAAGGCGCGATCCGGGGAGAACCGATCTGCGCTGTCTCACCGATGAGCGGTCCCAGCCGGTGCGGTACCGGCTCGATGTCGTCGCCGCGACCGTGGCCGACGCGGTCGAACACGCCGGGGGCTGGCTGTTCGATCGGGTCATGAGCGGCTGGGAGGTCACCGTCCTGGTCGTGGAACCCGGCGACGTCCGGCCGCTGGAGATCCTCGGCGTGCGGATGCTGGCCCTCGAACCCGTGCTCGCCGCGGCCGGGGACGGGCGCGCCCCGCAGGCCGTCGCGGTCGCCGGTGAGGTGTGCGAACGCGATCCGCGGGCCCGCCGCGGACTGGTCAGCGCCCTGTCGCATCCGGCCACCGAGGTGGTGATGTGGGGCGCCGGGACCCCGGCGGGCCTGAACGTGGTGCGGCACAAGCTGAGTGTGGCGGCGCGGGCGTTCAAGGGTTGCGCCCTGGCCGCGGCCTCGAAGTCGTTGTCCGCCAACGATATCGGCGCCACGGAGACGTTCGTGCGCTCCCCCGGGCCGTGTCGGGATCTCACCCCGAGGTGAGCGGTGGCCGACCCCGTGCTGCGTGCCTGCCGCGATCTCGCCGACGCGATCCTGGGTGGTTGTCCGCTGCGCGAGATGTCGCGCTACGTCGAGGCGATCGCGACCGGATGGGCGCGGGCGGGCATTCCGCTGGAGTGGATCCACCGGCAACTATGGGAGAGCGTGAAACACGCCGCGCGCGGCCGCGACGACCTCGCGACGCTCATGGATACGGTCACCACCGTGCTGGCCGCGGTGTCGACGACCTATCTGGGTGAGCTGCGCGGCCGTCATCGCGCGCGGGAACGCCTGATGTCGGCGCTGCTCACCGGCGCGGACACCACGGTGCTGGCCCGGGAATGCGGGCTGGCGGTCGCCGAGACGTATTCCGTTCTGGCCGTGGCCTTTCCCGTACTCGACCCGCACACCGATCCGGCGAACGCCATCGCCCGCCTCGGCGCGGAACTGGCCCACCGGTTCGAGTCCACCGCCCTGGCCCGGCTGTCGGGTGAGGGCGGCACCATTCTGGTTCCGGCGCCCCGCGAGGACGCCGCGCTGGATCAGCTCGTCGGCCAGCTGGCCGACACCGCGGGGTTCCCGCTGACCGCCGCGACCACGACCGCCCCGCCCGCCGAACTCCCCGAGGCCGCGGGCCGCGCGCACGAATTACTGGACGTGGCGGTGCTTTTCGGCCGCGAGGGCGCGCTGCACCGGCTCGGCGATCTGGCCGCGGAATACCAGCTGACCCGACCCGGTCCGGCCCGCGACCAATTGGCCGCCGTCCTCGATCCGCTCGACCGGTCCCCGCACCTGATCACCACCCTGCGCCTGCATCTGCGCGGCACCCTCGGCCGCCGCGCCATCGCCCGCCACCTCAACGTGCACGCGAACACGGTCGAATACCGCCTCAAGCGGATCGCCGTGCTCACCGGTCTGGACCCGCTCAGCCCGGCAGGGCAGTGGCGACTGCGCTGCGCGCTCGTCGCCCGCCGCTGCTCCCCCGCCGACTCGGCGGAGCCGGCCCTACCCTGACGCGTCGTCCGGGGAGAACGGCCGCCGTACCGGTGACCGATGGCCCTTCCGGCCCGGTCGCGGGCGTCCTACCGTTTTCCCATGCACCCCGCGAACAGCGACCTCACGGTCCCCACCGACGCCCTGCCGTTCGCGGAACTCGGCGACCGGCTGGCCCGTCATCTCTTCGACGCCGGGCTGCGCCTGGATTCGCTGCACACGGTGTTCGACCGGCAGACCGCGAGCGCGGCGGAACTACGTCACGCCAGCGCCGCGGTCGGCGAGGTTCTCGACCGGCTGGACGCCGTCCTGCGCGAAACCGCCCTCACCGTCTTGGCTTTCGCCGCCGCCGACCTCGCCCACGATCGCGAGCCGACGCATTGATCGGGTCGGGTCAGGGCAGGCCCGGCCACAGGCTCGCGCAGGGCAGTGGCGGAAGGTCGGGATGGAGGTCGTGGTCGATGATGACGGCGGCGTCGGGGTGGGCCTTCATCCGGCGGGCGAATTCCTCGGCGGTAGCGAGTGGACATTGATAATCGAGCCGAATTCCGACCGAGGTGAAGAGAATTCGGACATGCCGTTGGGAGGTGTTGAGAACGTAGCGGCCCGTTTCGACCAGCAGTTCGAGGGCGGCCTCGCGCTGGCGGCATTCCGATCCGGCACAGGCCAGGTGACGTTGCATGACGTGATGGGCGAGGTCGACCGTCAACGGTCCGGGGTGGATGTCGCAGTCGCCCACGCGAACAGACGACAACTGCGTCGTTTGCCGGAGAATCTGCTCGACCATGACTTCCTCGGGGCCGACGAATCGGCCGTTTCGCATTCCATCCGCCCGGTGTGCCGGGCGAGATTACGCGAAAGGCTACGCCCCGGCGAATTGTCCGTCCAGACAGGGGTCCATCCCGGCCGCACAGTCTGTGAGAATTCACATGCGCGACCGGGTTCGGTCACCGACCGGGTCCAGTCGAATTCGTTCAGTCCCGCATTTTGTGACTCATTTCACTTTCCGCCGCGCGTCGGTCGCTCCTCAAATTCCACAGTCGCAGCTTCTCCGGATTCCGCACCGCCCAGATTCGGGTGATGCGTCCGTCGGTGATGTCGAAGGCGTATACCGAGACGATGTCCGTGCCGAGCCGCGCGACCAGCCCGGGTTGTCCGTTGACCGTCCGCTCGAGCAACGTGACCGCGGGCCCGCGCGTGGCGATCTCGATCCAGTGCCGCGCGATCTCCGCGCCCCCGCTGATCGGGCGCGGGAAGGCCGGGGCCAGGCCACCGCTGTCGGCCGTCGCGATCGCGCGCGGATCGAGCAGGCCGATCAGCGCCTCGATGTCCTGTCTCTCCCACGCCTTCTTGAAGTCGCGAACCACATCCGCGCGCGGGGTCCCCGACGGGCCGGGCACGGTACGGATCCGCCGCCGCGCCGAGGAGGCGAGCTGGCGGCAGGCCGCCGGGGTGCGCCCCACGATGTCGGCGACCTCGGTGAAGGGACGTCGTGCAGCACGAACGCCACCCGCTCGGCCGGCGTCATGGCATCGAGCACGACCAGGAACGCCATGCCGACCGACTCGTCGAGGGTCACCCGGTCGGCGGGATCGGCGGGCACCGGACCGCCGAGCCATTCGGAGCGATCCGGCACCGGCTCCGGAATCCATTCGCCCACATACCGTTCCCGGCGCGCCCGCGCCGAGCCGAGCAGATCGAGGCACACGCGACCGGCGACCGTGGTGAGCCACGCCCCGGGCGGGCGCGACGACGCCGACTACGACCCTCGCCCCGCTGCGCGCGACCGACCCGGAAGGAGCCGAGCGTGAACGACTTTCGATCGCTCGCTGATCGCGTCGAGATCGACGCCCTGCGCGCTGCGTTTCCCGACGCGGTCATGATGCGCGATTTCGCCCGGCTGGCAACGCTTTTCACCGATGACGGGGTGCTGTGTATTCCGGACGCGAACATCGAACTGTCGGGCCGGGCCGAGTTCGAGCCCGGAATGCGGCGGATGCAGGACGCCTGGGACTACTTCGTCCAGCACAGCCATCCGGGCCCGATCGACCTCGACGGGGACACCGCCACCGGCCGCGCCCACATCTGTGAGTTCGGCCGATTGCGCACGGGCGCTTGCCATCTCAACTACGCGATCTACCACGACCGCTACCGGCGCACGGCGGCGGGTTGGAGGTTCAGCGAGCGGAGGTACGAGATTCGGTATCTGGACAATTCTCCTCTACCGGGCGGCCCGCTCGCGGAGGTCGGGTTCGACGCACGCTAGCCCACCAGGCCCAGCGGGACGATCACGGCCATGCTCAGGCCGAGCACGGCGATGACGGCGGGGCCGACCCATTCGACCAGCCCGGCTACCAGGCCGACGAGGTTCGAGTCCGGCGCGCAGGCTGTGCCGGTTGTGCGCGCCGGGGTGGCGTGGTGCTTCCCTTTCACAGTCATAGCCCTGGCACTACCCACCCGCTCCCCGGTCATGCGGCGAGCGGGTGGCAAACCTTGGCCGAACTCAGCGGCGGTGCAGCGCCAGTACGGGAATGGTGCGGATGCCCGCGGTCTTCTGCTCGTACTCCGCGAAGTTGGGGTAGCGCCGGGCCTGCTCGGCGTAGACGGCGTCGCGCCGGTCGCCGGTGATCTCCTCGACGGTCACCGCGAACTTCTCGGTGCCCACCTCGGCCTCGGCGGTCCCCGCCGCCGTCAGGTTGTGGTACCACGCCGGATCCTTCGGCGCGCCCGCCGCGGAGGCGAAGATGTAGAAAGTGTTCGGGTCGCCCTCGGCGGGCTGATACATCAAGGGCGTCACCAACTCTCGCCCGCTCTTGCGGCCGCGGTGATGGACGAGGACCATCGGCGCGCCCTCGAACGGGCCGCCGACCTTCCCGCCGTTCGCCCGGAACTCGGCGATGATCTTGCTGTTCCAATCCTCGGATGTGCTCATGGCTGAATTCTGTCAGCCCCGGTGATCTTCATCCGGAACCGAATCGCGCCGAATCCGCTCGCCGGGCCGCGGTCTCCGCCGCCGCCCAGGCGTCGACCATCCGCCCGGTCATGGCGATGGCCTCCTCGCGTTCGCGTTCGCCGACCTCGAGGGCGGCGGCGCGCAGGGCGGCGGCGAAGCCGGTGTTGATCAGCACGGTGGTCATCACGTCGTATTCGTGATCGTCGCCGGGACCGAGGATCTGGATGACCAGCAGTTTGGTCAGCAGGCGGACGCGGCGTTCGAGTTCGGGAATGCCGCTGCTGTAGAACGGTATTCCCGCGGCGAAGGCGCGCACGAGCCGCGCGTTGGCGACCAGTTCGTCGCTGGCCGCGCGCAGCATGTTCGTCATCACCTCCGCCACGGGCCTGCTGGACATGCCGAAGACCTGTTGGGTGACGCGTTCCTCGATGCTCGCGGTGAGGCGGTCGAGGACCTCGTCGGCGATGACCGAGCGGTCCGGGAAGTAGCGATAGACGGTGCCGACGCTGACCTCGGCCGCCGCGGCGATCCGGTTCATCGAGGTGTCGGCGAGGCCGCGCTCGCCGAACAGTTCCGCGGCGACGTCGAGGATGCGCTCGCGCGTCGCCCTGGCCCGCAGCTGGCTCGGCTGCCGACGCTCGCTCATACCCTTCGCGGCCATCGTCCTCCTGCCCGCGCTCGTTCCCGGCCATACCGACGACACCCCTCGGCTCTCACGGTATCGGGCCGCGGCGCGAACGACCCGAGATAGCGCGAACCGTGTGCCGGACGACAACCCGCGGCGCACCCGCCTGTGGCGGCTCACGACGGAAACGCCTGTGCCGCACCGCCTCCCGCCGTTCTCAGGCCGTACCGTAGCGGGCGGTGTCGGCGAGCACCGTCTCGAAGGGGGTCGGGGTCAGCCCGAACGTCCGTCGCGTCAGCGCCGAGTCGAGGATGTCGGGATGGTCGAGGGAGTAGAGCATCTCGATCAGCTCCGCGGTGACCGGATCGCCCGCGCCCGCCCAGGCCAATTCGGTCCGGGTCATCGGAATCACCCGCGGCTCCGCCACATCCACGGCCTTCGCCAGCCCGGCCACGACCTCGCGCAGCGACAGGATCGCCGACGGCACGTGCCAGGCCCGGCCCCAGGATCGCTCGTCCCGGGCGACGGTCGCCAGCGTCCGCGCGACATCGTCGACGTACGACCAGCTCTTGGGCACGTCCGGATCGCCCGGGAAGGTGACGTCCTCGCCCGCGCGCACCCTCGGGGTGACCAGGAAGTTGAACACCGACCCGGCGTCGCGGCCCAGGAACGACGCCGCCCGCACCTCGGTCACCCGGACCCGCCCGGCCTCGTGCGCGGCCAGCGCGTCGAGCCAGATGCGTGCCCGCACAGCGCCTTTCACCGCGATCGGGCGCATGGGCAGATCCTCGGTCATCGGACCGTCGACCAGGCCGTACCCGTAGGTGTTGCCGAGCGAGACGTAGTTCGCGCCGGTGCGCTCGGCCGCGGCCAGCACGCTCGCGGCGAGCGGCGGGAATTCGGCGGGCCACCGGTCGTACGGGGGCCAGGTGGTGTTGATCAGGGTGGCGGCGCCCTCGGTCAGTTCGGTGAGCCGATCCGCGTCGGTGGTGTCGCCGACGACCCGTTCGATCGCGGGATGGTCGGGTCCCAGCCCGCGCCGGCTCACCAGCCGCACCCGCTCCCCGGACTCGGCCAGTAGCAGGGCCGTACGGCTACCCGTGCTCCCGGCACCGGCGACGACGTGCAAAGACATCTCGTTCCTCCTCGGCTCGGACCGCCCGCGCGGCGGCCCGGATCCCACTGTGCCGGGGGCCGGCGGGCTAGAGTAGTGGCCGGAATGCCAGATGTCCCAAGGATCGAGCCATGCATCGGATCGCTGTTCTCGCCATGCCGCCGGTGACCCCCTTCGACCTGTCGATACCCGAGACGGTCTTTCCCGCGGTACTGATCGACGGGGAGCCGGTGTACGAGGTGACGGTCTGCACCGCCGATCCCGGTCTCGTACCCGGGTTTTCGGGCCGCCCGGTCTTCGTCGAGGAGGGGTTGGACCGGGTCGCGACGGCCGACACCGTCATCGTCACCGGGACCGGCGCGCGGGCGGCGGGCGACGCGCGGGTCCTCGACGCGCTGCGCGCGGCGGCCGCCGCGGGCAAGCGCATCGCCTCGATCTGCACGGGCGCGTTCGTGCTCGCCCAGGCGGGGCTGCTCGACGGCCGTCCGGCCACCACCTACTGGCTGTACTCGGAGGAGTTGCGGAGACGTTTCCCCGCGGTGGAACTGCGGCCGGACGTGCTGTTCGTCGACGACGGCGATCGGCTCACCTCGGCCGGGCTGGCCGCGGGTCTGGATCTGTGCGTGCACATCGTGCGCCGCGATCACGGCGCGGCGGCCGCCAATGCCGTGGCCCGGCTCGCGGTGGTCGCGCCGATTCGGCCCGGCGGCCAGGCGCAGTTCATCGAGACACCGGTCCCGCCGGAGACCGGGACGTCGTTGGCCGAGACCCGGGCATGGGCGCTGGCGCGGCTCGACGAACCGCTCACGCTGCGCGAGTTGGCGGCGCACGCGCACGTCAGCACGCGCACCCTCACCCGTCGTTTCCGTACCGAAACCGGATCCAGCCCGTTGCAGTGGCTGCTCCAGCAGCGGATCGATCGCGCGCGAGAACTGTTGGAGGTCACCGGCCTTCCGGTTCCCGAGGTGGCCCGGCGGTCGGGGCTGGGCACGGCCGAATCGCTGCGCCAGCACCTGGTCCGCCGCCACGGCCTGACCCCCAGCGCCTACCGCACCGCCTTCAGCCGCCGCTGATCGAAAGCCTCAGTGCCGCTTCCCGTCCTCGGCCACGACGAACAACAGCCCGCCCAGCATGGCCAGATTCTTGTGGAACTGCACCCGCTGGTTCTTCCGCGCCCCCGGCTCGTCCACATTCCAGAAGTCGTGTCCCGCAACGGTTGTCGGAATCAGCGACAGCGCCAGCACCGCCGCCGCGGGCCGCGTCAGCACCCCCGCCGCCAGCATCGCCCCGCCCACGGCCTGCGCCACCCCGTTGCCCCGCACGATCACCTCGTCGTCCCGCGGCAACGGCACCACCCCCCGCAACGCCGCCAACGTCCCCGCCGCCACCTCCACCCGTCCGCCCGGCTCCCGAGCGGCATCCCACCCGAGCACCGCGAACGTGGAACCGATCAGTAGCCGTGCCAGCGGCCGCAATGGATTGACGCTCACGAATCCTCCTTCGACACCGGTTGATTGGTAGCGACCCTAGTCCGATCGCACCCCAGGTCGTGGGACCGCGGGCCGAGCGTCCGCGATTCGAGTACTCGCCTACGCACGACCCCGTTGCGCGCCAACACCTTCGGCGCCCCTCGAAACCGGGCGGCCCCCGCTCACCCGGACGACTTCTCCGACCCGGATCGGCGCCGGGACACCCAGCCCGTGTTCTCCTCGGCCGTGATCGCCTCGACCCGTTCGGCGAGCACCTTGTGCCGGTCCGCGACACCGTACGCCCCGGCCTCGGCGAGATACAGAAATCCCTCGCGCCGCAGGCTTTCCGCCACGGCCCGGTACGACAGCCACGTCGCCTGCCACTGGAACAACTGCTGTATCCCCTCCGCCACCACGACCACCGCCGCCACCGACGCGGTCAGCCACCCCGCCGCGCCGACCCCCGCGAGCACCGGCACGATCGCGCCCACCACGATCTGCGCGACCTTCACCTGCTTGTACGTCCGCTGCGCCACCCGGCTACGCGCGCTGTACCAGCGCCGCTGCTCCTCCAGCCGCCGCCATACGATCGCGGCCGGATCCTCGCCCCGCCCAACGTCTTCCACCCGCCACTCATAGCACGAAACGGCGCGGCGCGACGGTCTTCCGGTCGAGCGGACATCGGCGAACTCACGCCTGCGCACCGACATCCGGCCGGAAGTCTCCCCGATTGCGCGCGATCAGCGTGCCGAGCAGGCGGGTTCTCGTCTCCCCCGCGGCGATGGCGGACCCGCCGTCGCGCACCCGGGCCTCCAGCCTGCGTTGCGCGGCGGCCGCGCGGTCGTCCAGATCGGCGGGCGTCTCGCCGGGCCGGGGGACGACCAACAGGGACAGTTCGACCAGATCGAGATCCGCGACGCTCCACCGTTCGGCCTCCACCTCCTGATCGCCGAGCCGCACCCGCTTCCACTTCGTCCACCCGATGGGCCCCAGCGCCACCAGGTGTTCGACCGCCACCCCGTGAACCGTGCAGCTGATCAGGAACTGCCGTTGCACCGAATCCAGGACCGTGGCGATATCGCCGTCCGGTCCCGCCGCGGCGCGCAGCGAACCGGACGGGCGGCGGCTGGTCAGGCAGGCCGACCAGGCGCGCGTCTCGCCATGCCAGCGACGGCTCACCCGGTAGCGGACGTCACCCTCGGTGAACGACGCCGCCCAGCGGCCCGACAGCTGATCCGGATGACACGGCCGCAGCTCGACGCTCACATCGTCGTAGTGCTCGCCGGTGCGCATCCGGATGACGATCCCGCTCGACATCAACGTCGGCGAACCACCGGTCGGTCGGGGACGAGCCTCGGCGAACCACACATCCCGGCGCTTCACCCGCCGATCAGCGGTCGAACGGTCGATCGCGTCGGCGATTCCGCCCTCGAGGTCGACCCTGATTTCGATCGGCGTGATCACACGCGTATTCCTTTCCCCCGACCATGCCATGGACCCTCCTGTCGTCACGCGGTCCGCCGAAAGCGTGGACCGAGGACCCTTCCCCCGGCACGGGTAGTCCGCTACTCGAAACCGCCGACCGGCGATCGGGAGTCGCCACAGGCTTGCCGGGGCGATTCGCGTAGAGCGCTACTCGTGCCCGCGACCACGCCCGCGCCCGAGACTGGGAGCCCAGTCGAAGGGAGGTTCTCGAATGCTCGGGACAGAACCGACAGCACTACTGACCCGCCTGCTCAGCCGGGCCGCCGAGGCGGTCGACCATCGGGTGGGCTGGTCCGGCCTGCCCATGCCGCTGGGCCTGGCCGTACTCGTCGGGCTGCGCAGCCGGATGCGCCGCCACAACCTGTTCGACACCGGCACCGGCAAATCCGATCCCCTACCGGTCGATCCGGAGACCGCCGAGGCGCGTCGGGGCGCGCGCACCCTCGACGGCACCTACAACGATCTGCGCGCGCCCCGCACGGGTTCGCTCGGCTGCCGCTTCGGCCGCAACTTCCCCCCGGAGTACACCTACCCGGAGGAGGACGAGCGCCTGTGGACGCCCAATCCGCGCGAGATCAGCCGAAAGTTGCTCGGCCGCACCGAGTTCCAGCCCGCCACCACGCTGAACCTGTTGGCGGCGGCCTGGATCCAGTTCGAGGTGCACGACTGGGTCAGCCACACCGACTCCGACGCGCCCCCGTGGCGGGTACCGCTGCCCGACGGCGACCCGTGGCCGGACCCGGACATGACGATCGCCCGCACCGCCTCCGACCCCGACACCGAACTCGGCGCGCCGCCCGCCTACCGGACCGGCGACACCCATTGGTGGGACGCCTCCCAGATCTACGGCAACACACCGGAATTCGCGGCGGCCATCCGCTCCTTCGAGGGCGGCAGGCTCGCCCTCGACGACCAGGGCCTGCCGCCCGCGAAGGCCGAGCAGCTGGTGGATCTCACCGGCCCCGCGGGCAATTTCTGGGTCGGGCTGGCGCTGCTGCACTCGCTGTTCATGCGCGAACACAACGCGATCTGCGACCGGCTGGCGCGGCGCTATCCGGACATGACCGACCAGCAACTCTACGACACCGCGCGACTGGTCAACGCGGCGCTGATCGCCAAGATCCACACCATCGACTGGACCCCGGCGATCATCGCCCACCCGACCACCGTCGCGGCCATGCGCGGCAACTGGTTCGGCGTCCTGGGCGAGGGGTTCCAGCGCCGGTTCGGCCGCGTGAGCGGCAGCGAAATCCTCAGCGGCATACCGGGTTCGGCGACCGACGACTCCGGCGTGCCGTACTCGCTGACCGAGGAGTTCGTCGCCGTCTACCGCATGCACCCGCTGATCCCCGACGAGTTCACCGTCCGCGCCCTCGCCGACGACGCGGTCCGCGCCGAACACGAGTTCCCGGATCTCATGGTCACCCATGTGCGCGAGCGCCTGGCCGAGACCCCGATGGCCGACCTGTTCTACTCCTTCGGCCGCGCGCACCCCGGCGCTCTGAACCTGCACAACTATCCGCGGCACCTGCAAGAGCTCACCCGCCCCGGACATCCGCTCACCGATCTGGCGACCCTCGAGATCCTGCGCGTGCGGGAACGAGGGGTGCCGCGCTACAACGAGTTCCGGCGGCAGCTGCGGCTCGCCCCGGCGGCCTCCTTCGCCGAGCTGACCGACAATCCCGACTGGGCCCGCGAACTGGAACGGATGTACGGCGACGTCGAGGACGTCGATCTGATGGTCGGGCTGTACGCCGAACCCAAACCCGCGGGATTCGGCTTCAGCGACACCGCCTTTCGCGTCTTCGTGCTGATGGCATCCCGGCGGCTCAACGCGGATCGCTTCTTCACCAGCGACTTCCGCCCCGAGATCTACACCGAGGCCGGACTGGCCTGGGTGCGCGACAACACCATGCGCAGCGTACTGCTGCGCCACTTCCCCACGCTGGCGCCCGCGCTCCACGGCGTCGCCAACCCGTTCGCGCCGTGGCGGAGCACCGCCCGGAAAGGAACCCCCGGCCATGACTGACCTGGCAACGCCGCGCACCACCTACCTCCGCTACCGCGAGGACCTCGAACGGCCCCGGCCCGACGAGGAGGAGATCATCGACAAGATCATCGAGGTGTTGCGGCACAACAACGAACGCGCCTACCACACCCACAAACACGGCCTGCGCGACGCGCACGCCAAGAGCCACGGCATCCTGCGCGGCGAACTCGTCGTCCACGCCGATCTGGCGCCGGAACTCGCGCAGGGCCTGTTCGCCCGGCCCGCGACCTATCCGGTGATGGCCCGGCTGTCGAGCACCTCCGGCGTCATCCGCAGCGACCAGTTGCGCGGCGTGCGCGGGCTCGGCATCAAGGTGCTCGGCGTGTCCGGGCCGCGGGTGCTGCCCGACGACCACGCCACCACCCAGGACTTCGTCATGGTCACCCATCGCGAATTCCTGTTCGCCGACGCGCACGCCTACCTCACCCGCGGGATGCCGACCGCCTGGCTGCTCGCCCGGCTGCCCGATCCGGTGTTGCAGACCGGCGCGACCGTGCTGTCCGCGCTCGACGAACGCGTCCTGCGGCGCATCGGCCGGCCGCTGCCGCCGACGCTGAACGTGTTCGTGCGGCCCAACACCCACATCCTCGGCGACACCTTCCACACCTCGGCGCCGCTGCGCTACGGCGACCACGTCGCCAAGCTCCTCTACGCGCCCTCGTCGCCGGAAGTCGTTGCGCTGCAAGGCGAACCGCTGCCCGAGACGGGGATCAACGCGCTCCAGGACGTCGTGGTGGACTTCTTCGCCGCGCACGGCGCGGAATACGAACTGCGCGTGCAGCTCTGCACCGACGAGCGGCGCATGCCCATCGAGGACGCCACCGTGGAATGGCCCGCGTCCGAGTCGCCCTACCGCACCGTCGCCACCGTCCGGTTCCCGCCCCAGGATCCCTACAGCCCGCAGCGCCGCGCCTACGGCGACGACGTGTTGTCGTTCAATTCCTGGCGCGGCCTGGCCGCCCATCGGCCGCTGGGATCGATCAATCGCCTCAAGAAGCGGGTGTACGAGGCGTCCAGCAACTACCGCCATCACGTCAACAACGCACCACGCGTCGAACCCACGGATATCGACCAGCTGCCGAACTGAAACGCCGTCATGACAAATCACCACATTTTCCCGAATTGAACGCGTCGCGGTGAATTCCGAACGCTCGGCAGCGCGACAACGTCGCGTGAGTGCCCGGCAGGATCTACACTTTCTGCCCATGGGCGACTGGCAGCTGCTCGATCGTCCCACCGAATTCGAGATGGTTCGACACGCATTGACGAGCGGCGCCACCGGTGGCGTCGTTCTCGTCGGCGCCGCCGGTGTGGGGAAGACGACGCTTGCCCGCCTGGTGACCTCGAAACTGACCGTGCCGGTTCGGTGGGCGGCGTGCACACAATCCTCGCAGGCCATTCCACTGGGCGTTTTCGCGCCCTGGATCGCGGTGACGGCGTCGCGCGACCCGATCGCCCTGCTGAGCTCGGCCCGGGAAAACCTGGTGGCCCAGCAGGATACGGTGATCGGCGTCGACGACGCCCATCTGCTCGACGAGCTGTCCGCAACGCTTCTGCATCAAATCGCGGTGGACGGGTCGGCGCGGATTGTGGCCACGGTTCGTTCCGGCGAACCGGTTCCCGATGCCGTCACATCCTTGTGGAAGGACGGCTACCTGCAACGCGTCGAATTGACGGCATTCTCGAAACAGCAATGCGTCCGTCTCGTGGAAACGGTTCTCGGTGGCGCGTTGGAGGGCCTCAGCGCGGACGTGATGTGGGATTCCTCCGGCGGCAATCCCCTGTTTCTGCGCAACATGGTCGAGGGCGCGCGGGAGGCGGGCACCCTCACCGAGGTCAGCGGGGTCTGGCAATTGCGCGGCCCGACCGCCGTGCCGTCCGGCTTGGCCGCCCTGCTGGAGGAGCGGCTGGTGCGCGCGGACGAACCCGTGCGCGAGGCGCTGAAAATGCTCGCGCTCAACGAACCGCTCGATATCGATGTGCTCGTGGAACTGGTCGGGGAAAAAGCGGTCGACGCCGCCGAGATCGCCGATCTGATCCGGGTGAGCGACGACGGGCGCGGGCACATCAGCGCGCGCTTCAGCCATCCCCTGCTCGGCGATGTGCTGCGCCGCCGCATCGGTACCGCCTCGGCCCGCCGCGGGCGCGGCCGCATCGTCGAGGCGCTGCGGGACCGTCCGCTCACCACCGCGGGCGACCGCATCCAGTTCGCGCAGCTGTATCTCGACAGCGACCAACCCGTCGACGTCGAGCTGTTGGTCACCGCGGCCAAGGACGCGATCTTCCTGTCGAATCTGGCGCTGGGCGAACGGTTCGCGCGCGCGGCGTTCGAACGCGGCGGCGGCCTGCGCGCCGCGGAACTGCTCGCCCGCGCGCTGCTGTGGCAGGGCCGTCCGCTCGAGGCCGACGCCATCCTGGCCGCCTTCGATCCGGACGACCTCGATCAACTCGAACTCGTGCAGTGGGGACTGCCGCGGGCGAGCCTGCTGTTCTGGTCGCTCGGCGACATCGAGCACAGCCGCGAACTCATGGATCTGATGACCGCCCGCGTCGAGCACCACATGCTGCTGCTGGTGGTCGAGGCCGCCGCGGCCGCGATGACCGTGCACCTCAACAGAATCGAGGAGGGCATCGCCGCCGCCGAACGCGTGCTCGCCGACCGCGAATCACCCAAGCAGGCCATCGATTTCGCGGCATTCGCCGCCGGACTGGCCATGCCGGTCGCCGGGCGCGGCGCGGACTTCGAACCCATCGCCGCGCGCAGCCGCGCCGAGAAGAAGCCGACCGACGGCATGATCCGGGTCATGGTGCGCTACAGCGACATTCTGGCGCTCACCATGATCGGCGAGCTCGATCTGGCCGAGCAGCGCGCGGTCGAGTACAGCCGATTCTCCTCGGCCGCACAGTTTCTCGGCTGGGCGATCGCCAAGATCGGCGCGGGCGTGGTCGCCACCTATCGCGGCCGGTTCCGCGAGGCCATCACCTCCTTCGAACAGGCACTCGCCGCCATGCACGCGGAGAAGTCGCTGCCCTGGCAGCTGCCCGCCCGGTTGCTGCTCGTGCGCGCCTACGCCGCGCTCGGCGATGTGCCGCAGGCCGAACGCGTGCTCGCCGAGGCCGCCCAGCACAGCGGTCCGCATCTGGCCCTGCACGAACCGCAGCGGCTGCTCGCGCAGGCGTGGCTGGCCGCGGCGTCGGCCGGGCGGCACTCGGCGGTCGAACTCGCGCGCAAGGCCGCCACGACCGCCCGCAGCGCGGGACAGTACGCGCTCGAGGCCGAGGCCCTGCATCACGCGACCCGGTTCGGCGACCGCACCGACGCCGCCCGCCTCGCCACCCTCGCCAACCGCGTGCAGGGTCCGATCGCGGGCATCTACGCCCGGCACGCCGCCGCGGTCGGCAATACCGATCCGGGCGCGCTGGCCGCGGTCAGCGCCGAATTCGAGGGCGTGGGCCTGCTGCTGTCGGCGGCCGACGCCGCGGCGCAGGCCGTGCCGATCCACGACCGCGCCGGACGCCGCCGCCTCAGCGCCGAGGCCGCCGCCCGCGCCCTGCAACTGGCCGCCCGCTGCGACGGCGCGGCGACCCCCGCCATCACCGCGGCCGCGCAGCCGCTGCCCATCACCGCCCGCGAACGCGAGATCACCGCGCACGTCGCCCGCGGGCTGTCCAACCGCGAAATCGCCGAGCGCCTCGGCGTTTCCGTGCGCACCGTCGAGGGCCACATCTACCGCGCGTGCACCAAACTCGACGCCGAGGACCGCGACCAGCTGGCCAAGATCGTCTGGCGCGAGCTCAGCTCGTAGTCCGCGACGCCGGGACCGATTCGGCGCCGTGGGCGAAGCCCGCGGTCTCGGGTCCGTGCTGCGGCCGGTCCTGACCCCGCAGGCGGGGCAGGACCCGCTCGAGCGCCTCGATCAGCAGATCGGCCAGATCGTGGCTGAAGCCGTTGCGCACGACGACACGCAGCACCGCGAGATCCTCGCGGTCGGTGGGGAAGGTGTAGGCGGGCACCAGCCAGCCCTGTTCGCGCAGGGCCGCGGACACGTCGAACACCGAGTACCCGCGCTC
Organism: Nocardia sp. NPDC004068; assembly: GCF_042874315.1. Taxonomy (NCBI): domain Bacteria; kingdom Bacillati; phylum Actinomycetota; class Actinomycetes; order Mycobacteriales; family Nocardiaceae; genus Nocardia; species Nocardia sp. NPDC004068. Next base: position 167,852 of record NZ_JBIAMW010000011.1, read on the forward strand.
GCCGTCGGCGAGGGTGAAGGCGAACACCGGTAACTCGCTGCCGTCGGTGAGCAGCCGGAACGCGCCGAGCCCCGCGATCCGGGCGGCGAGCGAGGTCGCGACGTCGCGGCAATACCGTTGCACGCGTTCGTATCCCGTGCGCCCGAGCCGCAGGAAGGTGTAGTACTGCGCGACCACCTGCGCGCCGGGCCGGGAGAAGTTCAGCGCGAAGGTCGGCATCCGCCCGCCGAGGTAGTTCACGTGAAAGATCAGATCCTCCGGCAGCGCCGCCGCGTCCCGCCACACCACCCAGCCCACGCCCGGATAGACCAGACCGTACTTGTGGCCGGAGGTGTTGATGGAGGCCACCCGTGGCAGCCGGAAGTCCCACACCAGCTCGGGGTCGCAGAACGGCGCGATCATCGCCCCCGACGCGCCGTCCACGTGCACGGGAATATCCCAATCATATTGGCGCGCAAGCTCGTCCAGCGTCGCGCAGATCTCGGCCACCGGTTCGTAACTGCCGTCGAAGGTGGAGCCGAGGACCGCGACCACACCGATGGTGTTCTCGTCGCAGTGCCGCGCCGCCTCCTCGGCGGTGAGGTGGAATCGGTTGCCGGACATGGGAACCAGGCGCGGTTCCACGTCCCAGTAGTTCGCGAACTTCTCCCAGCAGACCTGAACGTTCACGCCCATCACCAGATTCGGCCGCTCGGTGGACAATCCGGCCGCGCGGCGGCGCTGCTGCCAACGGCGTTTCAGCGCCAGCCCCGCCAACATGCACGCCTCGCTGGAGCCGGTGGTGGAGCAGCCGGTCACGGCCCGCGCGTCCGCGGCGTGCCACAGGTCGGCGAGGATCCGCACGCAGCGCTGCTCGAGGGCGGCGGTGCGCGGGTACTCGTCCTTGTCGATCATGTTCTTGTCGAAGCACTCGCTCATCAGGGCGCGGGCCGTCGGCTCCATCCACGTCGTCACGAACGTGGCCAGATTGAGCCGGGCGTTGCCGTCGAGCATCAGTTCGTCGTGCACGACCTGATAGGCCGTATCGCTGTCGAGTTCGTCCGCGGGCAGCCGGTCCCGCGGCACGCTGACCGGTTCGCGGGTGAACACGGGGTTCACCGCCACATCACCGGAGTCGAGATCCGACGAGTGGGAAGGATGGATCAGGGGCATACGAGCCTCCCTCGCGCGTGGGTGGGTGTCGCGACGCGTGCCCGAGCGTAGCCGCTCGCCGTCCGGACGGGTGGAACCGCGCGCGGAGCGGCGACGACGACCCGAATCGTGCGGTGGCCCAGGGCGATTCGGGACGGCCCGACGCGAAACAGGCCGACCAGTCTTTCTGCGCGGAAAGGTCCCCTCCGGGTTACAGTGGGTGCGGCGGCCGGGGTCGGGTCGGCCGCCCTCGGTCGAAAGGACGGACGGCATGCAGAGTCGGGACCGCACCCGGAGCGTCGGGCCGGACGGCCTGCTCACCGCCACCGTCGGCCGCCTCCCGGACGCGGTGGTCGTCACCGCCGCAGGGGAGATCGATCTCGCCACGGTCGCGCATCTGCGGGCCGCGCTCGATCAGGCCGTCGCCGCCCCGGAGCCGGTGCTGATCGTCGATCTCACCGAGGTCGAGTTCATCGGTTCGACCGGGTTGTCCGCGCTGCTGGCCGCCGCCGAGGCCGCCGCGCCCCGGCCGCTGCGGCTGCTCGCCTCGCCGCGGGTCCGGCGCCCGCTCGCGGTCACCGGATTGGATCGGATCCTGTCGGTCTACTCCGACCTCGTCGCCGCGCGCACCGCTCTATAGTGTCGATCCGTGACAGAGCGGGAACAGTCCTCGGCGACACCGGAATTGCGGGTCGAACACGGGATGATCGGCGAGGTGGCGGTGGTGACGCTGTACGGGGAGATCGACGGCGACACCGCCCCGCGGCTGGCGCAAGCGGTCCGGGAGGGCATCGCCCGCACGCGCGCGGACTTCTGCGTGATCGATCTGACCGATGTGGACTTCCTGGGCGGCGCGGGCCTGAAGACCTTGGCCGCCACGGCCGAGGCCGCGGAACACCGCAAGCACCCCCTGCGCATCGTGGTCGACGAGAACCGTCCGGTCATCCGCCCGCTCGAGATCACGGGACTGGAGAAGTTCCTGGCCCTCTACCACACCGTCGACGAGGCCCTGCGCGCCTGACTCACGAATCGGCCACGCACGCGGGCGGATAGCGCGGCCGATCCAGCGACACCTCGGCCCACACCGTCTTGAACCCGTCGCGCCGCGCGACCCCCCACGCCCGAGCCAGCTGATCGACCAGAATCATCCCCCGTCCCCCACTCGAATCCGGCGTCCGGATTCGCGGCTCCCCCGCCCCGCTGTCGTCCACCTCGACCCGCAACCGCGGCGGCCCCGTGGGCATCGACACCCGGCATCGCCGCGGCGGCCGCCCGTGCTCCCACGCATTGCTCACCAGTTCGTCCACGACCTGCACCGCGTCCTCGACGATCACCCCCGTCTGCGGTGCCAGCATCCCTCGCACGATCTCCCGAATCCGCCACTCCGCCACCGCGTCCAGATCGAACTCGACCCCCGGCTCCCCGTCCCCCGGCCCGAGCCGTAACGGTGTCATCACCCAGCCACCTCCCGACTCCTGGCAAACCCACGACACCGCCCGTTTACCCACCCGCGTCCGAAAGAAAACCGGTCGGTGGTCCGGGGCACCCGGCGGAACCGGTCCTCAATCCAGCTGTAGCCGCGGCGAATACATCTCCAGCCAGGTGTGCAGATCGATCGCGCGGTCGAGCCCCATCCGCACCTGGGGTTCCATCCGGCTCGGATCCTCCGCGACCGCCTGCTGCAACCAGTTCCGATCGAGAATGCCGAACAGCTCCGAATCGTGGTCCGCCAGGAGCTCCTTCCCGAGTTGCTGGAGGTTCGCCGCATACCCGGGATCCTGCGTCGAAGGGTACGGGCTCTTGACCCGATCCACCACCGATTGCGGCAACACATGTTTCGTGGCGTGCCGCAGCAGACTCTTCTCCCGCCCGTCGAAGGTCTTCAGCGACCACGGCGTGTTGTAGACGTACTCGACCAGCCGGTGATCGCAGAACGGTACCCGCACCTCGAGCCCCACCGCCATGGACATCCGATCCTTGCGGTCGAGCAGCTGCCGCACGAACCGCGTCAGATGCAGATGACACACCGTGCGCATCCGCCGTTCGATCTCCGACGCGCCGTCGAGCTGATCCACCTCCGCACACGCGGTCGCGTACTCGGCGTCGACGTAGTCGGTGAGCTCCAACCGGTCGCGCAGCCCCGGCTCGAGCATCTCCCACCGCGCCTCGTTGCGCAGGGCATTGCCGAAGGCCATCCACGGAAAGGTGTTCGCCCGCACCGCCTCCGGATCGTGGAACCAGCGGTACCCGCCGAACACCTCGTCGGCCGACTCTCCCGACAACGCCACCGTCGACTGCTCGCGAATCGCCTTGAACAGCAGGTACAGCGAGGTGTCCATATCCCCCAGCCCCGCCGGGATGTCCCGCGCCCCGATCACCGCGCGCCGCACCGCGAGACTCGACAGATCGCCGGGATCGAGCACCACGTCGTGATGCGCCGACCGCACCAGCGCGGCCACCTCCCGCACGAACGGCGAATCCGGCGTGTCGCGCATCTCGTCGGGAACGAAGTTCTGCTCCTGATCGGCGAAATCCACCGAGAACGTGCGCAGACGCTCGCCGTGCTCGGCCAGCTGCCGCGCCGCCAGCCCGGTGATCGCGCTGGAATCCAGTCCGCCCGAGAGCAATACGCATCGCGGCACATCGGAGATCAGCTGCCGCCGCACGATGTCGGTCATCAGCTCGCGCACCCGGTCCACGGTCTCCGCGCGGCCGTCGGTGTGCTCCACGGCCTCGAGCCGCCAGTAGGTGCGTTCGCGAATCCCGTTGCGGTCCACCGTGATCACCGTGCCGGGCAGCACCTCGCGCATCCCCTTCCACAGCGCCCATCCGTGCGCCTTGGTGAACGCGAACAGCTCCCGCAGCCCGTCGCGGTCGACGACCCGCTCCGCCAGCGGATTCGCCAGGATCGCCTTGGGTTCCGAGCCGAACAGCACCCCGTCGGGCGTCGGGTGGTAGTAGAACGGCTTGATCCCCATGCGATCCCGCACCATCAGCAGCTTCTCGTCGCGCTGATCCCAGATGGCGAACGCGTACATGCCGTTGAGGTGGTCGACCATCGCCTCACCCCATTGCAGGTAGGCGTGCAGCACCACCTCGGTGTCGCTGTCGGTGGTGAACGAATGTTCCTGGGCCGCAAGCTGTTCGCGCAGCTCGCGGAAGTTGTAGGTCTCACCGGAGTAGATCAGTCCGACATCTCCCGCGGGCGTGCCGAAACTCATCGGCTGGGTGCCGCCGGGCAGATCGATGATGGCCAGCCGACGATGTCCGAGTCCGGCGTGCGGCCGCACGAAGGTGCCGCTCCCGTCCGGCCCCCGGCACGCCATCGTCTCGGTCATCGCGTCCAGAACAGCCTGCTGCTGGGTCAGATCACGCTCGAAGGACACCCAGCCCGCGATACCACACATATCGCAGCCTTCCCTGTGGTGGGCAAAATTGGTTAGGGCAAACAACTATGCGTAATCCCGTTGTAACACAGCGCTTCCGAGTGCGCCACAGTCCCCGTGTTTCCGCTGGTCTACCGGTCCGGGCTACAGGCGGCGGTCCGGTCGAGCTCGGCGCACGGGGTGTCGCCGTGCGCGCGGATGATGTCCTTCCCGGCGTGGTCGGTGAGGAAGCGGAGGAAGGCGGCGGCCAGCGAGTCGTAGGGCAGTTCGCCGTTGCTGTAGGCGTATTCGACGCCCCAGAAGGGATAGGCGTGCGCCAGGACCTCGTCGCGCGCGGGGCGGTGCCCGTCGATGGTGACCGCGACGACGCCGGGCGCGTGGGCGGCCTCGGTGTAGGCGGCGTAGCCGATCGCGCCCGGGGTGGCGGCGACGGTCTCGAGCATGTCGCGGGTGAGCGGCACCTCGCAGGCGGCCGGGCCGGGCGGGTTGGTGACCCGGATGGCGCGACAACTGTTCTGCGGCAAGGTGACCGGCGCGCCGTCGAGCAGCCGTTGCTGGAAGGTCTCCCGGGTGCCCGACCCCAGCGCGCGATTGACCAGCCGCACCGGCTGCGCCGGGCCGCCGAGTTCGCTCCAGTCGGCGATCCGGCCGCGGAACAGGTCGCCGATCCGGGCGGCGGGCAGATCGTGAATCCCCGAGTCGCCGTTGACGATCACCGCGAAGGTGGCCATGGCGAGCGGCCGGGGCAGCAGGTCGGGATAGCCGACGCCCTTGGGCCCGTCGGTGATGGCGAGCAGGCCGGGGTTGCCGCGGCCCTCCTCGTCGACGCGGGCCAGGCCGCGTTCGCTGCCGTCGAAGGCGAACGTGAACCGCGCTCCCGCACAGGTTTTGCGGTAGGCGTCGGCGGCGTCGTGCACGACCGGCTCGAACGCCGAGGACCCGACCACGGTGAGCGAACCGGATACGCAGTCGGCCGCGGGCGGATCGTCGCCCACCAGCGCGACCGCGAACTGGACCACGATGATGACCACCAGGAACACCAGGAAGCCCAGCACATTGCGGGACACCCCGGTGCGGCTGCGGGTTTCGCAGATCCGCCCGCCCTTGAGTTTGCCGCGCAACGTCGGTTCGGGGTAGTCGGCGTCGGCGGTGCTGCGCTCGAGGATCGCCAGGATCTTGTAATGGTCGCCGCGGTTCATCGGCACCTTGGGCAGATCGATGACGCCCAGTTGCCGAGAGGTGTCCTCGCGCACCGCGATTCCCCGCCCCGGCTCGAGGTAGTCGCGCAGGCTGCGGTCGCTGAGTTCGTTCACCGCGGTGCCGAGCACCCGCCGACGCGGGAACTCCAGATGCATACCCACCGGCTCGTCGCCGGGCGTGGCGTAGTCGCCGGGGTCGATGTAGGTGACGCCGTTGTTCTCGATGCGCACCAGCACGATCGACAGATCCCGGAGTCCGGGATCGCCCTCGGCCGCGTGCAATTGGGTGAGGACGCCCGGGTAGACCGAATCGATCTCGCCGGTCACGGGCGTGTCCATCTGCACGCGGTACCCGAGCTGTTTGCGGCGGATCACCACGAATTCCCACACGAACGCGATCAGCGAGACCGCGAGCGCGATGATCGGCAGCCCGATCTGGATCAGATAGTTGTCCACCAGGACCGAATCCCCCGAATCCCTTGCCTGCCCGCCATTCTCGGCCGCCCCTCCCCCTCCGGCCAGGGTTGCCACCCAACGTTGGCCGACAATTCACCTGGCCGCCCCGCATCGGGCGGAGTTCACCGCAACGCCGACTCACCTGTCGCCCCAGGCCGGCGGCGGCCACCGCAACGTCAACTCACCTGTCCGCTCCACGCACGCGGCGGTCACCGCAAGGTCAGGGCGGCGTCGGCGGCCGCGGTGACCAGCGCGACGGCGGTGGCCGCGGCGACGACGGCGTGCGAACGGCGATAGTGGGTGGTGAGGACCGCGACGAATTCGCGCAGGAACGCGGCGGGCAGGAAGTAGGTCGCGGTGCGCGCGCCGAGGACCTGGGCGTCCACGCCGAGCCGCCGGGTCAGCGCGGCGGTGCGCAGGACGTGGAAGTTGCTGGTCACCACCGTCATTCGCAGTTTCCCGGGCGGAAGCGCGCGGGCCTCGAGTTCGCGCAGGCAGTTGCGCAGGTTCTCCTCGGTGTTGCGGGAGCGGCGTTCGCGCACGACCACGCACCCGGGAATTCCGCGCGCGGTGAGGTATCGGCCCATCGCGTCGGCCTCGGAGGTGGTCTCGTCCGGGCCGCGGCCGCCGCAGGTGACCACGATCGGATTGCCCCCGGCCGCGACCGCCGCGCGGTAGACGCGGATGCCCCGATCCAGCCGGGCGGCGAGCAGCGGCGTCACCGCGCCCCGATTCAGCCCGCAGCCCAGCACGACCACGGCATCGACCTCGGTCCGCTCGGGCAGTCGCTCGTAGAGCAGGGCGTAACCGCCGAACGCGATCAGATGCACCACGAGATACGCGCCCAGCGCGCCGGATACCAGCGCGAGCTGCATCGCCCACTCGGGCGCCCGGGTGCCCGCGTCGGCGGCCACGACCGCGGCGACCAGCACCAGCAGTCCCGCCCCGACCACCAGCGGCGTCGAGGTGATCGGGGCCAGGCCCTCCCGCCGGATCACCTGGACGCCGTTGACCACCAGCGCGAGCGCGGTCACCGTCGGCACCAACGCCACGACGACGCGCACGGCCGGGCCCGGCACCGCGAGCGGGATCACCGCGGCGAGCGACAGCACCACGCCCGCGGCCAGCGCGCCGACCGCGCCCAGCAGGACGAACCCGGTCGAGAGCCGCCGCGGCTCCCGCCTTATCCGCGTCACCCCGACGATCGCCAGGACAACCCCGGCGCACAGCAACACCGTCGTTCCCATCCGCCCTCGCCTCCAGCGCCATCCGTAGCCGACGCACCGGCGATTCCCCCTTCCGCCGCCGCGAAACCGCAGACGGGCGAGTCGATTTCAGCCGTTCCGATCCGTCACGAATGCGGCTTTTCCGAGCCGGACGGCGCCGTCGCCGTACACCTCGACGCCGATGACCGAGGTGGCGTGCACGGTCAGATTGCGCACCCGATAGGTGTAGATGTACGGATTCTCCCGCTGCACGATCCGCACCGCCTGCTCGTAGAGCGGCCCGCGCTGCGCGGGGCTGGGGCTGTGCGCGGCCCACCCCAGCACCTCGTCCAGTTCGGGCGAACTGAATCCGCTGTAGTTGCCGGAGGATCGGCTGGTGAGGAAGCGGGCGATATTGCCGTCCGGATCGAGCCGCCCCGACCAGCCCAGCAGCAGCGCCTCGTAGTTGCCGCGCTTCTGCGCGGCGAGCATATCGGCGTATTCGGCGGGCACGATCCGCAGATCGAACCCGCCCTCGGCGAGGGCGGTCCGCAGCTCCTGCGCGTAGGCGAGCTGGTCGGCCACATTCATCACCTGCATGGTGATCGGATACGGTTGCGGCACACCGGCTTCGGCGAGCAGCCGCCGGGCGCGCTCCGGATCGTGCGGCGGGCAGGCGGTGGCGGCCGCCGTGGCGTAGGAGGTGCGCGGCGCGATCGGGGTGCACGCCGGTTCGTACCAGCCCTTGAACACCTTGTCCACCAACGCCTGTCGATCGATGCTCAGCGAGATCGCCAGGCGCACCCGGGGATCGGTGGCCAGCGGGGTGTCGATGCGCCCGGCCGGTTTCCCGGCCCCGTCGACATTGCCGGTGTTGAGGTAGAAGCCCTGGAACCCGAACGAACCCGACACCAGCAGACGCAGCCGGGAATCGGCGCTCAACGCGTCCACGTCCTGCGGGGACATGGTGTCGGCGACCTGGATCTCCCCGGCGCGCAGGGCGGCGGCGCGGGCCTTGGGGTCGGGCATGACCCGGTAGGTGATCCGGTCGAGGTGCACGGCGCGGGCGTCGTAGTAGAGCGGATCGCGCTCCACCACGATGCCGTGCGGTCCCCGCTCGACGAATTTGAACGGACCCACGCACACCGGCCGATCCCCGAAGTCCTTGCCGGTCTCGCGCAAGGTGTACGGGGACATGATCATTCCGGCGCGGTCGGCGAGCGCGGCGGTGATCGGGGCGAACGGCGTGCTGAAGTGGATCACCACCGTCGCGGACCCGTCGGTCCCGATATCGGTGATCGGGCCCAGTTCGCCCGTGCGCTGCGAGCCGTCGAGGGTGAGGTGGCGTTGCAGGCTGGTCCGCACCGCGTAGGCGTCGAAGGTGGTGCCGTCGGCGAAGCGGATCCCGGCCCGCACCGGAACGGTCACGGTCAGGCCGTCGTCGGAGAAGCGCGGCAGATCGGTCGCGAGCTGCGGGACCAGATTGCCGGAGGCGTCGTTGTCGTAGAGCTTCTCGCAGATGGTGTTCATGACGTAGCGCGTGTACAGCGAGCTGGAGGTGGTCGGATCGAGGCGGTCGGGCTCGTTGGACAGGCCCATCACCAGCTCACCGCCCGCGCGGACCGGCCGGTCGCCGACCGGGGTGCCGTAATCGTCCATGTGCGTGGCCGTTTCGACGGTCGGCGTGGTCTGCGAACAGGCCGCGGCCGCGAGGACCACCAGGGCCGCGGCGATCGGTCGGAACCAGCGAATGCGCATCGGCGTCAGCCCTCTGTCTCGGATTACACTCATCGGCCCGCCGCGTACCCCTGCATCCCCCGCGGATTGGCCGCGGCGGACAGCACGCCGGTCTCCGGATCGCGGGCCACCGCGGACAACCGGCCCTCCGACCACGGGCCGTTCACCCGGACGCGGTGCCCGCGGCGTTCGAGGTCAGCGATCACCCCGGCGTCGAACCGCGATTCCACCACGACCCCATTGGGATTCGTCGCGCGCGGATAGAACGAACTCGGGAAACTCTCCTGATGCCAGTTCGGCGCGTCGATCGCGGCCTGGAGGTCATCCCCGTGATACAGCGCGACGGCCAGGAAGAAGTGCAGGCTCCACTGATCCTGCTGATCCCCGCCCGGCGTGCCGAACGCCAGCACCGGCTCCCCGTCGCGCAGCGCCAGCGACGGGCTCAGCGTGGTGCGCGGGCGGCGGCCCGGCGCCAGGGAATTCGGCAGATCCGGCTCCAGCCACGCCATCTGCAACCGGGTGCCGAGCGGGAAACCGAGTTCGGGGATCACCGGATTGGATTGCAGCCAGCCGCCGCTGGGCGTCGCCGCGATCATATTGCCCCAGCGGTCCACGACGTCGAGATGGCAGGTGTCACCGCGCACCCCGCCATCGGGGCCGACGGTCGGTTCGCCGATACCGAAACCCGTTGGCGCGTCCCGTGTTTCGGCGAGGGCGAACGCTGGCAGGCGCGGTGGCGCGCCGTCGGGACGGCCGGGCCGCAGCTCCGCCGACGCGGTCGGCCCGATGAGTCGCGCGCGCTCGGCGTTGTATTCGGGCGAGAGCAGCGTGGCGACCGACACCGTCGCGCCGTCGCCGTACCATGCCTCGCGGTCGGCCATGGCCAGTTTCGACGCCTCGATGAGATGGTGGTGATACTCGGCCGTGCCGTAGTCGGGCAGCTCGGCCAGCAGGGCGAGCTGCTGGGCGAACACCGGTCCCTGACTCCACAGCCCCGGTTTGGCGATGGTCCAGCCGTTCCAGTCGTAGGTGACCGGATCCTCGTACGCCGCGGCGTGATTCGCCAGATCGTCGCCCGAGAGGGTCCCCGCGTGCCGCTCGCCCGAGGTGTCGAGCGTCGGGCGCGCGGCGGCGGCCGTCAACGCCTCCGCGACGAATCCGCTGCGCCACACCCGCCGCGCCGCCTCGATCCGGCTCTCGCGGTCGGATCCCGCCGCCTCCGCCTCGGCGAGAACCCGCCGCCAGGTGCGTGCCAACGCCGGATTCCGCAGCAGCGCACCGGGTTCGGGCGGACGGCCGTCGCGCAGGTAGATCGCCGCGGAGTCCGGCCACTCGGCGCGGAACAGGTCGGCGACGGCCGCGACGGCCGCGCCGATCCCCGGCACCGCGGGCACCCCGCGCTCGGCGTACCCGATGGCGTAGGACAGCACCTCCGCCAGGGATTTGGTGCCGTAATCGCGCAGCAACAGCAGCCACGCGTCGAACGCGCCCGGCACCGCCGCCGCCAACGGCCCGGTGCCCGGGACCAATTCGAGCCCCAGCCCGCGATAGTGCGCGACGGTGGCCCCGGCCGGGGCCGGGCCCTGCCCGCACAGCACCCGCGGCGGCCGCCCGGCGGGCGCGAGCAGGATCGGCGCCTCCCCGGCCGGGCCGTTGAGATGCGGTTCGGCGACGTGCAGCACGAACGCCGCCGCCACCGCCGCGTCGAAGGCGTTGCCGTCGTGCTCGAGCACGGCCATGGCGGTGGCCGAGGCCAGCCAGTGGGTCGACGACGCCATGCCGAAACCGCCCCGCAGGGTGGGCCGCGTGGTGAACACCGCGGTCCGCCTCACACCGCGATGCGATGGAACAGCACCTGCTCGAGCAGCGCCACCAGCACGTCGCGCACCGAATTCCGGTCGCGCGCATCGCATTCCACCAGCGGAATCCAGTCCTCCAGCTCGAGCGCCTCGCGCACCTCCGCGAGCGCGAACCGCCGCTCCTCGTCGAAGCGGTTGACCGCCACCACGAACGGGGTCTTCTTCTCCTCGAAGTAGTCCAGCACCGGGAAGCAGTCGTCGATGCGGCTGGTGTCCACCACGATCACCGCGCCCAGCGCGCCGTCGATCAGGTCGTCCCACAGGAAGACGAACCGATCCTGCCCGGGCGTGCCGAACAGGTAGAGGATCAGCGACCGCTCCAGCGTGATGCGGCCGAAGTCGAGGGCGACGGTGGTCTCCGTCTTCTCGTCGCGGCGGCCGCGATCGTCGACGTCGAGCGACACCTCGGTCATGGCGGCCTCGGTGGCGAGCGGCTCGATCTCCGAGATCGCGCCGATGAATGTCGTCTTCCCGACGCCGAAGCCGCCGCTGACGACGATCTTCACCGACGACGGCGTGGTCTTGGGCTGGTCAGAGTGCCCGGACAAGATCTCTGATCCTCTCGATGGCGGCAACGGTCAATTCGGGGGCCTCCCGCACGGTGACGAAACCGGCGACGGCCAGATCGCTCACGATCACCTTGGCGACGCCCACCGGAACCTTCAGCGCCACAGCGACTTCGGCGATGGAATGCGGTTCCTGGCACAACCGCACGACGGCGAGCTGCTCGAGTTGCAACGGCGCGGGCAGCGCCGACGGGGGCGCCTGCACCAGGGTCTCGATGCGCAAACCGTCGATGACGGGGGTGGTGCGTCCGCCCGTGACGACGAACGGGCGCACGAACTCGTCGTCGTCGGCGAAATCACTGTGGGTCATCTGCGCAGGGTCTCTCGCAATTCGGAGATCAGCGCCGGATTCAGCAGCGACCCGGCGCGCTCGGCCAGCACCGACATCTCGTAGCCGAGCTGCCCGACATCGCAGGTGCTGTCGGCGATCACGCCGAGGCAGCTGCCGTCGCTGATCGTCGAGACGAGCAGGAAACCCCGGTTCATCTCGATCATGATCAGTTCGAGGCCGTCGAAGGAGTAGCTGCGCGAGGCGCTGCGGGCGAGGCTGGTCAGCCCGGACACCATGGCGCCCAGCCGATCCGCGGCGGCACGCTCGAGCCCGTCGGACATGGCGATGAGCAACCCGTCCGAGGAGACCGCGATCGCCTCGCGCACGCCCGGGGTGGTGCGCGCGAATTCGGCCAGCATCCAGTCGAAACTCACCGGTTCTCCTCCGAGATCGTCACCAACGGGGTCGAATTCGCCGCCGCGCCGCGCTCGTGCCCGGCGCGGAAGGACGACAATAGTGTGCGGGTCTGGTCCGGGGTACGCGGCGTCGCGGGCCCGCGGGGCGCGCGCGGCGAGGCGTCCGCTGCGGATTCGGCGCCGCGTGCACGTTTGTTGCGGCGGGTCAGGCCGTTGCGCGTGGTGGGGGCGTCCGGATTCGCCGGGGCGGGCGCGGGCCGGGGGCGCTCGGGCGCGGGGAGCGCGGCGTACACCGGCTCCCGCGCGGGCGGCAGCTCCGAATCGGCGCCCCAGGCCGGTTCCAGCGCGGTTCGCCCGGCCGTGGCCTCGATCGTCGCCGGATGCGGATGTTGGTCCAGCGCAAGCAGATCCGCGGGCAGCGTCAGCCGCGCGGCGACCCCGCTGACCGGGGAGGAGGTCAGTTCGACGGTGATGCCCAGGCGCCGGGCCAACCGGCCCACCACGTAATGGCCCAGATAGCGGCTGGGCGCGACGATGAAGTCCTGCTCGCCGCGCAGCCGCGCATTGGACTGGGCCACCTGCTCCGCGGACATGCCGACGCCGTGGTCGACCACCGCCAGCAGATAGCCGTCGTCCGAGCGGCGCCCGTAGATCTCGACCTCGAGATCCGGTGGGGAGAACGCCAATCCGTTCTCGATGAGTTCGGCGAGCATATGCGACAGTTCGCCAGCGGCCGTGCCGACCACGAGGACGTCGTCCACCCGGCGCAACACCACGCGCCGGTAGTCGTCGACCTCGGACATGCCCGCGCGGATCACGTCGGTGAGCGAGATGGGCCGGGTCAGCCGGCGCGGGCTGTTCTCCCCGACGAGCACCAGCAGGCTCTCGGCGTTGCGGCGCATGCGGGTGGCGAGGTGGTCGAGTTCGAACAGGTTGGCCAGGCCCTGCGGATCGAGTTCCTTGCGCTCGAACTCGCTGATCAGCGCGAGCTGGCGGCGCACCAGATTCTGGTTGCGCCGAGCCAGATTCGACAGCGACTCGGTGGTGTTGCGCCGCATCAGCGTCTGCTGGGAGGCGAGTTCGAAGGCGGTGGTCTGCACCCGATCCAGGGCGTTGGCGACCGCGGCGACCTCGGTGCTCGACCCCCGCGGCACGCGCACCGGCACGGGCGCCTCGGGCGGCGCGTCGGGCGCCTGCCCCCATTCCCGCACGACCCCGGGCAACCGGCGCGAGGCCACGTCGTCGGCCTCGGCGGCCAGCCGGGCCAGCGGCCGCACCAGCGCGCGCACGGAGGCGAGCACGAGCGCGATCATGGCGAGCACCGCGACGGCCGTGCCGACCACGAACAGCACGAGCGTGGTCATCGCCGCGCCGCGCAGCTCGTTCGCGCGCGCCGCGACATCCGCGCCCACGGCCCGCTGCACCGTGCGCTGCGCGTCGATGACGGCGCTCGTGCGCGTCCACCAGTCCGCGGCGTCGACCGGGCGGACCAGCGGGCCGTCACCGGAGGCCAGCGCGACGCTCTCGGCCTGCTCGACCGCGGCGGCGTTGTCGCCGAGCATCGCCTCGTCCAGATCGGCCTGCCGCTCGCGGGTGGCGAACCGCGAGAACGTTTGCAGCGCCGCCTGTTTGGTGGCCCGGATCTCCAGGAACTGGCCGTACTCGCCCCCGGCGAACCGGCCCGCGACGAACACGCCGTTGAGGAAGTTGCGTTCGGTGTCGAACTGCGTCTTGGCCGCACCGAGCGCGTAGAACGCCTGCAACCCACGCTGGATGCGGGGATCGGCGGCCTGGTCGAGTCCGAGGGTCAACCGATCGAGCGCACCGGCGGCGTCGTTGTAGAACTGCATGAGCACCGGACGGCTGATGCGCCGGGCGTCGATCTGGGATCTGGTGCCCGCGAGCAGGTTCAGCCGACCCAGCGCGGCGCGCACCTGATCCGCCCCGGGCACACCGGAATCCGCGGCCGAACGCACCGCGTCGAGGGTGGTGTCGACGACCTGCCGCTGCCGCGCCAGCGGTTGCCGCAGCCGATCGTCACCGCCGAGCAGGCCGTTGCTGAGCCCGAGCTCCTGCTGGATCTGATCGGTGAGATCCTGCACGCGCAGCGCGAGCGACACCGCGTTCCGGGCGTCGTCGGCCTCGCGGTAGTCCCCGTACGCGCCGAAGGCGGCCACCGTCAACAGCGTGAGCACCAGGATCAGCGCGAACACGAGAATGCGGGACAGCTGACCGCCGATCGTGCGCGGCCGCACGACGCTCGAAATCGCGGTACCCGTTTGCTGACCTAGACGTGGGCGCACTACCTGCTACTCCTCGAGCCGACCCCGTGCCGACTCGACAGGCTCTCCGACGAGCGCACGGAAGTGTGTGAGCAAACTCCCATACGCCCACGTCGGCGTCAACCCTCGTGAAGCCCACCAGGCCAATGGATTTGCGCAAACCGGTCAGTACGGATTCGCGCGCGCCGCCCAGGATGCCGCGAGATCGCCCGCGAGCCGCGCCGGGAACGAGATCCGTCCCGGGTCCCCGTCGGAGGTGAAGCGGCCGGCCGGGTCCGCCGCGAGCCGATCGAGCCAGTAGCCCGAATCGAACAGCACCGCACCGAGACCCGAGCGGATGCGTGGGATCGCGGTCCGGTCCAGCGCCCCGAACGGCGAGGGCGCGGGTTCCGCGCCGACCAGCAGCACCGCGTCGAAGGAATAGCCGGTGCCCGCCCACGAACCCGCGGTGGCCAGCGCGGGATCGGCGGGCCGAATGCCCAGCGGCAGGGCCATGGTGTGGACGCGTATCGATGTCGCCGACTCGATGGCCCGGACATTGTCGGCGAATTCGCGTTGCACCGACGCGCTGTCGAGACCGGCGAGGTTCGGGTGGGTCGCGGTGTGCGAGCCGACCTCGTACCCGTGCTCGACGAGCCATTTCAGCGCGCCCGGGGCGTTACCGAAGGAATCGTTGTTGACATAGAAGGAGGCGGTCGCGCGAAAGCCCGGATGGGTCGCGGCGAAATCGGTGAGAATCCCGACCGCGGTGTCGGGCGCGGGCGCACCGCTCGGCGTGAATGCCAGTTGGCTGCTGGTCGAATCGTCGAAGGTGAGCACGACCGGATGCGTCCCGGCCGGAATATCGATGGTCCCCGCCGCGTACTCGGCGACCGTGACGGGACGATAGTCCTCCCGATAGAGGCGATCGAGTTCGGCGCGGAACTCCGCGGGCGTCTGATCGTATTCGCTCACCGGATCCGCGCTCAATTGGTGATACATCAGGATCGGAACGCTGCCCAATTCGTTCGCCCCGACCGCCGCGGGCGTGGGCGCGGCGACCACCGGAGCGACCGGCGGCGCCGCCGCGGGAGCGGGCCCGGAATTGTCCGGCGGCCCCGCACAACTCCCCGCCACCAGCGCCGACAAGGCCCAGACCATCGCTCGCCCGCCCGAATTCGTCGCCACGCGCCCACCGTACGACCGCCGCCCCCACGTCCAGGGCAGCCGCGCCGACGTCACGCGACCCCCTACGACCGCGGCCCCACCGTTCGACCGCGGCCCCACACCAAGACGGCCACACCGACCACCTACGACCGCGGCCCCGCACCGGAGGCGGCCGCGCCGACGGGTCAGGCCGGAGGCAGCGGGATGGGGCTGGGCTCGTGGACATTCACGAGCACGATCACATCGCCGTAGCGGGCCGCCCCGCGGGCCATGTGATGGGCGAAGCGGGCCAGCGAGAGCCGCCAGCCGTATTTCGCGTTC
The DNA here is from genome assembly GCF_042874315.1 of Nocardia sp. NPDC004068. Taxonomy (NCBI): domain Bacteria; kingdom Bacillati; phylum Actinomycetota; class Actinomycetes; order Mycobacteriales; family Nocardiaceae; genus Nocardia; species Nocardia sp. NPDC004068. The sequence continues at coordinate 183,827 of NZ_JBIAMW010000011.1, forward strand.
ATGGCCGCGTCGACGTGGCCGATGAGGGTTCCGGTGGTGACGAGTTGCGCCCAGCCCTGCCGCTGATGCGTCCCCACGACGGGGCTGCCGTGCCAGTCGCCGGGCTGGACGACCACGCGCCCGTCCTGGGCGAGCTGGCCCGCCTCCGGCGAGAGCGAGGAGATGCGGAAGGCCAGCTGCCGATCGCCGATCGGGACGACCAGCCGCGGCACGGTGACGAGTTTGTCGGGACCCGCGACACGGGTCACCAGCACGGTTTTCGCGTGCCACCACTGCGACCCGGGCCCGGCGTGCACGGGCCGGGTGGCGGGACGCGCGTGCGGGGAACGCCGCGGCCCGGCGGACACGGCCGGAATCCGCTGGGTCGGGGCCTGGGCATTGGCGGCGGTGGCAGCAGTGGCAGCAGTGGCATCGAGGGTGTCAGTCATTTGCTTCGACCTTTCCGGTGACGATCGCACAATCGGATCGGTGAGGGATGCGGGCGACCGAGACGGAACATTGGCCCGGCCAACCACTTTCGATATTCCAGACACCGGGCCGAGCTGACAACAACGCTGGTGGCCGGTCCGCGCCGGAATGACGGGAATCACAGTGCGCGCGCACCGCGAACAAGCATGAGCCGGGGCGCCTTCGGTGCCCCGGTGGGGAAACGTCCGTACCGCATGCCCGACGGAAATCGCTGTGCCGCAACGATTTCGGAACGGGCCGACAGGCCGGGCCCGCGGTCAGTCCGCGGGCCAGGTCCCCGTGATCGACCGGTATCCGGTCGCCCCGGCGCGATCCACCGCGGCCTTCACGACGCCGAACACCGCCCCCTGCAACGCCGCCGCGGTGAGCACCTCACCCCACCCGTACCCGCGCGCGGTCGCGCTCGGCGCCTCGTCCTCCCCCGCGAGCGTGCGCCACAACCTGTTGAAGATCATCGATGCCAGCAGCCCGCCGAGCACGCTCACCAGCATGCCCAGCGGTTTGTAGAGCGTCCTCATGCCGACCTCCGCCGCGCCAGGAACCAGATCACCAGGGCGACCAGCACACCCGCCCCGACGATGGGCACCGGGTACGCGCGCACCACGCCCGCGGCCTGCCTGCTCCCGTCGACCACCACATCAGGGGTCGCGTCCTCGGCCCGGCCACGCAGCTCCTGCGCCTTGGCCCGGGCCCGGCCCGGAACGTCGAACTTCTCGGTCAGCGCCTCGACCGTCTGCCCGAGTTCCTCCCGGGTGCGATCGCGATCGCGGCGCAATTGCTCCGGATCGGAGGGGATGTCGCTCATCGGTGGCTCCTCTCCTTGACGACGGCCACGTCCCGGCGGACGTCGGCGACGGCCTGTTCGGGCACCGGCGGGGTGGCCTGCTGGATGCGCGAGCGGCCGACGAGCGCCGCCACCGCCGCGATCAGCAGCAGCACGCCGCCGACGATCAGCGCCGACGCCCACCCGGGCAGAACCAGGGCCAGCGCGAGCACGGCCGCGGCGACCAGGGTCCCCGCCCCCAGCAGGGCCACGATCGCCGCGACGCCCGCGAGCCCCGCGCCGAGGCCCAGCCGCTGCGCCTTGTTCTGGGTTTCGATGGCCGCCAGCCGGATCTCCTCGCGGACCAGGCGGCTCACCTGCTCGGTGGCGTTGCCGATCAATTCGGCGACGGGCGGGGATTCCGGCGCCCGCGAATCATAGGTGTGGCTCATGGCACAGCTCCTCCTTCGATCGTGGTTCCGGCCGCGGCACGGCGATTCGTCTTCGCGGATACCCGCCCCGGGGGACGTGACACGTCGCCGCGGGAACCTGGTTCGAATACGTTGCGGCACACCGGGTATGATCGGTCGCCGACGCGGCCGAAATGCGGTTTCGCCCATCCGGGGGCACCGGGCGTCCGGCCCGGGGCGGCAGTCCCGGAATAGGGCGGAAAAGGACACGTGAATCACTCCGCGTGCCCCCCGCGCGACCCCTGGTTTTTCCAACGGCGGCGAAACGGACAACGCGCCCCGCTCCCTTCCCCCGACCCGGCCGCCCGGCGATCGATCGCATCCGCGAATTAGTCCAACAAAGACCACACCGTGACCGGGAAAAGGAACCCCGACGGGATGATAGTCTTGCCGAATGGCGCAGAAGACAATTGTCGAGACCTACGACGATCTCACCGGGGAGCGGATCGACACCGACATCGTCCCCAACCCCACGATCACCTTTGCGGTCGACGGTGTGGAATACGAAATCGAGTTGGGCGCGAAGAACCGCGACAAGTTCTATGCCGCGCTCGATCCCTACACCAAGGCCGCGCGTCGCATCGGCGGTCGGCGCGGCGGGCGTAAGGCCACCGCGGGTACGGGTTCTGCGTCGGGCCTGAGCAAGGCGGAATCGAACAAGATTCGGGAATGGGCGCAATCGACCGGCCGCAAGGTATCGGCGCGCGGCCGCCTGCCCAAGGATCTGGTCGAGGCTTACCGCGACGCCAATTCCTGATTCGTCCGGACGAGCGCCTCAGGCTCGGCCGGGCTAGTCGGCGTGCATCGCGGCGAGAATCCGCTCGGCGTGATCGATGACCAGCAGATGCCCGGCATCGGGAACGACAACCGCTCGGCCGCGCGGTAGTTCGGCGGCCAATCGGTGGGCGTCGGCGACGGGGACGTTGCGATCCCCGTCGCCGTGCCAGATCAGCACCGGAATCGTGATGTCGCGCAAGGCGAATCCCCAGTCTCCGGCCAGCACCCGCATATCCGCCGCCACGCCGCGGCTGCCCTGCCGGAACGCCTCGGCCACATTGGCCGACAGCTCCAGGGCCATATGCGGATGTTCCACCACCCGATCCCGGTCGACCACCGGCATCCGCGCGATCAGTTCCGCGACCCCGCCGGGCCGCCGCACCCGGGCCGCCAGCCGCGCCGCGAGGGGCCGGGCCAGGAACGGAAACCGCCGCAGCGCCAGCAGATTCCGCCGCTCGTCGCCGGGGGTGAACGGCGCGGGCGCGCTCACCACCGTCACCGCCCGCACCCGCTCCCCCAGCGCGTGCGCGCACGCCAACGCGTAGGGCCCCCCGCCCGAGACGCCGATCACCGCGAACCGCTCCCAGTCGAACCGATCGGCAAGCGCCGCAACGGTTTCCGCCCAGTCCGCCACCCGCGTCCGAGGGACGAATTCGGACCGGCCCAGCCCCGGCCGATCGACGGCGACGATCCGCAGCCCCGCCGCCGCGGCGGCCGCGGCGAACGCGACCCCCTCCAACCGCGACCCGGGAATCCCGTGGCAGTACAGCACCGGCGCGCCCTCGGGATCGCCGTATTCGGCGTAGCCCACGACGCGATCCCCGGGCAGCGTAATCGTCTGCGGCACGGCTGAAGTCACGCCGGACAGCGTAACGGCCGCGCGATCGGTTCCCGGCCAGCCCGGCGGCCGGGATGTCGCACTGTCCGATACTACTTGTCACAGGTAAGTGTGTGTGACAGTATGTCGCGGTAACATGACGGTGAGCGAACGCGACGCGGCGGGAGGCCGAGCGATGGGCGACAACCATTTCGACGTGCTGATCATCGGGGCCGGGGTGTCCGGCATCGGCGCGGCCTGCCACCTCGCCCGCGAGCTGCCCGACCTCGACTACGCCGTGCTCGAGCGGCGCGATCGCGTCGGCGGCACCTGGGATCTGTTCCGCTACCCCGGCATTCGCTCCGACTCGGACATGTACACCTTCGGCTACCACTTCCGCCCCTGGCGCGGCACCAAGGTGCTCGCCGACGGCGCGAGCATCCGCGAGTACGTGCGCGAGACCGCCGACGAGTACGGGGTCACCCCGCGCATCCGCTTCGGCCACCGGGTCGCACACGCCGGATTCAGCACCGCCACCGGCCTGTGGACCGTGCGCTCGATCGACGAGACCACCGGCGCGACAACCGAATTCACCAGCCGCTTCCTGATCGGCTGCACCGGCTACTACGACTACGACCGCGGCTACCGGCCCGCCTTCCCCGGCGAGGACACCTTCGCCGGACCCATCGTGCACCCGCAGCAGTGGCCCGCGGACCTCGACTACGCGGGCAAGCGCGTGGTGGTCATCGGCAGCGGCGCGACGGCGGTGACCCTCGTTCCCGCCATGGCCGACCGGGCCGCGCACATCACCATGCTGCAACGCTCGCCCACCTACATCCTGCCGATCCCCGCCGAGGATCCGGTGGCCGCGGTGCTGGAGCGCCTGCGCGTTCCGGCCCCGGTGATCTACAAACTCGGCCGGGTCCGCAATATCGCGTTGCAGCGCGGCGTATTCCAGCTGTCGCGGTCCCGGCCGGAGCTGGCTCGGCGGCTGCTGCTCGGCGTCGTGCGCACCCAGCTGCGCGGCAAGGTCGACCTCGCGCACTTCTCCCCCGCCTACGACCCGTGGGACGAACGGCTGTGCGTGGTGCCCAACGGCGATCTGTTCCGGGTGCTCCGGCGCGGGCAGGCGTCGGTGGTCACCGACACCATCGAGACCTTCACGCCCAACGGGATTCGGCTCGCGTCGGGCGCCGAACTCCCGGCCGACGTCGTGGTCAGCGCGACCGGACTGATCGTGCAGATCGCGGGCGGGGCCGAACTCGAGGTCGACGGCCGCCCGGTCGCCACCCGCGACCGCGTCATCTACAAGGGCGTGCTGATGGACGGCGTGCCCAACGCCATGTTCGTGCTCGGGTACACCAACGCCTCCTGGACGCTCAAGGCCGACCTGGCCGCCGAATACTTCTGCCGGCTGCTGGCCCATCTGCGACGGCACGGCTACGACCAGGTCGTCGCGCGGGCCGAGGACGCCGATCGCGACACCGAATCCGCCTTCGGCACCGCCCTGCGCTCGGGCTACGTGCGCCGCGCCGACGGGGTCATCCCCCGGCAGGGCACGCGCGCGCCCTGGACGGTGCTGAACAACTTCTACCTCGACGCGGTTCGGTTGCGCTACGGCCGCGTCGACGACGAGCACCTCGAATTCCGCCGCACCGCAACGGGTTCCGACACCGCGGGCCGCGACTCAGCCGCGGTCGCCTGAACCGCCCAGCGAGCCGAGGAACCGCCGGGCCAGCACGTGCACCCGGATATTGTTGCGCTGGGACTGTTCCACCAGCCGGGCGAACGCCTCGTCCGCCGAGCAGCCGTGCAGGGCCATGAGCGCGCCCTTGGCCTGTTCGATCTCCGCGCGTGAGGCCACCGCCCGCTCGAACTGAGCAGCCGCGTCCCGCGCGAGCCGACGGCGGCGGGCGTCGGCGACCGCGTGCCCGGCGACGAGGGCGTAGAGATTCAGCAGACCCTCGTCGAAGGGATCGAAGGCGTCGTCGGTGTAGCTGTAGCAGGTGAGCGCGCCCGGCAACGGATCGCCGTCGCCGATCTCGAGCCACAGCGGTACCGACAGCGCCGCGCGCACCCCCGCCCGCGCCGCGGCGGCGTCGAATTCGGGCCAGCGCCGCGCCTCGCCCCCGGTGCGCGCCCGCACCGGCCGATGGGCGCGCACCGATTCCAGCGCCGGACCCCGGTCGGCGGAGAACTGTTCGGCGTCCAGCGGCAGGGCCGCCGCGCCCGTATGCGTGGCGGTGTGCCAAACTCGTTGTGCCAGAACGGATATGCTCACCAGATCGGCCTGCGGCGCGGCCTCGGCGGCGGCCCCGGCCACCCGCGCCAGCGCCGCCTCCGCGGACTGTTCCGCCGTGACGATGTCCCGCAGCCCCGCCACCGCGACGGACGTGGCGCCCAACCGTGCCAGCGCGTCCGCGCGCTCCTTCCGCATCGAGAACCCCTCCCGGACGTCCGACGATCTCATCGATCGCTTAGCCCGTTCCGAATGGAGATAACACGATAGCGGAGATCGGGGACGAAACGGTCAGACCCGCTGAAAGATCCAGCGCGCCTGCGCGGTATCGGCGATGGCGCCCTCCAGCACCGCGGGAACCTCACCGGGCGCCTTGTTGGCGTACATCTTTCGGGTGGGATCGGCCACCAGGGTGATGCTGTAGCTGTCGCCGGTCGGGTCGATGTACCAGGTCTGCTCGGTGCCCGTGCCGCACGGCCGTTGCGCCACATCGCTGCTCGCCGCCCGGCGCAGGGTGGGCGCCAGGCACAGCTGCGAGGCGTTGTTGCGGATCTGGTAGATCGGGTGCTCGACCGTGCCGCCCACCGCCCGCAGGAGCCATTGGTCCCGGCCCGCGTCGGCCTCCGCCGGGGCGCGCACCGCGTCCCGGGCGTCGGGCACCATGCGGTAGGCCGGAAACGCCTCCCACAGAATCCGATAGCTCGCATCGCGCTGCACGGGCTCCGCCGACGCGGACGGCACGACCGCCGTCGTGAGCGCGACCCAGCCGACCAGCATCCCGAATAATCGCCGAGCAACCATCGACATCCTTTCGCACCGCGAGGTAACGCTGCCCGGGGCGGGCAGCACTTACTATTCGATGCCGGGGCGTCGATGGTTCGCGCGGGCGGGACTGGATATCCGGTGGATACGAGCGACGAGGAAGGCGGTATCGGTGATGTTCAAGTCCGGCATGGAGAAGGCGGTGCGGTCGCTGCTGGACAACGGGTCCCGGATGCAGGCTCCGGCGGTCCGACGGTACGTGGACAAGATGCGGCGCAAGCATCCCGAGGAGACCCCCGCCCAGATCCTGCAGCGGCTGGAGCGCCGCTACCTGTTCAGCGTGACCAGCGCGGGCGTGCTCGTCGGCACGATCGCGGCCGTGCCCGGCATCGGCACCGTGCTGTCGCTGTTCGCGCTGAGCGCCGAAACCGTGTTCTTCCTCGAGGCCACCGCGGTGTTCACCCTCGCCGTCGCCGCGGTGCACGGCATGGTGCTCGAGGACCGCGAGCGCCGCCGCGCGCTGGTGCTCGGAATCGCCTTGGGCGAGAGCGGGAAATCGGTCGTGCAGCAGGGCGTCGGCCGGTCGGCGAAGAACTGGCCCGATCTGCTCGCCAACCGGATTCCCGGCATCCGGAGCATGAACGACGGGCTGATGAAGCGCTTCCTCGTGCAGATGATCACCAAGCGCGCGGTGCTGATGTTCGGCAAGGTGCTGCCCGCCGGGATCGGCGCGGTGATCGGCGGCGTCGGCGACCGCATGATGGGCCGCACCGTGATCGACAACGCCCGCAAGGCTTTCGGGCCCGCGCCCGCGAGCTTCGATCCGCCGCACCCGGATTCCGCGCCGTCGCGCGCCCTGAGCAGCTGAGGGGCCTCGTCTCCTGACGTCTCCCAGGGGAGCACGGTCACTGGGGACAGGCGCTGACGGGCCGTCGCCCTACGGGAGCACGGTCCCCTGGAACGCCGCGGCGGCGAGATACGCCCGGCACGAGGGGCCGTGCCCGGCGTGCACCCGCAGGAGGAAATGCGCCTTCTCCGGGGACAATCCGATCGGCTCGGCCGAACAGTCGCGATACTGCGCGAGCCACAGATCGGCCATGCCCGGTGGGGGCTGCACCGTCTCGATCACCTGCACCACCCCGATCCTTTCAGCGGATGGCGAACGGATGGAATTTCGAAACCGTGTTTCCCCGGGGTTTCCCCTCGGCGCGGGGACCTACACCAGATCCACTCGATCGAGGGTCCGACCGGCCACGGCCCGCGCGCGCAGCCGGGCGATGGTCTCGTCGTAGGGGGAGAGCGGCTCGTCGGGCCGGGCCGCGGGATCGGGGTCGGGTTCCGCGCCGCCGAGTAGGCGCCGGGCCCGATCGTGCGTGGACGTACAGGAGTTGATCGAGGTCGACATGGCCTTACCTCCTGGAGCCGGGTCCGTGGCCGGACCGCCCTGGATCGAGGAATACCCCCGCCGACACCCCTTCAACCGGACATAGCGCATTCCGTTACCCCCGCGCCGGAGCCGGGCCGCGGCACGGACCGCTCGGTCCGGCGAAAGTGGCTGCGCCCCTGCGGTTCCGGCCGTTTGACCGGCTCGTCGCCGGGTAGTCCCGCCTCGATCTCCAGTAGAACGGGTGCGCGAATGTCCGGGACAACCACACAGCACGAGCCGGTCCCCGCCGGTCCCACCGATCTCCGTTGGCGCGCGTGGTGGGGGGTGCTCCGCCGGACGGTCGCGCGATTCCAGGAGAACAAGATCACCGACTGGGCCGCCGCCCTCACGTATTACAGTGTGCTGTCGGTCTTTCCGGCCCTGCTCGTGCTCACCTCGCTGCTCGGCCTGCTCGGCCCCACCGCCACCCGGTCGCTGATCGACACCGTCCACGAGGTCGGGAACACCAGCGGCACGCGGCTTCTCGAGGACGCCATCACCCAGTTGCAGGGCAGCCGCGCCGCGGCCGGACCGCTGGCGATCCTGGGCCTGGCGACCTCGCTGTGGACGGCCTCGGGGTACATCGGGGCCTTCATCCGCGCCGCGAACACCATCTATCGGACCGAGGAGGGGCGGCCGGTGTGGAAGACGATCCCGCTCCAGCTGGCCCTGACCGCGGTCATGATGACGCTGGTGGCCGCGTGCGCGCTCGGGGTGGTGCTGACCGGTCGGGTGGCCGACCGCATCGGACACTGGGTGGGCCTGGGTTCGGCGGGAATCACGGTGTGGGACATCGCCAAATGGCCCGTGCTGCTGGTGCTGGCCAGTCTCGCCATCGCCCTGCTGTACTGGGCCTCGCCCAATGCCCGCCAGCCCGGTTTCCGCTGGCTGACCCCCGGCAGCACGCTGGCCGTGCTGGTGTGGATCGCGGCCTCGGTCGGATTCACCGTCTACGCAACCCATTTCGGCTCCTACAACAAGGTCTACGGCTCGCTCGCCGGGGCGGTGGTGTTCCTGGTGTGGCTGTGGCTGACCAATGTGGCGGTGCTGCTCGGCGCGCAGTTCGACGCCGAACTGGCCCGAGGTCGGCAGATCGAGCACGGCCAGCCGGAGGATCACGAGCCCGTGCTGCCGCCGCGCGACGATCCCGAGTGAACAGTGATGCCGATCGATAGCTGAGAGGCCGCTGTTGCGGTATTAGATCCGACTCGTCTGGATTTTTCGCCCGATAACTCGAGCTTTTCCGATTGAACATGCGATATTTACAGTTAGCTGAAAGTTTACTGTCGCATGTCACGGGAGGTGTCGGGCCATGGTTGCGGAGTTGGACGTCGAGGTCGCGGTGGTGGGCGCGGGCTTCGGTGGCATCGGAATGGGCGTCGCGTTACGGGAGGCGGGCGTCGCCCGGTTCGTGATCCTCGAGGAGGCCGACGACCTGGGCGGGGTCTGGCGGGACAACACCTATCCCGGCTGCGCCTGCGACGTGCCCTCGCACCTGTACTCGTTCTCGTTCGCGCCCTACCGCAGCACGAGCTGCCGCTACCCGGCGCAACCGGAGATCCTCGACTATCTGCGCGGCGTCGCGCGCGAGCACGGGCTCGAACCGCATCTGCGCTTCCGCTCCCGGGTCGAGACCGCGGTGTATCAGGACGGCGCCGCCCGCTGGGAGATCACCACCCGCGACGGCGCGCGGATCCGGGCCGATGTGGTGGTCTTCGCCGCCGGGCAGCTGCACCGCCCGCACGTGCCCGACATCCCGGGCCGAGAGTCGTTCGCGGGCGCGATGTTCCACTCCGCGGCCTGGGATCACGACTGCGATCCGACCGGACTGGACGTGGCCGTGATCGGCACGGGATCCAGTGCGGCGCAACTGCTTCCGGACACCGCCGCGCGCGCCCGGCGGGTGACGGTGTACCAGCGCACCCCGCACTGGGTGCTGCCGAAACCGGCCGCCGACTTCGGCCCGCTCAGCCGCGCGGCGCTGCGGCTGCCCGGCGCGCACCGGATGTACCGGCGGGCGCTGTACACCGGGGCCGATCTGCTGCTCGCGCCGATCATGCGGCGCGGCTGGTCGGCGCGGCCCGCGCGCGCCCTGGCCCGAATGTATCTGCGCCGCAGCATCTCCGATCCCGAACTGCGCGCGGCGCTGACGCCCGACTACCCGATCGGCGGCAAACGCATCCTCTTCGACAGCGCCTACTACCCCACCCTCACCCGGCCGAACGTGGAACTGGTGACCGATCCCATCGCGCGAATCACGCCGGGCGGCATCACCACCGGCGACGGGCGGCACCGCCCGGCCGATGTCATCGTCTTCGCCACGGGATTCCGCGCGCCGGAGTTCCTGGTGCCGATGGAGGTGCGCGGGCGCGGCGGCCGCTCGCTACGGCAGGAGTGGGCCGCGGGCGCCGAGGCGTACATGGGCCTCGCGGTGCCGGGCTACCCGAACGCCTTCCTCATCGCCGGACCCAATTCGTTCACCCCCGCGGGCAGCAACCCGACGCTGAAGGAACACCAGATCGCCTACATCATCGACTGCCTGCGCTGGCGCGAGCGCACGGGCGCGGCGGCCATCGAGGTCGGCGAGGTCGCCATGCGGCGCTACCGGCGCTGGCTGAAGCGGTCGCTGGCGGCCACCGTCTGGCCCGACGGCGTGCGCAGTTGGTACCGGCACCCGAACGGGCGGGTGACCAACCCGTGGCCCGCCTCCACCCGGGCCTTCGCCCGGATGCTGCGGGCGCCCGTGGACCAGACGTTCGTCCCGGTCGCGGCCGTGACCGACGACCGGCATTTCACTTCGGCAATTATTTAGCTACTATTCGGATTGCGACCCATGTCACCGGGTGTCCGACCGGCGCGTCAGCGCGGGGCCACGGGCACGTTTCAGCGCTGCGCAGCCGGTTATCCGGCTGAACACCGAACACTGTCGCACCACGAAGGGACCTCGCGCGATGACGGAACCCTCGAGCAGCCGGAACGTCGACTCTCGCACGAGCAAGGACTCCTACGACGACATCGAGCCCTGGTTCGACAAGCTCGCCTCCCTCGCCGCCACCGATCCCCATCGCGCGCATCTGCGCGACGAGCTGATCGGTCGCTGTCTACCCCTGGCCGAACACATCGCGCGCCGGTTCGCCGGACGCGGCGAGGCCTTCGAGGATCTGTTGCAAGTGGCCCGGGTGGGCGTCGTGCTGGCGGTGGACCGCTACGACGTCACCCGCGGCGCGAACTTCCTGTCCTTCGCCGTGCCCACGGTGATGGGCGAGGTGCGCCGCTACTTCCGCGACAACACCTGGGCCGTGCGAGTTCCGCGGCGGCTCAAGGAGATTCAGCAACTCATCGGCCCGACCACCGAGAAGCTGGCGCAACGGCTCGGCCGGATGCCCACCGCGCGCGAGCTGGCCGCCGAACTCGAGGTGGAGGTCACCGAGATCACCAACGCCCTGGTGGCGGCCAACGGGTACCGGACCGATTCGATCGAGGCCACCGTGGAGGACGGCGAGGATTCGGCGACGCCCCTGCGCGACAGCATCGGCACGGTGGAGCCCTGCTACGAACTGGTCGAGCAGGCCATGGCGGTGCGGCCGCTGATCGATCAGCTGCCCGAACGCGAACGCAGAGCGCTCATCCTGCGCTTCTTCGAGGGCAGGACCCAGACCCAGATCGCCGAGGAGCTGGGCGTCTCGCAGATGCACGTGTCCCGGATTCTCGCCAAGACGTTGCAATCCCTGAAGGACCAGGCTCTCGAGGTTCAGCGTCCCCGCCAGGCCGCCTGATCCACCACCTACCTTCGGGAGAAGCTCATGCGCACCCTCGCCTCGGCGAGCTGGACCCTGTCGGCGGTGTTCGCCGCCTCCGTGACCGCCGGAGTCGGCACCGCGCACGCCGCGGAACTGCCGGTCCTCGGTGGCGGTTCCGGCATCGTCATCGCCAACACCACCGGCTGCACCCTCACCACCATCGGCCACGACGCCGCGGACCGCCTGGTCGGCCTGACCGCCGGGCACTGCGGCGAACCCGGCCAGAGCGTGGTCTCGGAGACCGAGCCGAACGCCGGGATCGTGGGCCGGGTGGCCGCGACCGATCATGAACTCGATTACGCCGTCATCGAATTCGACCCCGATCGGGTCGCGCCCTCGGACCGCGTGGGCTCGGTGAGCATCACCGCCGTCGGCGCCCCCGCGAGCTTCCCGGCGACGGTCTGCAAGAAGGGCCGCACCACGGGCACCAATTGCGGCGTCGTCTGGGGCGACGTGCTGGCCCGCGGCACCGAGACCTGGACCCAGATCTGCGTCCTCCCCGGCGATTCCGGCGCCCCCGTCGTCGCGGGCACCACCCTCGTCGGCATGGTCAACGCCTATCTCGGCGTCGGCTGCCTCGGGCCCGAGGTCGGCACGAACATCAGCGCGATCCAGGCCCACCTCGACGCGAGCGGCGGCGTCGGCGCGGGCTTCCGCCCCGCCCTCGGCGCCGAGCAGGGCACACCCCGCGCGGGCGGCAGCTGAGCCGCGCGGATCGGCGCCCGCCACGAGCGCGAGATCGGCTGGGCCGCAAGTGTTTTCACACCACCGGGACGAGCTCCACGCGCCACCCGACTCCGGGTGATCTCCCCGGCGGTAGCGTGGCGGCATGGCGCAGGAGTTCGAGGAGCGGGCCGGACGGATCGTGGACGCGCTGCTGGCGGACGATCCGCACGCGGCGGCATGGGCGGGCGATCATCGGGCGGACGAGCGGCTGCCCGACTTCTCGGGCGAGGCGGTGCGCGGGCGGGCGGCGATGTTGCGGGAGGCGTCGCATGTGCTCGCGGAGGTGGACGACGACGCGTTGAACGCCGAGGACCGGGTCGACCTCGAGCTGTTGCGGCGGGAGGTCGACGGGCGGCTGTTCCTGCTGAACGAGGTCCGCGAGCACGAGTGGAATCCCTTGGCGCACAACCCCGGACCGTTGCTGTACGCCCTGCTGGCCCGGCCCTTCGCGCCACCCGAGCGGCGGCTCACGGCCCTGTCGGCGCGGCTCGCGGCCGTACCGGACGCCCTCGCCACCGCCCGCGCGACACTGGGCGACTGCCCGCGACCGCACGTCGAGACCGCGATCGGTCAGTTCGCCGGGGTCGCGGCCCTGATCCGCGACGAGGTCCCCGCGCTGGCGGCCCGCGTGCCGGGCGCCGACGTGCGCGCGGAATCCGCCGCGGCGCTCGCGGCCCTGGCCGACTTCGGCGACTGGCTCACCGCACGCCTGGAGCGTTCCGACCGCGATCCCCGGCTGGGCCGACGGCTGTGGGAGGCCAAGCTCTGGCACACCCTCGACACCGAACTCCCCGCCGCCGAGATCCTCGACCGCGCGCACCGGCATCTCGATCACCTGCACGAGCGGATCCGCGACGCCGCGGGCGAACTGCTGGGCGTCGCGCACCCCGACGACGACACCGTCCGCACCGCCCTGGACCGGGTCGCGGCCGACCACCCCGACGACGACACCATCGTGGCCGCCGCCCGCGCCGCCCTCGCCGACGCCCAGAGCTTCGCCGCCGCACACGAATTCGTCTCCCCCGTCCCCGACACCCTGGTCGTGCAGGAGATGCCCGAATTCGCCCGCGGCGTGGCCGTCGCCTACTGCGATCCCGTCGGCCCCCTCGAAACCGCCGACATCCCAACGTTTTTCGCCATCGCGCCCACCCCGTCGGGGTGGCCCGCGTCCCGGGTGCGCTCGTTCTACCGCGAGTACAACCACCACATGCTGCGCAACCTCGCCGTGCACGAGGCCGTGCCGGGCCACTTCCTGCAACTCGCCCACGCGCGCCGGTTCCGCGGCTCCACCCCCGTTCGGGCGCTCTGCGCGAGCGGCACCTTCATCGAGGGCTGGGCGGTCTACGCGGAGGAACTCATGACCGACCACGGCTTCGGCGGACTTCCGGTCCTGTTGCAGCGCTTGAAGTCCCACCTGCGCACGACCGTGAACGCCATCCTCGACCACGGCGTGCACTGCGCCGAACTCGACGAGGCCGCGGCCATGGACCTCATGCTGCGCCGCGGCTTCCAGGAGGAGGGCGAGGCGGCGGGGAAATGGCGGCGCGCCCGCCTCGGATCCACCCAGCTGTCCACCTATTTCGTCGGTTACTCCGAGATGTCGGCGATCGCCGCCGAACGCCCGCCGGAAATATCCCCGCGCGCGTGGCACGACGCGATGCTCGCGCACGGCTCTCCCTCACCCCGGCTGCTGCGCGAGCTGCTCACCGAGACACGCCGCGAGAATCACCGGTAATTCCAATAACCGGTGGTTTGCTCGAGGAATGGGATCGATCGCGAAGGTGACCGTCACGGTCATGGCGGCGTGCGCGATATCGGTCTGCGTGGGCCCCGCCGTCGCGGCGGCCGACGACGAGATCGCCACGGACTCGGATCTGGTCGAGGCGGGCCTGGGCCTGGGCTCGTCGCTGTACCGGCTGGCCCCGCAGACGATCGCGCGACTCATCGTGCCGCCCGACCAGTTCGACTCCTTCGACAACATCATCACCCGCGAGAGCGGTTGGAACGTCTTCGCGATCAATCCGACCTCGGGCGCCTACGGCCTGCCGCAGGCGCTGCCGCCGTTCAAGATGGCCACCCACGGCTGGGACTGGCCGGTCAATCCGGTCACCCAGATCCGTTGGGCCTACGATTACATGAACCAGCGCTACGGCAGTCCGAACGCGGCCTGGGCATTCTGGCAGGCGCACGGGTGGTATTGACCACCGCTCGTGGGCAACCCGACAGGTAGTGCCCCGCGGTAACGATTGTGAACCCCCTCGTGCAGCTGTCAGAATCGAATCGAGGGTTGCGAGCACTCTGACTGCTGCTACCCGTGGAGTCGAATCCCCCGCGGGTTGTCGGGCTAGCGAAAGGCATCGGCCATGTTCGTGCGTGTGTTCGCCCTGTCGTTCATCGTCGCGGTAGCGGGTCTGGTGGGAGCGCTGCTCTACGGCGGTCCCGAGGCGTTGATCCTGGCGTCGATACTCGGGGTGCTCGAGGTGTCGCTCTCCTTCGACAACGCCGTGGTCAATGCCGCTGTGCTACAGCGGATGAGCCGATTCTGGCAACGAATGTTCCTCACCGTCGGCGTGCTGGTCGCGGTGTTCGGCATGCGGCTGGTCTTCCCCCTGATCGTCGTGGCCATCGGCGCGCACCTCGATCCGCTCAAGGCGCTCGAGCTGGCGCTCAACCCGCCGCCGGACGGGCTGGCGTACTTCGCCGACGGGCGGCCCAGTTACGAGACCCTGCTCAACGACGCCAATCCCAAGATCGCCACCTTCGGCGGGATGTTCCTGCTGCTGTTGTTCCTGAACTTCGTCTGCGCCGAGCGCGAGATCACCTGGCTGTCCTGGCTGGAACGCCCGCTGGGCCGGATCGGCCGGTTCCCCATGTTCACCACCGTGGTCTCGCTGGTGACGCTGGTCTTCGTGGCCGGTTTCCTCGCGCCCAACGACAAGGCCGACGTGGTGATGGTCGCGGGCGTGCTCGGCGTGGTCACCTACATCCTCGTCGACGGGCTGGGCAAGCATTTCGACGACGAGCCGGAGGAGGGCGAATCGTCCTCGGGCCCATCCGGACTCGCGGTGCTCACCGGCCGCGCCGCCTTCTTCAGCTTCCTGTACCTGGAGGTGCTGGACGCGTCGTTCTCCTTCGACGGCGTGATCGGCGCGTTCGCCATCACCTCCGACCCGATCATCATCGCGCTGGGCCTGGGCCTGATCGGCGCGATGTTCGTCCGGTCGATCACGGTGTACCTGGTCCGGCGGGGCACGCTGTCGGAGTACGTGTACCTCGAGCACGGCGCGCACTGGGCCATCGGCGCGCTCGCGCTCGTGCTGCTGTACTCGACCGGCCGCCACGTGGACGAGATGACCACCGGCCTGATCGGCGTCGCCATCATCGCCGCCGCCTATGTGAGCAGCGTCGTGCACAACCGCCGCCACCGCGTGTCGCCCGACAACACGCCAGCCGAGACCGATCTGGAACTCACCGAGCCGCCCCGCGAATACGTCGGTCCCGCCTGAGGTTCCAGCCCCTAGCGCCCGCGCTCGACGACGCCGCGCAGGAACGCCGCCTGCCCCGCGTGTTGCAGGTCGTCGGAGATCACGCTCACCAGCCGCACGCCCAGCGTCACCGGCGGATCCCAGCGACGATCCACGACGCGCGGCAGATCGGCGTCGGTGAGCGTCGCGAGGTACCGCAGCGTCTGTTCGTGCACCGCGTCGTAGTACCCCGTCAGCACCTCCGCCGACGCCCTGACGATCCCCACCCGCTCCGCGTCGTGCCCGTACCCCGTCTCGGCCGGATCGATGGGCAGCCCGAACCGCTCGTACCACCCCTTGGCCGTCCAGATCTGCTCGAGCCCCGCGACCTCCGCGATATGGTCGTCCTGCACCCGAGTCAGATGCCACACGAGCCAAGCGATCGAATTGGCCGCCGGATCCACCCGATACGTCAACGCGGCCTCGTCCAGCCCGTCAACGGCCTCGTGAACCACCTCGCGGACCCGCCCGTACCCATCGGTCAACACCTCGATACCGCTCATGATCAACTCCCGCCCTCGCAGCGATCCGGTCGCCGTCGACGCTAGCCGGTACCACCGACAAGTTCAGGCGGCCGACACGATCGAGGGCCGCAGCAGCCGATCCACCACCCGCAGACACAACAGCGCCACCGCCCCCTCGAGCGTGAGCCCGAGCTCCGCGGCCCGCACCGCCGCCATCTCCAGCGCCACCTCGTCATCGACCAGCGTTGGGTCACTGAGGATTTCATCGAGCACCATCCCGTGTACCGCTAGCGCCCGATCGAGCCGCCGCCCCGGCAACCAACTCAGCACCCACCCCCCGTCCTCGCCCGCCCCGACGAACCGAGCCACCTCCGGCGTCTTGTCGCTGGAGATCGCCCCCGATGTGAATTCCAGAGTCATGTCATCCCCTAGGCCCCCGCGCTGATACCCCCGAGCGTAAACAGCCGCTCCTCACCGGGCCAAGTGGTTATGCCGCCCAACCACACCGCCTCGCTGGGCACCATCGGCGGCGACTACCACGCCGCGATCCTGCGACTGGCCGAGTTCGATGATCTCGACGACGGCGACTGCCGCGAATTGTTTCGCTCGGCGCTGGAGCAACGCTGGAAGGGCGGTCGCCCGCAGTGATCGGCGAGGCGGCGGATCATCGCGACCGTGGCGGCGCTGTAGGCGTGGCTGGCGGCGGCGGGGCGGCGGGCGGGGTAGTTCGAGCGATGCGTGACGGTCACGCCCGCGCGGATCACGGTGGCGTCCAAGACCGTTGCGACGCAGTTGCCGCCCGCCTTGCCGGCGAGATCCACGACGACCGCGCCGGGGCCGAGGGCGGCCAGCGCGGCCGCGTCCACCAGCACCGGGGCGGGCTCGCCCCGACGGGTCGCGGCGCAGATCACCAGATCGGGCTTCGCGGCATCGATGATGTCGACGATGCCCGCGGCGGCGAGCCGGAACTCGCAGGGACCCACGGGGATCAGCGCGTCCCGCTGCTCGGGGCGCAGACCGACGACCACCGGCGGCTCGTCCGCGCCGGCGTGCGCGGCGGCGACCGCCGATCGCCCGGCCTGACCGCAGCCCAGCACGAGCGAGCGAACCGGTCGGCCGCGGACGTGGGCGGGCAGCAACCGGCGGCCCGCCCGGTAGGCGACGCTCCCGGCGATCCGGCTCATGGCGGTCAGGGCGTCGACCTCGGGTGCGTCGCCGGGCGAAACCCATTCGAACGCAATCGATTCCACGCCCGCCGCGCGCAGGGCCGCGATCTGCCCGGCCCGGTGGATCGGATCCTGGAAGCCGACCAGCGTCAGGCCGGGCCGGTGCGGCACGGACTCGAGCGGGAAGGCGGGCGGTTTCACCCAGGCGACCAGATCGGCGGGCGCGAACACCGCCGCCGCGGTCGGGGCCAGCCGTGCGCCCGCCGCACGATAGTGCTCGTCGGCGAATCCGGCCGCGCGCCCCGCCCCGGCCTGCACGACAACCTCGTGCCCCATGGCGACGAGCCGCGCCACTCCCGGCGGGGTGAGCGCGACCCGGCGCTCGCGCGGCGCGGTCTCCCGCGGCACCCCCACGATCACGACGGCATCGAATCGAGTTCGGGCAGACCGTATTCCACCAGCGCGGCGCGATAGGTCAGACCGCCCGTGAGCTCCCCGACCAGCCGCGTCAGCCGGTCGAACATCTCGTCGGCCAGATCCCGCGACTCCCGCCGCGGCGCCTTGCGCGGCGCGAGCACATTGAGCCGCACCCCGAGCCGGGGCGACCCGGTGCGGTCCAGGGCGACACTGTCGATGCCCGCGGCCACCAGCAGTAGATCCTCGAGGCGCGCGGCGGAATCGACCCCGGCCGCCGCGAGCAGCGCCGCGTCGAACTCCACCGACAGGAACATCCCCTCGGCACTGCCCAACGGCCGCAACACCTTCCGGCCCGCCTGCCGATTGAGGTCGGCGATCCGATCGAGCGCCCCGCTCATCTGCTCGCGCATCAGCTTGCGGTTGTGCTCGAAGTAGCGGTCGGGGGTGTGCTCGAGCACCGCGCGGGCCAGATGCGCGGTCTCCCGCTGGAACGCGATGGTGAGCCGGGCCCGGATCCGGGCCAGCCAGTCGGCGTCGCCGGTGCAGGCCGCGCCGATCTTGCAGGGCCCGAAGGCGTTGTAGCCCTTGGAGTTACCGGTGAGGGTGAGCACCCGGTCGTACATCCGCACCGGACCCGCCGCGGTGTCGACCTCGAGCGCCGCCAGCGGCAGGTGCGCGGCCACCAGCCGATCGAAGGCCATATCGCACACCACCGGCACCTCGGCCTCGGCGAGCACCCGCGCGACGGCCAGCAGTTCGGCCTTCGAGTAGCGGGCCACCACCGGATTGCCGGGCAGGGTGAGCACCACACCGCACAGTTCGCCGGTACCTCGGTAGTGCGCGAGGCAGTCCGCCAGCGCCGCGGGGTCGATGGCGAACCGGTCGTCCGGCGTGGCCGGGCAGCACACGACGCGCAGTCCGGCCTTGCGGATGTGGATGCCCGCGCTCTTGTAGAAGCCCTCGGGGCACACGATCACGCCGCCGGGCCGGGCCAGCGTCGCCACCGCCTCCTCGAGCAGCATCGTGCTCGAATACGGGCAGACGAGCACCTCCTCCGGCCGTACCCGCACCCCGGCCACGCCGTCGGCGGGGCGGACGAAACGCTCGAACAGCTTGTCGGCGGCCAACTCCCGCAGCACGCCGGGCTGGCGTTTGTCGTAGCGGCCGCCGTCGGCGTAGTCCGGCGGCGGATCGGTGTGCAGCAGCTCCGCCCAGGCCCGGTCCAGCGCCCGCACGGCGGCGGGGTCCGGCGCCAGGCCGGTCTCGCCGTGGTAGGCGTCGATGATCCCGGTGTACCGGCGTCCCTCGGTCCCGGCGAACCGCGCGGTCGGCGGAATCGCCTTGCGCACCAGGCGTTTGCGCGCCTCGGAGCGCGTCGACAGCTCGGCGACGTCGAGCGCGAATCGGCTCACGACTGCCCGGCTTCCGTCGCCGTCTCCCCCGGCGCGGGCACCCGGGCCCACGCGCGGGCGAGGGCCGCGCGGAACAGCTCCCGGCAGTCGCCCTGGGTGAGCCGATCGAATCGGGCCAGCTCCGGGGCGGCTACGATCTCGTCGACGGCGATGGCCGAACCCATCAGCCGCAATTCGTACAGCTTCTCGAACCGCCGAATCGCGAAGGCCACATCGTGTTTGAGCGCCGAGAACCGGGTCGCCACCCGCGCCTGCCGCGAGTAGTCGTACTCCCCGATGCACACGTAGCGGTCGTCGACGACGAGCATGCTCTGCGCGTTGCGCGCGTGCTCGCGCTTGACCAGCACGCTCTCCACCCCGGACCGCACCTGCCACCACAGTTTCTCGTCGTAGGGCCAGACGTCCTCGATGCTGTCGAGCACGTACATCCGGCGCACCCGGATGCGCGGCTCGTGCACGGTGTCGGCGAGCCGCACGATCGCGGCGTGATAGTCGTCGCCCACGTCGCCGCCGATGGTGCCGAGATCGGCGGTGTGGATGGCCAGCACCGAACGCTCGGCCTGTTCGAGGATCGTGAGCCAGTCGGCGACGGTGTTCCACTCCCACACCGTCGCGCTGCGCGAAGGGATCTGGGCGAGGATCTCCTCGGCGCGGTCGAGCTGGCGCGCGGCGATGAGCCGCAGCGGCTCGATGTCCTTGGCCGAGGTCTGGGTGTCGATCACGCTCTGGGCGATCGACAGCACGCGCTCGACCACCTCGGGATCCTTCCCGAGCAGAATGTTGAACCGCATCCGCAGGTCGTAGTGCGCGCCCGCGGCGTCGGCGGCGGCGTCGGTGACCGTGGCCATCGGAAGTTCCTCGCCCAGCGCCGAACTCAGCCGTTCCCGCAGCGGTAACGGCGGGACCCGGGTGCCGTTCTCGATCTGCTGGATCAGGCTGCGCGAGCAGTCCGCCTTCTTCGCCAGAGCCGCCTGGGTGTAGCCCCGCTCGATACGAAGGCGGCGCACCAGGTTTCCTATCGGCTCCCCACCAGGGTGGCCAGAGAGTGTCACGATGCCAAATTCTAGCCACACATATGCCCGCGTGTGTCAACGGCACCGGCGAGAGATTCTCGTGGCGGCGGACTCGGTGTGAACCCTCGATTGTACTGACACACAAGGCAACTCATCCGGCAGTTTTCCTGCCCGAAACCGTTCGAAGCGGCATTGTTTCACGCAATTCCGGTCGAATATCCGGACACAGCAGGATGATTGGTCACAGATCTGCTTCGATTCGAGCATTCGGGTATCGAAAATATCCAAATGTGGCACAAGGCTTACATTGACACCCCAGGTCGCCGCTTCGTAGCATTTAGAAACAGCCATTGCCGTCGACGACGGCGACGGCTTCGATAACGAGGAGGTGCTCCCCATGGCACTCCGGATCACCGCGTGGCTGATCACCAGCGATGTCACTCCCGAACTGGCACAGTACCTTCCGAGCGCGCGGGGCGGGCACTGGGCCCTGAGCTGGCTGCCCGGCGTCCCCCTCACCCGCGATCAGGCGCTCAGCGGGATGGTGCTGGACGAACTCCTCAGCGATCCGCGGCTCGTAGCCAACGACGTGGCCTTCGAGCTGGCCGCCTTCCGCGCGGCCGAGGTGGGAATCACCCTGGAGCAGGCGCTGATCCGGCTCTACGGCCGCATCCTCGCCCGCGATACCGAGGCGTCCCGGGGGGACGGGCCCGGCCGGCCGCTGCTGGCGGCCGGTCGGGTGTAACCCTCACATCGAGGGCAGCTGCTCGCCCTGCACGACCTCGATGTCGAGATCGATCTTGACCGTGGTGCCGACCGCGGCCACGCCCGCCCGCACGATCGCGTTGTAGTCGATCGCGAAATCGTTGCGGTGTAACAGGGTTTCGGCGTGGAACGCGGCGCGCACCCCGCCCCACGGGTCCGGTCCCCAGCCGCCGAAGGTGACGGCCAGTTCGACCGGCCGCACCTGGCCGTGCAGGGACAGCTCGCCCGGCATGGCGAAGGTGTCCGGTCCGGTGCGCCGGAAACCCTTGCCGGTGAAGGAGATCAGCGGATAGTTCTCGACGTCGAGGAACTCCGCCGAGCGCAGATGGTCGTCGCGCATCCCGATGCCGGTGTCGATGCTGGCGGCCTTGATCTCGGCGAAACCGGTTGTGCCCTCGAAGTTCTCGGTGATCTCGAGCCGACCGCCCACCTCCGGGAACCGCGCCTTGATGCTCGCGATGCCCAGATGCCGCGCGGTGACCTGCACCGTGGAGTGCACCGGATCGATGGTCCACGGCCCGGCGGGGGGCGCGGAGACCGCGCCCGCCTCCTGTTCGAGCACGACGTCGCCGAGATCGCCGGAACCGTCGGCGGCGACGCGCGCCACCCGGGCCACCGGCCGGAAACCGGGCGCGGTGACGACCGCGGTGTGCGCTCCCGCGGGCAGCGGCTCGGTCGCCGCCGCCCCGGTCGCGTCCGCCGCGGCCCGCGCCAGCTGCCGCCCCGTCGAATCGGTCACTGTCAGAACGGCATCCGGCACCGGCCAACCGTCGGCGGTGTGGATGCGGGTGATCAAGCCACTCATGACTACCTGTCGCTCACGCGGATGTGTTGTCGTATCCCAGTCGCACGTCGTGGGTGGTCTCGCCGCCCACCACGCTGACCCGGCCGCTCACCGGCGGGTAGCCGCGGGCCACCACGGTGTACTCGCCCTCGGGCAGATCGGTCAGCACGTACCGGCCGTTGTCGTCGGTGCGCGCGGACGCGATCTCGCTGCCCTGCTCGTCGAGCACCGAGACGTACGCGTCGCGCACGGCCCGTCCGTCGGCCGAGGCCGCGCCGGACAGCACCGTCATCGCCGACAGCTCGACGTCGTGGTGCAGCAGCCCGCTGTCGGGAACGGTGAGAGCCGTTGCCGCGGGCCGCATGTGCTCGGCGACCGCGACGAGGGTGTAGGTGCCCGACACCACGCCCTGGCAGACGTAGGCGCCGTCCGCGCCGGTGACCGCGGCGCCGACCACCTCGCCGCGCATATCGGTCAGGGTGACCGTCGCGCCCGCCACCGGCTCGCCGCGCCCGGCCTTGCGCACCACGCCGGACAGCTCGCCCGAACCCTGCAAGGCGATGTCCAGCGCCTGCGCGCGATCGCCGACGTGCACGTTCACCGCCGCGGGCTGATGTCCGGCCGCCGACACGATCAGCACGTAGTCGCCCGGGTCCGGGGCCGAGATCCGGTAGCCGCCGTCGCCGCCGCCGGTGGTCCGCGAAACCTGGTGTCCGCGTTGGTCGATCAGCGTCAGCACCGCACCGGGCACGGCCCGGCCGTCCTCGCGGCGCACGTGTCCGTCCAGCGACCGGCCCTCGCCGCCGTCGTAGGACACCGGTTCGGCCGCCGTCAGCTGCGCGACCGCGCCGTGCGCGGTGCTGCCGTTGGTCGCGGCGCCCTGATGGGCGAGCACGCGGGCGGGTTCGGGATCGGCCGCGTGCCTGCCGCCGCGCACCGGCGCCGCCGCGAACACCTCGACCCGCTCCCGGTCGGCCTCGGCGGGCACGGTCTCCGCGGCGAATTCCGGTGCGGGCGAGGCGGACTCGGCCGCGGCGTCCACGGGCTCGGGCGCCTGCGGGGCCGCGGCGGCCGCGCCCGGATCCTTGAGCGGGATCTCGCGCATGAACAGCAGCACGAACGAGGCCAGCAGCGCCACCGCGGTGGCCGCGTAGAACACCCCGTGCAGGGAGTTGGTGAACCCGATCAGGATCGGATCCTTCACCTGCGGGGGCAGCGCGCCCAGACCACTGGTGTTGCTCTGCAACTGGTTCAGCTTGCCGGTGTCGAACCCGGGCGGCAGGTTGCCGCCGAAGGCGTCGACGATGCGGTGCGGCAGCAGGTTGAACAGGATGGTCAGGAACACCGCCACGCCCAGCGTGCCGCCCATCTGACGGAAGAAGGTGGCCGACGCGGTGGACACGCCCATATCCGAACGGGGACCGGCGTTCTGGGCCGCGAGGATCAGCGTCTGCATACACCCGCCGAGCCCGAAGCCGATGATGCCGCTGTAGAGCAGCGGCTGCCACAGCGGGCTGTCGAAGTGCACCTGCGCGTACAACGCCGTACCGCACGCCACGATGAACGTGCCCAGCACGGGCAGGAACTTGTAGCGCCCGGTGAACCGGGTGATCTGCCCGGAGATCTGCGAACCCAGCATGATGCCCAGCACCATCGGCAACATCATCAAACCGGCCTTGGTGGGCGAGAATTCGCGCACCACCTGCAAATACAGCGGAACCATCGAGATGCCGCCGAACATCGCCACACCGACGATGAAGCCGCCGAGGATCGTCACGCTGAACGTCGAATTGCGGAACAGCCGCAACGGGATCAGCGCGGCGTCGCGCATCAGGTACTCGACGAACAGGAACAGCAGCAACCCGATCGCGCCGATCGCGTAGCAGATGATCGCCTTGCGCGAGTCCCACCCCCAGCCGCGGCCCTGTTCGGCCACGATCAGCAGCGGCACCACGCAGATCGCGAGGGTGATCGCGCCGAACCAGTCGACGCGGTGGTTCTGCCGCTGATGCGGCGTGTTGAGCACCCGGGCGACCACGGCCAGCGCGACGACGCCGATCGGCACGTTCACCAGGAACACCCAGCGCCAGCCGTCCAGCCCCCACAGGTGGTCGAAGCCCGACAGCCAGCCGCCCAGCACCGGGCCGAGCACGGTCGCGCTGCCGAACACGATCATGAAGTAGCCCTGGTAGCGCACGCGCTCGCGGGCCGGGACGATATCGCCGATGATGGTGAACGCCAACGACATCAGGCCGCCCGCGCCCAGGCCCTGGAACGCGCGGAACCCGGCCAGCTCGTACATCGAGGTGGCGAAGGTGCACGCAGCCGAGCCGATGACGAACAGGCCGATCGCGGTGAGGTAGAACGGCTTTCGCCCGTAGATGTCGGCGAGCTTGCCGTAGAGCGGGGTGCTGATCGTCGCCGTGATCAGGTAGGCGGTCGTCGCCCACGCCTGCTGGTCGAAGCCGTGCAGACTGTTGGCGATGCGCACGATCGCCACGCTCACGATGTTCTGGTCGAGTGCGGCGAGGAACATGCCCAGCAGCAGGCCCGACAACACGGTCAGGATCTGCCGGTGCGACAGTGTCGTGCCCGCACCCGACGCCGGGGCCGGCTGCGCGGCCGGCGCCTCGGCGGTCGAATTCGTCATAGTGGTGGCCTTATTTCGGTTCGGCTGTCGATGGGGGGATTGCTTCGATACTGCTGTTGAGGCGGTCGAGCAGGGTGATCAGGGTGGTCCGGTCGGCGGGCGGCCAGTCACCCAGCAGATCGGCCATCCACAGATTGCGCAACCTGCGATTCTCCTCGAAGACGCGCTGCCCCTCGGCGGTGGCCGCCAGGACGCAGGCGCGCCCGTCGATCGGATCGGCCCGGCGCTCGACCAGACCGTGGGCCACCAGCGTTCGGGTCTGTCTGCTGATGGTCGACATCTCGGCATGCAGCTGCTCGGCGAGTTTGCCCGTTCGCTGCGGACCGTCGTGCACCAGGCAGAACAGGACGGAGTAGGCGAGCTTCTCCAGCCCGTCCGGGCCGTGCTTGGCCAGCTGCCCCTTGGCCCGATTGATCGCGCGCACGAACCGGAGCAGCTGCGCGCCGAGCAGATCCGCGTCGTCGAACGCGGCGGCGTTGCTGTCCAGACCCACGGCGGTCATCGGCGATCACCTCGATACAACGGAGTTAATTAGCACGCACAACTAGTTGCCTGTGCCAACTATACGCATGCCGCCCGGTGCCCCCGCAAATCGTTTTCCTCAGAACAACGTCATCGGCTTCCTGAGAGCGATCAGGGACTTCCTCAGAACAACGTCATCGGCGCGCTGTCGGTGGGTTCGGGCAGCGGGGACAGATCCGGCAGCCGGGCGCCCACGTCGTCGTGGAAGCGCCGGGCCAGGGTGAGGGCGTCGGCGTTGTCGGGGGTGTGCACGAACACCGTCGGCGAGCGGCCCTCGCCGAGCCAGTCGACGCAGGCGTCCACCCAGCGCGTCCAGCCCGCGGCCGTGACCTCCGGATCGTCTCGGCCGATGTAGCGCACGATCGGATGGTCGGTCAGCGCCGCCGTGCGCAGCGCGACCCGCGGCTTGCGCGTCCAGGCGTCGCGCTCGGCCTCGGTGCCGGGCCGGGTCGCGAACAGCGTGGTGGTGTCGAACGGGATCCATTCGGTGCCGGTGCGACCCAGCACGTATTCCAGTTGCCGAGCGGTCCGCTCGTCGTCGAAGAAGGCCGGATGCCGAACCTCCACGGCGTAGCGATGATTCGCGGGCAGCCGCCCCAGGAACCGGGCGAGGGCCCCGAGGTCGGTGGGCGCGAAGGAGGCGGGCAGCTGGACCCAGATCGCGTGCGCGCGGGGACCGAGCGGTTCGACGGCCTCGAGGAACGCCCGCACCTCGGCGTCGGCGTCGCTCATCCGGCGTTCGTGGGTGATGGTCCGCGGCAGCTTGACCACGAAGCGGAAGTCGGGGGCCGTCTGCTCGGCCCAGCCCGCGACGGTCTGCCGGGTGGGAGTCCCGTAGAAGGTGGTGTTGCCCTCGACGGCGTTGCACCAGCCCGCGTAATCCCGCAGCCGCGACTTGGCGTGCGGCTGACGGTCCTGCCATGCGGTGTGCGTCCACTGCGCACATCCGACGTGAAGCTGCATAGCACCTTTATGCACCCATCCGGGCCGGGCGTCCAAGGGGCTCAGGCACCCAGCTGGCGGATCTCCGTATCGAGCGCCCGCCCACCCAGCAAGCGGATCTCGGTATCGAGCGCCGCTCACTACGCGCCCAGCAAGCGGATCTCCGTATTCAGCGCCTCGGCCTGGGTACTCAACGCCGCCTCGTCGGGCTGGTCGCCGATGCGGGCGGCGAGGTCGCCGCGGGTGATGACGACCAGCGTGTCCAGGTCGTCCTCGGATCCGGGCTCGATGCGCAGGCTGCCCTCGCTCAGAACCAGGCGGGTGTGCGGGCTCCCGGCGTCGAGCAGCTGGCGTAGGTCCTCCGGCGTGATCTTCGACTTGTCGGCAGTCATGCTGTGCGTATGCCCGGGCGCGCGGAGAGAAAACCGTGGCGCGCGCGACCCCCTAGTCGGCGTTCCCGCGACGGCGCAGGAACAGCACCTGCTCCCCGTAATCGGCCAGCGGCCGGGCCTGACCGGCCTGCCGGATGCCGCTGGCGGGCAGGTTGGTGAGCTTGGCGAACATGGCCGTATTGCCGAACGCGGCACGCACCTGGGTCTCCGAGGCGTAGTCGGCGCCGTACTCGGCGAGCAGCGCGAAATCCAAGGGCGCCAACGGTTTGTCCAGCGCGGGCTGCCCGGCGGGGCGGCCCAGCGCGGCGTACTGGGTCGCCGAACCCTCGGCGTACCAGCACAATTCGTAGGCCAGATTCTCGGTGGTGCTCACCGCGATCACCGGCCAGTCCTGCGCGAGCCGCAGCGCCAGTGGGTGTTTCCCGACCGGGGCCAGTTCCCAGTTCAGGCTCTTGACCGAGATCCAGTGTCCCCCCGCGCGTTCGATGAGCACCACGTCGTCGCCGAGCCGCTCGGTCAGGTTCAGCTCCGGCTCCGGCAGCGTCCACTGCGGCTGATGCACGCCGTGGAAGAAGCCGCTGCCGACCGGGCGGGCGTCGTCGACCGCGTACGCGGCGATCACGGCCGCCCGCACCTGGGCCAGCGCGTCCGGGGCGGTGCAGCGCACGCTCAGCGCGCCGAACGAATGCGCGATCTCGACCGGTTTGGACGGCAGGTCCGGAAGTGCCCCGGCCGCCAGGGGTTTCAGCCCCACCAGGCCGAGCTTCCAGTTGATCTCCTCGATGGTGCTCAGATCACCGGAGGTCTGGTAGAGGATCTGCTGCTGGGTGAGCCGGGCCGCGCGATCGAGGGTGGGGCACTCCAGCTTCTGCAACGCCGCGAAGGTCTTGCTGGTGAATTCCAGTTCCTCGAGCGGGGTTTCGCGCAGCCGCGTGGTCATCGCCGCCGAGGTCCACGCCGAGTAGCGCTCCCGGTACATCGCCAGCGCCTGCTTGCGCGAGCGCCCGATCATCAACGTGCGCAACAACATATTGAGACTCGCCAGATACCGGCTCGCGGTCTCGGGATCGGCCGCGAACAGCCCGGCCCGGATGCGCACGGCCTCCGAACTCGCCGCCACCGCCGACCCGGGATCCAGGCGGCACAGCCACACGCCGCATTTGGACAGACCGTCGGCGCACACCCCCGCCGCCATCGGATACCGCTGGGCCACATGGTGATACGCGTCGCACGCCTGCCGGATGGTGGCGGTCGCCAGTTCCCGATGCCCGATGGTGCGCGCGGCCTGTTCGAACAGCCGCAACGCCTCCTGCACCTGCCCGGCGAAATGGGCGCTGACGTGCCCGGCGGTCAGCCAGCGCAGCCGGATCAGCACGGCCTCCTGGGCGGGTTCGAGCGCGGCGGGGGCCCGATCCCGTTCGGAGCCGTCCTGTTTGGTGGCCATGAACGCCCGGGCCAGCTCGCACAGTGAGGTGGCCAGCCGCAGTTCGGCCTCGTCCGTCCGCTCCTGGGCGGCGATCCGTCTGTCCTCGGCCACCTGCTGCTCGATGGCGCTCAACTCCATCGCGATCCCAACTCCCGCATCCCTTCCACACACGGTCGTCGAGCGGCCGCATCGTGCGTGCCGAGTCTGCCACAGATCGGCTCCCGGCACGCGGTCGATGACGTGGACGAGTTGGTCTATGGTGCAAGTCATGAGCCGCGCGGTGACCCCGGTGTCACGACGACCGGTCGGTCCCGAACAGCAGGTGTCCACCGGCGGCGACTCCTATCAGGAACGGCTCGTCAAGTACTTCCCGATCGAGACCAGCGGCCCCTATCTCGCCGCCTCCGCGGCCATCACCGGCCTCACCGACGCGCACACCACCGCGCGGACCGTCTGGCTGCTGCTCGTCTTCGCGATCCTGTTGCTCGGGACGGTCCCGCTGCTGATGCGGCAGTATCCCGCGGCGAAGTACGCGAATCGGTGGCTGCCGATCGGATTCGGCCTCGCGGCGTTCGTCATCTGGGCCTATTCGCTGGGCGCGCTGCCGCAGGAACTGGGTGTCTACAATCCCGTCGCCGCCGCGGTCCTGCCGATCCTCTATGGATTCGGGGCTAACTTCAACCCGACGAAAGCCGAAGAACCCCGCTGATCCGGACGCGAATCCGTGTTAACTTGAGGACATCAGCGTTACCGATCCGATCGGAGTCACCATGAACTCGGCCGTCATCGTCGACGTCGTCCGCACACCGTCCGGAAAGGGCAAGCCCGGCGGCGGGCTCTCCGGTGTGCACCCGGCCACCCTGCTGGCCGGTGTCCTCGCGGACCTGGTGTCCCGCAACGACCTCGACCCCGCCCTCGTCGACGACGTGATCGCCGGCTGCGTGACCCAGAGCGGCGAACAGTCGTCCAACATCGCCCGCACCGCGCTGCTCGCCGCGGGCTTCCCCGAGTCGGTCCCGGCCACCACGGTCGACCGGCAGTGCGGATCCAGCCAGCAGGCCGCCCACTTCGCCGCGCAGGGCGTGCTGGCGGGGGCCTACGACATCGCCATCGCCTGCGGCGTGGAGTCGATGTCGCGGGTGCCGATGTTCTCCAATGCCCAAGGCGCGGACGCCAATCGGGGCCCGCTCGCGCACCGCTACCCCGAGGGCCTAGTGCAGCAGGGCATCGCCGCCGAGGTGATCACCGCGCGCTGGAAGCTCGATCGCCCCACCCTCGACGAGTTCGCCGCGCGCTCACACCGATTGGCCGCCGAGACCGCCGCCGCGGGCGGTTTCGCCAACGAGCTGGTGGCCGCGGGCGAGCTGACCGCCGACGAGACCATCCGCCCCACCACCACGGTCGAGGGCCTGGGCAATCTGAAGCCCGCGTTCACCAACGAGGAGTTCGCCCGTCGCTTCCCCGAGATCGACTGGTCGATCACCCCGGGCAACTCCTCCCCGCTCACCGACGGCGCGTCCGCGGCGCTGATCATGAGCGAGGAGCGGGCGAATCGGCTCGGCCTGCGGCCGCGGGCGCGGTTCCACTCCTTCGCGGTGGTCGGCGACGACCCGCTGCTGATGCTGACCGCGGTCGTCCCGGCCACGCGAAAGGTGTTGGCGCGCGCGGGATTGTCGATCGGCGACATCGACGCCTACGAGGTCAACGAGGCGTTCGCGCCCGTGCCGCTGGCGTGGCAGCACGAACTCGGCGCGGATCCGGCGCGGCTGAACCCGCGCGGCGGCGCGATCGCCCTGGGCCACCCGCTCGGCGCGTCCGGCACCCGCATCCTCGCCACGCTGGTCAACCATCTCGAGCAGACCGGCGGCCGGTACGGGTTGCAGACCATGTGCGAGGCGGGCGGGCTGGCCAACGCCACCGTCATCGAGCGGCTGTGAGCGCCGCGCGCAGTGCGCTGGTCACCGGCGGCTCGCGCGGCATCGGTGCCGAGATCGCCCGCCGCCTGGCGGGCGACGGCTACGCCGTGACCATCGCCGCCCGCACCGCCGACACCCTCGAGCGGACCGCGCAACGACTCCGGGACGAGACCGGCGGCGAGGTGTTCCCCTTCGCCGCCAACATGACCGACGCCGAACAGCTCGGCGCGCTCGTCGACGCGCACGCGTGGCGCTTCGGCGGGCTGGATCTGCTCGTGCTCAGCGCGGGCACCGGCACCGCGGGACCGGTCGCGGAGATGACCGCCAAGGCGCGCGAGCGCATGCTCGAGGTGAACTTCCGCGCCCCGCTCACGCTGATCCAGCACGCGTTGCCGTTGCTGCGCAAGAGCGCCGCCGCGGCGCCGGAACGGGGCGCGAAAATCGTTGCGATCGCGTCGATCACGGGCGTGGCGGGCGAGCCGGGGCTGGCCGCCTACGGCGCGACCAAGGCGGCGTTGATCTCGCTGTGCGAGACGCTGTCGCTGGAGGAGTCGCGCCGCGGGGTGAGCGCCACCGCCCTCTCCCCCGGCTACGTCGACACCGATATGAGCGCCTGGAAACAGGGCGAATTGGGCGCGGACGCCATGCTGCCGACCTCCGACATCGCCGAACTGGTCCTCGCCATCGCGCGGCTGTCCGCCCGCGCGGTGGTGCCCAATATCGTGATATCCCGTGCGGGCGAACAACTCTGGCGGGCCTGAGCCTCAGCTCGGGCGGCGGCAGCTGTCGGGTACCAGGTGACCCGCCCGGACGAGCGCGTCGTAGGCGGCGCGCTTGTTCGGGCAGTTGTCGGTCGAGCAATCGGTGTGCATCTGCATCACCCGGTGCGCCCGCTCCACCGGCAACCGGCCCGGCGGAGCCGAATGTGTGCTCAGGGCAAGGAAATCCGTGATCGAATACTCCATGGCACGCTCCCTGGTGACGGGTCTGCACCGACCATGTCCGTAACCACAGAGTAGCTCGATAACGGCTCGCCGAAGCAGGACAAGCGCCGGACACCTGGGTGCCCGGCGCTCGCGGAGGCCGCGCTACGGCGTGTCGGGAAACGCTTGCTGCCGTTGGCCGCCGCGCAGGGTGCCGTTGAGATACGCGGCCTTGCAAGCGCGCCGGGCGATCTTGCCGCTGGAGGTTCGCGGGATCGAGCCCGCGGGCACCAGCAGCAGCTCCCGCACGGTCACCCCGTGCCGCCGGGCGATCGCCCCGCGTACGGTCTCGGCGACCGGTTCGGGATCCAATTTGGCCGCGCCCGTATTCCTTTCGGCGACGATCACCAGCTGTTCGGTCCCCGCCGCCGCGTCGGGCAGATCGTCGGGCGCGACGGAGAACGCCGCCACGAAGCCGGGCCGCAGCGCGTCCGAGGACTCCTGCGCCGACATCTCCAGATCCTGCGGGTAGTGGTTGCGCCCGTCGACGATGACGAGATCCTTGACGCGGCCGGTGATGTAGAGCTCGCCGTTGTGGTAGGCGCCGTAGTCGCCGGTGGCCATCCAGTGCGCGTCGGGGTCGGTGCCCTCGGCGTGGCTGCCCGACGCCTGCCGCGCGGTGAGCCGGTTGCGGAAGGTCGCCTCGCTCTCCTGCGGCCGTCCCCAGTACCCGATGCCCATGTTCCGGCCGTGCAGCCAGATCTCGCCCACCGAACCGTCGTCGCGCTCGGCGCCGGTCTCCGGATCCACGATCACCGCCCACTGCGACCGCGCGACGTAGCCGCAGGACACCTGTGCCACAGCGCTTTCCGCGTCGGCGTCCACCTCGACCATGCGGCCCGCGTTGAGCTGACCGCGGTCGACGTAGACCACCCGGGCCTCGTCGTCGCGCCGGGTCGCCGAGACGAACAGCGTGGCCTCGGCCATGCCGTAGCACGGTTTGATGGCCGTCTTGGGCAGCCCGTAGGGGACGAACGCCTCGTTGAACTTCTTCATCGAGCTCACCGACACCGGCTCGCTGCCGTTGATCAACCCGATCACGTTCGACAGGTCCAGATTCTCGCCCGGTTTGGGCAGTCCGCGCATCGCGGCGTGCTCGAACGCGAAATTCGGTGCGGCGGCATAGGTTCCGGCCCCGTCGGAGGCGGCGGCGAGTTCCTTGATCCAGCGGTACGGGCGGCGCACGAACGCGCTCGGCGACATGATCGTGATGAACTTGCCGACGATCGTCGGCAGGATCACGCACAGCAACCCCATGTCGTGGAACATCGGCAGCCAGGTGACCCCGCGCGCGTTCTCGACCAGGCCGAGCGCGTCGATCATCTGCAACAGATTGGTGCCCACCGAACGATGCGTGATCTCGACCCCGGCGGGCGTGCGGGTGGACCCCGAGGTGTACTGGAGATACGCGACGCTGTCGATGTTGATGTCCGGCCGCACCCAGCTCGCGCCCACGCTGTCGGGGATCGCGTCCACGGCGATGATGCGCGGCCGCTGGGAGGCGGGCAGGTGCCGGAAGAACTCCCGCACCCCCGCCGCGGACGCGCTGGCCGTCAGGATCGCCGAGGGCTGGCAGTCGCCGAGCACCGCGTGCAGGCGATCGGTGTGGCCGGGCTCCTCCGGATCGAACAGCGGCACCGCGATATTGCCCGCGTACACCGCCGCGAAGATGGAGACCACGTAGTCCAGCCCCTGCGGCGCCAGGATCGCGACCCGGTCGCGCGGGCTGGTCACCTGTTGCAGCCGGGCCGCCACCGCGCGCAGCCGGACACCGAACTCGCGCCAGGTGAGTTCGTGATACTCACCGTCCCGTTCGCGGGAGTAGTCGATGTAGCGGTAGGCCAGCTCATCCCCGTTCGTCGCACTGTGCATGTCGACGAAGTCGATCAGAGTCGAATCACCACGGATGTCGAGATTGCCGTGTTCGTCCAAATAGTCATCGAAAGTCTCGCCGATCATTCCCTATCCTTTTTCACGCACGGCGCTTTCGGCCGTGCCATGACACCGATACGGATCGACACCGAAGCCCGAACAGTAGCAGCGCTTCGGCGGGGTTTGCTCAATATCGCCCGAATGTCAGCGAGACATTGTGGCCCCCGAATCCGAACGAGTTGTTGACGGCGTAGTCGATCCGGCCGGGGCGCGCTTGGCCTTTGACGATGTCCAGTTCGACGGTCGGATCCTGATTGTCCAAATTCAAAGTCGGCGGCACGATCGCATCGCGAATGCTGAGTACCGTCAACACCGATTCGAGCGCGCCGACCGCGCCGATGGAATGGCCGAGCGCGGATTTCGGCGCGTACACCGACGCGTGCGAACCGATCGCGCCGGCGATGGCCAGCGCCTCGGAGGTGTCGCCGATCGGGGTGGCCGTGGCGTGCGCGTTCACATGTGCCACATCGGTTTTGGCGATACCCGCGGTCTCGATCGCGCGGGTGATCGCCCGCGCCGCGCCCTTGCCCTCGGGATCCGGGGCGACCAGATGGAAGCCGTCGGAGGTCACGCCCGCGCCCAGCAGCCGGGCGTGGATGGTGGCGCCGCGGGCCCGCGCGTGCTCCTCGGTCTCGATCACCATCATCGCCCCGGCCTCGCCGAACACGAAGCCGTCGCGGTCGAGATCGAACGGGCGCGAGGCGCGCTTGGGATCGTCGTTGCGGGTGCTCATCGCGCGCATCATGGAGAACGCGGCGATCGGCAGCGCCTGGATGGAACCCTCCACCCCGCCGGTCACGACCATGTCGGCGTCGCCCATCACGATCATCTTCCACGCGTTGGCGATCGCCTCCGAACCCGACGAGCAGGCCGAAACCGGCGTCGCGATACCGGCTTTCGCGCCCAGTTCCAGACCGACCACGGCGGCCGAGCCGTTGGGCATGATCATCGGCACGGCCAGCGGCGGCACATGCTTGTAGCCGCCGTTCTGCATCTTGTTGGTGGCGTCGATGTAGATCTCCGCGCCGCCCAGGCCCGTGCCGATCGAGACGCCGAGGCGTTCGGTGTCGACCTCCGGATTCCCGGCGTTGCGCCACACCTCGCGGCCGAGCACCAACGCCATCTGCTCGACGTAGGACAGCCGGCGCGTCTCCTCGCGGGTGAGGTTGGTGTCGGGCTTGACCTTCAGATGCCCGCCGATGCGCACGGGCAGTTCGAACTGCTCGACGAAGGCGTCCTCGAGGACGTCGATACCGCTCTCGCCGTTGAGCAGTCCCTTCCAGGTGGAGTCGACGTCCCCGGCGATCGAGGTGGTCGCCGCCAGGCTGGTCACGACGACGTCGGGGTAGCGCCTACGGCTGGAAATCGTCATTCTCGGCTCTCTTTCGGTGGCAACACTGCGGGGTAGGGCAATACTGCGGCGAATCCAAGCGAAAGCGACATCCACGGCGACGGGAACACCTTGTCCGGCAGGCGTTTACCGCCTGCCTCGAGTGCCCGGCCGAGGCGGG
Source organism: Nocardia sp. NPDC004068 (assembly GCF_042874315.1). Classification (NCBI taxonomy): domain Bacteria; kingdom Bacillati; phylum Actinomycetota; class Actinomycetes; order Mycobacteriales; family Nocardiaceae; genus Nocardia; species Nocardia sp. NPDC004068. The sequence goes on from NZ_JBIAMW010000011.1 coordinate 217,894, forward strand.
ACTACATTATCGAGGCGTACCTGACCGGCCAAACCACGTGTTACACAGCAATCCGGTCGCTAATGCACTGTACCGGTTTCTTCCCGCAACGTCTCACCCGCGATCCGTATCGAGGAAAGGCATCATCGTGGCCAGGAACCTCACGCAGCTCGAACTGCTGCTCGAGCTGGAACCCGTCGCCGCCCGCAATGTCGATCGGCACCTGTCGATGGCCAAGGAGTGGCACCCGCACGACTACGTCCCCTGGTCCCAGGGGCGCGACTTCGCCGCCCTGGGCGGGATCGACTGGGACCCCGCGCAATCCCGATTGAGCGAACTCGCCCGCGCGGCCATGATCACCAATCTGCTGACCGAGGACAACCTGCCCTCCTACCACCGGGAGATCGCCGAGAACTTCTCCCAGGACGGCGCGTGGGGCACCTGGGTGGGCCGCTGGACCGCCGAGGAGAACCGGCACGGCATCGTCATGCGGGACTATCTCGTCGTCACCCGCGGCGTCGACCCGGTCGCCCTCGAACGGGCCCGCATGATCCACATGACCAACGGCTACGACCCCATGCGGCTGGTGCGCGAGGCCGGCGGCGGCGAACATCTGGCCGACACCGGATTCCTGCACTCGGTCGCGTACGTGACCTTCCAGGAACTCGCGACCCGGGTCAGTCACCGCAACACCGGCCGCGTCTGCGACGATCCCGTGGCCGACCGCATGTTGCAACGCATCGCCGCCGACGAGAACCTGCACATGATCTTCTACCGCGACATGTGCGCCGCGGCCCTGGATCTCGTGCCGGATCAGGCCGTCACGGCGATCACCGACATCGTGTGCCACTTCCAGATGCCCGGCGCCGGAATGCCCGACTGGCGGCGCAACGGCGTGTTGATGGCCAAACACGGCATCTACGATCTGCGCCAGCACCTCGACGAGGTCGTCCTGCCGGTCCTGCGCAAGTGGAACGTCTTCGAGCGCAACGACTTCGGGCCGCGCGGCGAACAGGCCCGCGAGCGCCTCGCCGCATTCCTCGAACGCCTGCGCGAGGACTGCGCCCGGTTCGAGGAACAACGCGACCGGGCGCTGGCCCGTGAGGCCGCCCGCCGCGGCCTGGTGAGCGCCGAGCGCTGACCGGCGTACCGGTGCGCCGGGGCCGACTCCGCCTGCCCCAGCGCACTTCTCGATGGACGGACGGCCGGTCGTAGGGGCTTTCGCGGCGCACCGGTCGTCCGTCCAGTGGCCCGCCGACCCCGGGAACGCGACATGCCGCGGGCGACGGGCGTTTTCGACGCCGACGGGCCGCCCGCCCCGCGGCGGCGGCCCGCTCGCCAAGGCATTTCGGCACGTCGCGGACGCATTTGCCTGTGCTCGAGGGGGTTTCCCGGACCGGCGCGGACGGGGGCGGATCACATCGGTGTTAGCTGGTCGTCGCGGGGGTACTCCCCGGTGCGGCGAGCGCTCGATCGGAAGTTCGTGCACCTCCGAGCATTTCGATATGGTCTCGACCCGACATGGAGTGGCAGAACACATTGCCAGAAGATTGCCGTAAGGGCACACTGGGAGGCATGACTGCAGTACCCCACGCGGCTCGCGCGACCACCCGGAAATCCGGGCCGGTCACCGTGGACGCACCCACCTCCAACGTGCACATCCGGCTCCGCATCGACGACCCCGAACGTCAGGCCAAGCTGCGCACCGCCCTCGAGCGAATCCGGCTCGGGAACCACTGATTTCGACCCCGGGCTCGTCGCCGACGACCCGGGGCCGGTGTTCGTCTCAGATCGTGATTCCGACCAGATGCCCGACCGCGTAGGTCGTGGCCATCGCCAGCGCCCCGCCGAGCAGGACCCGAATCGTCGCGCGCCCCACCGGCGCCCCACCCAGGCGGGCGCCGAGCGCGCCGGTCAGTCCCAGGGCCAGCAGCACCGCGCCGACCGTCGCCGGCACCCGGATCGCCGCGGGGCTCAGGATCGCCAGCAGCGGCAGCAGCGCCCCGAGGGTGAACGACAGCGCCGACGACAGCGCGGCGTGCCACGGATTGGTCAGGGCCGTGGGATCGATCCCCAATTCGGCCTCGGCGTGCGCGGTGAACGCGTCGTTCTCGGTGAGTTCCTCGGCCACCCGCCACGCCGTCGCGGGTGAGAGGCCCTTGCCCTGATAGATCGCCGCCAGCTCGGCCAGTTCCTGTTCCGGCATCTCGGCCAGCTCGCGCCGCTCGACCGCCAGCACGGCCCGCTCGCTGTCGCGCTGCGTGCTCACCGACACGTACTCCCCCAACGCCATCGACACCGCCCCGGCCGCCAGTCCCGCCACGCCCGCGGCCACGATCGCCGCCGAATTCGTCGTCGCCGCGGCCATCCCGACTACGATGCCCGCCACCGACACGATGCCGTCGTCGGCCCCCAGCACCCCGGCCCGCAGCCAATTCAGCCGCGCCCCGAGCCCACCGCCGTGCGGCTCGCCGTGCGCCGCGGCGACCACCGTCTCCTGCTCTGTCCGCATGCGCCCAAACTATCGATTCCGCGGCCGGTCCGCCAGCAATGCCAGCCTGCCCATATTTAGGTAATGCATTGCACGCCAAGGGTTTCCAAACCTAACCGGTACGTCGGTCCGGGCGCTCCCGCGGACCCGCCACGCCTTGCGCAAGAACGGTCAAGCGGGCCGGGGCGGTCGGGGACCAGACTCGTAGCGTGACCAACGGACGAGATCGGCTGCGCGAACTGCTCGACGCGGTCCTGGACGAGCGGAACACGACACTCACCGACATGGCCTCGGGCGTGTACGCCTCGCCCTTCCATTTCGCCCGCCAGGTGTCCAAGGGGACCGGGGAGGCGCCCGTGGCCATGCGGCGGCGGGTGTTGTTGGAACGGGCCGCGTGGCAGTTGAGTACGGGAGCGGCCGTCACCGAGGTGGCGTGGGCGGCGGGCTACGACTCGGTCGAGGGCTTCAGCCGGGCGTACAGCAGGGCGTTCGGGCACGCGCCCAGCGCCACCCCGCGCCGACCGGCGACGCGCTGGCTGCCCGCGGTCAACGGAATCCACTTCCATCCGCCGATGTCGCTGTGGGTGGAGAGCGAGCCGAAGGGACGGTCCGATATGGATCCGACGACACTGCTGGTGCATCACGACCTGGACGACACCCGCGCGCTGCTGGACCTGGCGAAGGGTCTGGACGACACGGCCTATCGGCGCAAGCGCGGAAACGGCACGGCGCTGGCCTGGGACGGGCCCGACGATTCCCTCGCGACCGTACTGGACCATCTGATCTGGGCCAAGGAGGTGTGGCTGGCCTCCATCGAGGGCGCCGACCAACCCCCGCACGGCCCCGACGATACGGCCACCCTCGCACGGCGACTCGACGAGGTGGCGCCGCGCTGGCTGGACGCGGTGCGCGCGATCGACCGCCGCGGCGGCTGGAACGACACCCTGATCGACGCCCTGTGCGAACCGCCCGAGAGCTTCGTCCTGGGCAGCGTGCTGGCGCACGTCCTCACCTACTCGGCGCATCGCCGCCAACTCGCGTGGCAATGGCTGCGCGCCGAAAACCCCGCCGCCGCGGACGAATACGGCGATCCCATCATGTGGCTACGACGGAGAGGCAACGCATGACCCGCACCATCTACTACACGGCGACCACCCTCGACGGGTTCATCGCCACCCCGGACCACTCGCTGGACTGGCTGCTGACCCGCGACAACGACCCGGCCGGGCCGATGGGCTACGAGAAGTTCATCACCGGGGTCGGCGCGATCGTCATGGGCGCCAACACCTATCAGTGGGTGCTCGACCACCAGTCCGCCGAACCCTGGCCGTACACCGTACCCGCTTGGGTGGTCACCCACCGCGAATTCGCCGCGCACACCGACGGCGAGGTCCACTTCACCAGCGAGGCGATCCCCGCCCTGCACCGGCGACTCGCCGAAGCCGCGGGCGGACGCGACATCTGGGTGGTCGGCGGCGGCGATCTGGCCGGGCAGTTCCTCGAACACGACCTGCTCGACGAGGTCATGGTGAGCATCGCCCCCGTGACGCTGGGCGCGGGTGCGCCGCTGCTGCCCCGACATGCCGAATTGAAGCTCACCGCCCTGGAACGGAACGGTGAGTTCGCCTGCGCGAGTTTCGAAGTCGTGCGCGCGGGAGGATGAGAATCCCGACTCGCGAACAGTCGCGTTCGTGGACTATGCTGTAGCACATGATCGACGCGGGGCGGCCCGCGTCGATCGGTGCGCGGACAACGGCGTTCGCGTTCGCGCCGTGCCCGGGCCGAGGCGGGGACGATCCGGTGAGCGCGTCACACCGCGCGCCGCCGATGCTCTGCGACATGTACGCGGGTCGAGCACCGCGTGGAGCAGAAGCGTCGGCGGCCGTTGCGCGAGGTATCGATGAACACCATCCGGCAGCCCGCGCGCGAACAGCGGCCGATCCGCCCCGGCGCCTCGCAGAACAGGGTCGCCAACCCCGCCGCGGTGTAGGCCTTCACCCGCTCGTCCATCGGGTCACCCTCCCACGCGTAGTGCAGGTGCGGCGCGCGGCCGTCGTGCGTGGAAATGTATGGGCGCGTGGTGGTTTCGGCCAGCAGGCCGTTGAGCCGCGCGACCGTCGGCTCGGCGAAGACCTCGTCCAGACGGCGGATCCACTCCCGCAGGCGGGCGTCCTGCGCGGCGTCGAGCCCCGTGATGGGCGCGTACCCGAACTCGTCGAGCACCCGGATCAGATCCGCACCCGGCTCGGCGTTCACCAGCAGCGCGGCCAGTTCCGCCGCCGACCCACCGTAAGGGTTGAAATGCATTGACCTATTACAGCAGGGTGGAGGCATGTCCGCCACCTGCCCTTCCTGCTCCTGGCCCGCCCCCACCGCGATCTCGACCCACGGTTCGGTGCGCTATCTGCGCTGCGTCTGCGGCCGCTGGCTGATCGTCGAGCACGGCGAGCTGGTCGCCGCCGCGGCGTGAGCGCCTTCGCCGCCCGGCGTGTCGACGGCGTGTCCACCTGATATCGGCCCTGCGCCAACGCTTTCGAGGGGATGCCGCCACATCCGCCGAACCATGCCCCCTAGACTCTGCGGCACCCGACGGGAAAGGGCTCCGCAGCATGGACGCGGTCATCACGGCAGTCGCGACCGAGGCCAAACGTCTCATCGATGCCGCCTGGCTCGGCCGAATCACCCGCGACGAGGCGATCCACCGCTTCGTCCAGGTGAGCGACGGCCTGGTGGAGTACGACATCGCCGAGGACATCATCGACGACGGCCTCACCTGGCTGAACGCCCATTCCACCCGCCTCCGCATCCTCGGCTGGTGCGCCCTCCTCGAACCCCCGATCTTCGGCGCCCTGGCCATCTTCGGCGCCGCCACCGCCGACTACGCCGCCGCCGCAGTAGCCCTCCTCCTCCTGGCCGCCCTCCGCTACACCCACCGCCGCTTCGCACCCCACCCGACACCGCTCGGCCGCCGCCCGCGAGCGAGGTCCCGGTTCGATTGAATCGGGTTGTGCGCGTGGGTTTTCGGCACTGCGGTAGGGCCGGCCGTTTGCGCCCAGCAATGTGTACATCACGCCTCGTGAAAGACGAGGCCGAGGGTGTGCCGCCGCCCGGAACGCACGACGCTCACCCCGTGGCGCATCGGCGCGGCCGACCAGCCGCGTGAACTCCGCACGGGCCGTTCGCGAGTGGTGAAGATCAACCCGTGTCCCCGCGGCAGCGTCACCGCGGCTCCCCGCGACTGCGCCCGCGGCCGCTGCTCGACCATGAGGAACTCCCCGCCGGTGTAATCCACTCCCGGGGTGTCCAGCCCGATGACCACCTGCAACGGAAACACCATCTCCCCGAACAGATCCCGATGCAGCGCGTTCCAGTCCCCCGGCCCGTACCGCAACAGTATCTGAGCCGATTTCGTCTGCCCCGCCGCATGACACCGGGCCACCCACTCCGCCAACCCCTCCGGCCACGACCCCGCCCGCCCCAACCGCCCCGCCCAATCCCGCGCCACCCCAAGCAATTCCGGATAGAACGCCCCCCGCAACTCCCGTACCACCTCCGGCAACTCGTGCGTGAAGTACCGATACTCCCCCGCCCCGAACCGATGCCGAGCCATATCGACGGTACTCCGAAACCGCCGATCGTCCCCATACATCTCCGCCACCTCCCGACACCGCTCCCCCGACAACAACGGCCCGGTCAACGCATACCCGAACTCATCCAACTCCCGCCCCAACCGCCCCCAATCCTGCTCCGCGACAACATCCGCCACCGACCGCTTCCCCGCCTCCCCACTCACCGCACCCCTCCCTCAACCACTCCCAACCGCCCCACGCCCATCTCCTTCCTCGACCGCATTCCACTCACCCCACACCCTCGAGCTCCAACAACCGCCGCTTCCGCTCGATCCCGCCCGCGTATCCCGTCAGCGACCCATTGGCCCCGATCACCCGATGGCAAGGCCGCACGATCAACAACGGATTGGCCCCGATGGCCGCCCCCACGGCCCGCACCGCCGCCCGCGGCGCCCCCACCCGAGCCGCGATCTCCCCATAACTCACCGTGCTCCCATACGGAATCTCATCCAACGCCCCCCACACACGCCGCTGAAACTCACTCCCCACCCCCCGAACCTCGACATCGAACCGCCGAACCTCCCCCGCGAAATACCCCCGCAACTGCTCCACGATCTCCGCGAACCCCTCCCCCCACTCAACCCCGCCCCCGCTCCCCCCACCCATCGAAACCCGAGTCAAAACCACCGACCCCCCAACCTTCTCCCCCACCAACACCAACTCCCCCACCGGGCTCTCCACCGTGGTGAACACACCCATGACAACTCCTTTCCGATTCCCGTACCCCACCAATCTCCCCCACCCCACCTCCCCACACTGGCGGCAATCGGCCATCACATTCCCCAGGTAAACCACCCCAGCCGCACCCTTTATTCGAATCCGCACCCCTTACAGGGCTATACAACGTGTGCGGATCCGAATAAAGGGTGCGGCTGGGTTCGTGGGCCTGGGTCAGGAGCGGGAGTCGCGGCCTACCTGGAAGCGGTCGTGGTAGAGCTTCTGGGCCTCGTCGATGACGGTGTCGGAGATGCGGGCGACGGGGGTGATGGCGGTGACGACGGGTTCGTGGTCGGGGCCGCGGCCCACCTCGTGGCCGGTGAGGAGCCAGGCGAATCGGCCTCGCTCGGCGCCGAGTTCGGAGTATTTGCAGAGGCGGCGGGCCACCCATTCGCGAGCGGGGCGGGGCCACCAGGGTTCGGGGACGAGGGTGGTGACCGAGAGGCCGGGGAGGGTGACCTCGGCCTCGTAGTCGCGGCTGGGGCCGGCCTCGGCGTCGGCCTCGGGGCCGTGGGAGTAGCGGAGGTAGAGGGGATTGTGGGTGATCAGGTCGGTGAGTTCGTCCAGCGTCTCGACAACGGGGAGCTCACTCATCGGGCCACGACCCGCAGCGTCTTCAATTCGGGATCCTGCGGATCCGGGACGTTCAGGCCGTATTCGATTCCGCTGCGCAGATAGTCGACGACGGCCCGATCGATCAGCTCGCCGGGCACGATCACCGGAATCCCCGGCGGATACGGCGTCACCTGTTCGGCCGCGATCCGCCCGGCCGCCTGCTCGATCGGCACCGCCTCGGTCGGCCCGAAGAACGCGTCGCGCGGCAGCATGACCGTCTCCAACTGGAGATCGCGCGGCGCGGGCAGATCGATGGGATGCGGTGCGGGATCGGACAATTGGACGCGCCACGCGGTCAACGCGTCCACCAGGGCGTCGACGGTCGTCTTGTCGTCGGCCATCGACAACGTCGCCAGCACCCGCCGATGATCGCTGTGCCCGAGGTCGATGCGGCGGTTCTCGCGCATCCAGTCCGCCACCTCGTAACCCGAAGCGCCCGTGGCGGATACGTCCATGAGCACCTGCATCCGATCGAGATCGTGCGACGCCTCCACGCCCAGCAGCTGCTCCTCCATCACCTCGATGCCGGGAATCCGCGCCAGCTCCTCGCGCGCCCGTCGCGCGGTTTCCAGTGCGGCGCCGAGCAATTCGTTCCCGTGCTCGACCATCTGCCGCCGCCACCCGTCGATCGCCGCGTACAGCAACACATTCGGGCTCGTCGTCATGAGCAGATCCGCGCACAACTTCAACCGACCGAAGTCGACCAGATCGCCCTGGGCGTGGAAGACCGAACCCTGCTCGAAACCCCCACCCATCTTGTGCACGCTCACCACGCAGATATCCGCGCCCGCGTTCATGGCCCAGGTCGGCAGGTCGTCGTGGAACGGCAGATGCGCGCCCCACGCCTCGTCGATGATGAGCGGTTTGCCACGCTCATGGCAGATTTCGGCGATCGCCGCGATATCGGCGCAGGTGCCGTACGGGCTCGGGCTGACGATCAGCGCACCCGCGGCCTCGGGATGCCGTTCCCACGCCGCGCGCACCTGCTCCGGCGAGGGCGGATGGGAGAAGTGCCGATCCTCGTCCCAGCGCGGCGTGATCCAGTGCGGCTGCACACCGGAGAAGATCAGTCCGGCCGTCACGGACTTGTGGCTGTCGCGCCCGAGGATCAGGCCGCCGTCCCCACCCGCGATCGCCATCATCGCCGCCTTGACCGACAACGAACTGCCACACGTGGAGAAGAACGCCATCTCCGCGCCCACGGCGTCGGCCATCAACTCCTCGGCGTCACCGAGATACCCGCCGCGCGAAAGCCGGTCGTCCACACCGGGCCCCGCCAGCACATCGACTTGCAGCGCGCCGCCGAGTATCTCGCGCACGCGCGGATCCGCGCCGCGCCCCTGCCGATGCCCGGGCGGGGTGAACCCGTACCGCCCCAGACGCTGATAGTCGGCCAGTGCTTCCACCATCGGTGCCCGTGAATGGTCCACACCGGCCGCGTACCCACCAACGCCCCCAGCACACCTCCGGCATCAGGCCGGGCCGCGTCCCGAACTCACCGTCAGCGATCATCGAGGCCCGCGGGAATTCACCCCCACCACACTCAAGCTCGTTGCAACGCCGGTGCCCGATCCACCGGCTTCAGCGTCCGATCGAGATTGGTGCGCATGGTCGTGGCGGAGTCGAGCAGGTAGTTCTGCCGCACCTTCCACGGATGCCGGTCGCCCTGGCGCGGGAAGTCGGCGATCGAGCGCTGGATGTAGCCGGAGGCGAGGTCCAGCAGCGGATGCTCGGCCAGATCGCCCTCGGGCTCGGGGACCACGCCGCGATAGCCGCGCCGGTCCATGAACGCCAGCACCCGGCACACCAGCCGCGAGGTGAGATCGGCCCGCAACGTCCAGGACGCGTTGGTGTATCCGATGCACACCGCGAAGTTCGGCACCCCGGTCATCATCGTGCCCTGCCAGACGAACCGCTCGGACAGTTTCACCGGCTCGCCGTCCACGACCAGCGAAATACCGCCGAACGCAAGCAGTTTCAGCCCCGTGGCGGAGACGACGATATCGGCGGGCAGCACCTTCCCCGACGCCAGCTTGATGCCCTCGGGCACGAAGGTATCGATGCGATCGGTGACCACCTCGGCCTTGCCCTTGCGCATGGCCTTGAAGAAGTCGGCGTCCGGCGCGGCGCACAGCCGCTGATCCCACGGGTTGTAGCTGGGCGTGAAGTGCTCGGCGACCAGCGCCTCGTCCTTGAGGATGCGGGTGGTCAGCCCGGTCAGCAGCTTGCGCGCGGCCTCCGGGCGACGGCGGCAGTACTGGTAGAAGCCCACATTGAACAGGATGTTCTTGGTCCGGATCACCCGATGCGCCAGCGCGGGCGGCAGCAGCTCGCGAATCCGGTCGGCGTACTTGTCGCGCCCGGGCACCGCCGAGATCCAGGTGGGACTGCGCTGCAACATGGTCACCAGCTCGGCCTCGTCGGCCATGGACGGCACCAGCGTCACCGCGGTCGCGCCGCTGCCGATCACCACGACCCGCTTGCCCCGGTAGTCGAGATCCTCCGGCCAGAACTGCGGATGCACCATGGTGCCCGAGAACGATTCCACCCCAGGGAATTCCGGCGAATACCCCTGATCGTAGTCGTAGTATCCCGAGCAGCAGTACAGGAATCCGCAAGTGAGCGAACTCCTTTCGCCGTCGCGCTCGACGGTGAGCGTCCAGCGGGCGTCGCCAGTGGACCACTCGGCCCCGATCACCTTGGTGCGCAACCGGATTCGCTGCTGGATACCGTTGTCGCTCGCGGTCTCCCGGATGTAGCGCAGGATCGACGGGCCGTCGGCGATGGATTTGGCGTCGCGCCAGGGCCGGAACGGATAGCCGAGGGTGAACATGTCCGAATCCGATCGGATGCCCGGATAGCGGAACAGATCCCAGGTGCCGCCGAGGGCGTCGCGGGCCTCGAGGATGGCGTAGCTCTTACCGGGGAGCTCGGTCTGCAACCGGTAGGCGGCCCCGATGCCGGACAGCCCCGCGCCGACGATGACCACGTCGAGATGTTCCATACTTCCAGTTTCCTGACCGACGACCATGACTTCTTGACTCTACGCGACAACTATTTGATTCTGGACGACATGGCGGCGATCAGATCGGCCGGGTTGCGCGGGTTCCGCGCCACGGTCGCGGAATTGGGCGGGAACGCGGACGAATTCGCCGTGCTCGCCGGTCTGCCCGTCGCCGCGCTCGACGCCGACGACCTGCTGATTTCCGATACCAACGTGGCGGCCGTCCTGGAGATCGCCGCCGAGCGGCTGCACTGTCCCGATCTCGGCCTACGCATCGCCGCCCGCCAGGATCTGGGGATGCTCGGCCCGCTGGCGCTGGCCATCCGCACCTCCCCGACCCTCGCCGACGCGCTCGAGTGCACCTCCCGCTACCTGTTCGTGCACGCCCGCGCGCTGAGCCTGCGCCTCGAGCCCGACCCGTACGGCGACCGCGGCCTGATCGCCCTGCACTACGGGGTGCCGTCGCCCCCGCCCGTGCAGGGCACCGACCTCGGACTGGCGTTCCTGCACCGCGCGATCCAGCGGCTCGTCGAGGGTCCCTACGCGCTGCGGTCGGTGGATCTGCCGTATCGGCCGCCCGCCCCGGTGGAGGTGTACGAGCAGTTCTTCGGCGCACCGGTCCGTTTCGAGCGGCCGCGCGCCATGCTGCGCGTCCCCCGCAGCCTCGCCTCGCACACCCTCGCCGCGGGCGACGAGAAGCTGCGCCGCCTGGCGGTGGCCTTCCTCGCCGAGCAGGCGGGCGACGCCGGAGCCTCCCTGGTCTCCCAGGTCAGCGCCGCCGCCCGGCAACTCCTGGGCACCACCACCCCCGAAATCGCCGCCGTCGCAAGCCTTCTCACCATGCACCCGCGCACCCTGCAACGCCGCCTCGCCACCGCGGGCACCTCCTTCGCCACCATCCTCGACGAGGTCCGCCGCACCGAGGCCCACCGCTACCTCACCTCCACCGACCTCCCCCTGAGCCAGGTCGCCTCCCTCATCGGCCTCGCCGACCAATCCACCCTCACCCGCTGCTGCCGCCGCTGGTGGCACACCACCCCCTCCGCGATCCGCCGCGACCACGCCCGCGCCCGAACCGCCTGACCCGACCGCCTCGTCGGCCCCTCGGCTCGGCGGCGGCCCCTCGGTTCGGCGGCGGCCCCTCGGTTCGGCGGCGGCCCCTCGGTTCGGCGTCGGCCGGGGCAAGTATGGCCGCCCTGCCGACGGCGACCCCGCTCGCGCCACTGCGGGCTCGGCTCGCGGCCACCGAGGCCACCGCGCGCTCGGCTCACGACCGCCGACGCCACCGCGCGCTCAGCTCACGGCCGCCTGGCCCACCGCGCTCAGCTCGCGGCCGCCGACGCCACCGCGCGCTCGGCTCGTGGCCGCCGAGGCTGCTCTGCTCCCGAAGGCACTGGGCCACATCGGGTTTCCCGATCGGGCGGACCAGGGCGCCCGATACCGCGCGGCTACGACACCTGATCCGGCGCCCATCGATTGGCGGTGAGCGTGAACCCGGGCATCGACGACAGCGGCAGCATCGCCTCGTAGATGCGCTCGTATCCGGTGTGCGCGATTCGCCACCGCCCGCCGTCGAGCCGGTACCGGTCGCGGTAGTAGGCGGCGCCGCGGATCAGCACCCCGTGTTCGGGGACGATGACCGTGTCCTCCAGACACCAACTGCCCGTTGCGGTTTCGCCGTCCACCTCGATGTCCGGATGCGAGCACACGTGCACGGTGACGATATTGCCGCTCAGCGAGTCCCGCATGAAGTCCACGATCTCCTGCCGGCTCGCGAACCGCAGCGGCCGCCCGCCCGAGGGCGAGCCGTACTCCCCGACCGCGTCCTCGGCGAGCGTGTCGGCGAACTCGTCCCAGCGCTTGAGGTCCAGCGCGCGCAGGTACCGGTACTTGAGCGCGCGAATCCGCTCCACGGCCACGAGATCCACGATGATCCACCTCCTGGCCGACACTGTAGAACGAGTTTCAGTTTCCCGCGAGCGAAGCCGCCTTTCCGTCCCGGCTCACCGCCGCGACCTCCAATCCGGCGTCGTCGGCGTCGACCCGCACGGTGTCCCCGGGATTCAGTTCCCCGCCCAGCACGAGGGTGGAGATCCGGTTCTCCAGCTCCCGCTGCACGGTCCGGCGCAACGGCCGCGCCCCGAACTCGGGCTGATACCCGTTCTCCGCCAAGCGATCTCGTGCGGCGTCGGTGACGTCGAGGTCGATGTCCTGGGCGCGCAACCGGCGGCGCGGCCCGTCGAGCACCAGATCCACGATCCGGCGCAGCTGGGTCTTGTCGAGCCGCTGGAACACGATGGTCTCGTCGATCCGGTTGAGGAATTCGGGCCGGAAGTGCTGCCGCAGCCGTTCGGTCAGCTCCGGGGTGAGCGCGTCCACGTCCCCGGCCGGGGCGCGCAGGATGAGGTCGGAGCCGATATTGCTGGTCATGATGACGATGGTGTTCTTGAAATCCACCGTGCGCCCCTTGGCGTCGGTGACCCGGCCGTCGTCGAGCAGCTGCAACAGCACGTTGAACACGTCCGGATGCGCCTTCTCGACCTCGTCGAACAGGATCACCGAATACGGTTGCCGCCGAACGCGATCGGTGAGCTGGGCCGCGTCGTCGTAACCGATGTATCCGGGCGGTGCGCCGACCAGCCGGGAGACGGTGTGCTTCTCCTGGAACTCGCTCATATCGAAGCGGATCATCCGGTTCTCGTCGCCGAAGACGGCCTCCGCCAACGCCTTCGCCAGCTCGGTCTTGCCGACGCCGGTCGGCCCGAGGAACAGGAACGACCCGATGGGCCGGTTCGGATCCTTCATCCCCGCGCGCGCCCGCCGCACCGCCTCGGCCACCGCGACGATGGCCTCGTCCTGCCCGACGACCCGCTTGTGCAGCACCTCCTCGAGCCGTAGCAGGCGCTGCTTCTCCTCGACCGTCAGCTCCGCGACCGGGATGCCGGTCCGGCGGGAGACGATCTCGGCGATGTCGTCGACGCGGACCGTGGGCGAGTCGTCGTTCGCCACGTGCTCGACCCGTTCCTGAGCCGCACCCAACTGTGCCTTGAGCTCGTCGGCGCGGGCGTAGTCCTCGGCCGCGACCGCGGCGTCCTTCTCCCGTTCCAGCCGGGCCAGCTCCTCCTTGGCCTCGCGCAGCTGCGGGCCGGGCATGTGCGCGCGCAACCGGACCCGCGCGCCCGCCTGGTCGATCAGGTCGATGGCCTTGTCCGGCATGAAGCGGTCGGTGATGTATCGATCCGACATCTCCGCGGCGGCCACCAGCGCCTCGTCGGCGTAGTGCACCCGATGGTGTTCCTCGTAGGTGTCGACCAGGCCGCGCAGGATCTCGATGGTGTCGGTCACCGAGGGTTCCGACACCAGCACGGGTTGGAAGCGGCGTTCCAGCGCGGCGTCCTTCTCGATGTGGCGGCGGTACTCGTCGATGGTCGTCGCGCCGATGGCGTGCAGTTCGCCGCGGGCCAGGGCGGGTTTGAGCAGATTGCCCGCGTCCATCGAGCCCTCGCCGCCCGATCCCGCGCCGACGATCGTGTGCAGTTCGTCGATGAACAGGATCAGCTCGTCGGAATGCGCGCGCACCTCGTCGAGGACCTTGGTGAGCCGTTCCTCGAATTCGCCGCGATACTTGCTGCCCGCCACCAGCGAGCCGACGTCGAGGGCGACCACCCGCCGCCCGGCGAGGGTGCTGGGCACCTCGTCGTTGACGATGCGCTGGGCCAGCCCCTCCACGATCGCGGTCTTGCCCACGCCCGGATCGCCGATCAGCACCGGATTGTTCTTGCGCCGCCGCGACAGGATCTCGACGGTCTGCTGGATCTCCTCCGCGCGCCCGACCACCGGATCGACCTCGCCCGCGCGGGCCTCGGCGGTCAGATCGCGACCGTACTCGTCGAGCGTGGGGGTGTCGCTCTGCTTGCGCGGCCCCTCGCCGCTGGGCAGCTTGGCACCCGAAAGTGCCTGCGCCGCAGGCGAATCGGAGTTCGAGGCGATGCCGAGCAGAATGTGTTCGGGCCCGATGTAACTGGCGCCCGCCTCGGCCGCGCTGCGCTGGGCCGCCCGCAGGGTGAGCCGGGCCGCCGGGCCGAACCCCACCACCCCGTCGTCTTGTCCGGCCTCGCTCGACCCGTTCCGGTTCATGGCCTCCCGCATCTGGTTGGCAATCTTGTCCGGGTCGAGGCCGAGTTCGCCGATCACGGTGCGGGACGGCTGCACTCGCGCGGCGGCGTAGAGGAGATGTTCCGGGGTGATCTCGGAATTTCCCCATTGCCGCGCCGCGTCGCGCGCCTCGGTGAGCAGATTCTTGGCATTATCGCTCAGGAGACGGGCCAGGTCGGTGCGTTGGACGGGTGGCTGAGCGGTGAGGCCGGGGCCGAAGAACCGGCTGAAGATGTCATCGAACGTTCCGAACGAGCTGGGCCAGGCTGCGGTCATGAGCACCCCTCGTCGTGTGGGTCGTTTCGGCGCGGGTACCCCGGTACCCGTGGCGACTAACGAGGTTTGGCGAACTTTTGGCGAACATTATCGGTCGGCATTCGGCGCAAACGATCTTCCCCCGGTGCCACACTCGAAACCGGTTGGGCTCGAGGAGGAACTGTGACCACAGCACCGTCCCGCGACACGCCCCGGATCGACGCGGCCCGGCCCTATCCGCGCCGCTCGGGCCCGAAGGGCTCCCGCGTCTGGGACGTCATGACCACCACCGACCCCAAACTGCTCGGGGTCATGTACATCGTGTCCGCGATGGCGTTCTTCCTCGTCGGCGGGTTGATGGCGTTGCTGATGCGCGCGGAGCTGGCCCGGCCGCATCTGCAATTCCTCTCCACCGAGCAGTACAACCAGCTGTTCACCATGCACGGCACGATCATGCTGCTGTTCTACGCGACGCCGATCGTGTTCGGCTTCGCCAACTGCGTGCTGCCGTTGCAGATCGGCGCGCCGGATGTGGCGTTCCCGCGGCTGAACGCGCTGAGCTACTGGATGTACCTGTTCGGCGCGCTGATCGCCACGGGCGGATTCCTCACCCCGGGCGGCGCGGCCGACTTCGGCTGGACCGCCTACACCCCGCTCAGCCTGATCGAGCACTCCCCCGGCGTCGGTGGTGACCTGTGGGTGATGGGCGTGGCCCTGTCGGGTGTCGGCACGATCCTGGGCGGGGTCAACATGATCACGACCGTGGTGTGTCTGCGCGCGCCCGGGATGACCATGTTCCGGATGCCGATCTTCACCTGGAACGTCCTGGTCACCAGCGTGCTTGTGCTGCTGGCCTTTCCGATTCTGACCGCCGCGCTGATGGCCCTCGAGGTGGACCGGCATCTGGGCGGGCACATCTACGATCCGGCCACCGGCGGGCCCATCCTCTACCAGCATCTGTTCTGGTTCTTCGGGCATCCGGAGGTCTACATCGTCGCGCTGCCGTTCTTCGGGATCGTCACCGAGATCATTCCGGTGTTCAGCCGCAAACCCGTGTTCGGGTACACCGCGCTGGTGTACGCGACCCTGAGCATCGCGGCCCTGTCGGTGGCGGTGTGGGCGCATCACATGTATGCCACGGGAGCGGTACTGCTGCCGTTCTTCTCGATCATGACGTTCTTCATCGCGGTGCCGACGGGGGTGAAGTTCTTCAACTGGATCGGGACCATGTGGCGGGGGCAGCTCACGTTCGAGACGCCGATGCTGTGGGCGCTCGGATTCATCGTGACGTTCCTGTTCGGTGGGCTGTCGGGGGTCATTCTGGCGAGCCCGCCGTTGGACTTCCACGTGACCGACTCGTATTTCGTTGTGGCGCATTTCCATTACGTGCTGTTCGGCACGATCGTGTTCGCCACCTTCGGCGGAATCTACTTCTGGTTCCCCAAGATGACCGGCCGCTTCCTAGACGAGCGGCTCGGCAGATTGCATTTCTGGACCACGTTCTTCGGCTTCCACCTGACCTTCCTCGTGCAGCACTGGCTGGGCGCGGAGGGTTTCCCGCGCCGGTACGCGGACTATCTGCCGACCGACAACTTCACCGTGCTCAACGAGATCTCCACGGTCGGCTCGTTCGTGCTCGGCCTGTCGATGGTCACGTTCGTGTGGAATGTGTTCAAGAGCTACCGGTACGGCGAGGTCGTCGCCGTCGACGACCCCTGGGGTTACGGCAACTCCCTCGAATGGGCCACCACCAGCCCGCCGCCCCGCCACAACTTCCACGAGTTGCCCCGAATCCGCTCGGAGCGACCGGCTTTCGAACTGCACTACCCGCACATGGTGAACCGTATGCGCGCCGAATCCCACGTCGGCTGGGGCGGAAGCTCCCACCGAACCGCGCAGGCCGTGCCTACAGAGGCGCCGCGGTAGGGGCGGTGTGAACCGCAGCTCACGGAGGCACCCCCACAGGACCGGTATCGTCGCTGTGTGGGTGCACTCCGACGAGCCGTGGTCGCGCTCGTCGGCTCGGTCGTGCTGATCGCGGGTGTCGCCATCGCGGGGCTGCCGGTGTTCGTGCGGCCGCAGATCGATCCGTTGCGGCCGGCCGACGCGATCGTCGTGCTGGGCGGAACGGCCTACGCGCGCTTCGACATCGGGCTCGATCTGGCCCGCCGCGGGTACGCCCCGGATCTGCTCATCTCACGGTCGACCGGGGCCGACGATCCGGTGATGGACAAGTACTGCGACGGCGAATACCCGTTCCACGTCCAGTGTTTCGTGCCCGACCCGTGGACCACCCAGGGCGAGGCGCAGGAGATCGCGCGGCAGGCGGCGCGGCACGGGTGGCGGCACATCATCGTCGTCACGAACACCCCGCACGTGTCCCGGGCCCGCTACATCGTGGGCAAGTGCTTCTCCGGGGAGATCACCATGCGCGCGAGTCCCGCCGAATCCGGGCTGCGGTATTGGGCGTGGATGTACGTGCGGCAGTCCGGGGGCTATCTGCGCGCGTTCGTGACGCCGGGCTGTTGAATAGGCTGAGCGCCATGCCGACACTGCTGCCCAGCCAGCGCGCCGAGGTGGCCGCGGCCTGCCGACGTCTGGCCGAGGCGGGGTTGCTGATCGGGACCGCGGGCAATGTCAGTGTGCGCGTGGACGATCTGATCGCGATCACCGCGACCGGGACGGTGCTCGGACGGCTCACCGCCGACGAGGTGACCGTGGTCGATCCGGACGGGGCGGTCGTGGCCGGAGGGCTGGCGCCGACCTCGGAGCTGCTGTTGCATCTGGGGATCTATCGGGACTTCCCGGTGCGGGCGGTGGTGCACACCCACGCGCCGCGCGCGATCGCGCTCGGTCTGGTGCGCGACGAACTGCCGGTGATCCACTATCAGCAGCTGCCGCTGGGCGGGGCGACGCCGGTGGTGCCGTTCCACCCGTTCGGAACCCCGGAACTGGCCGCCGCCGTACGCAATTCGCTCGTCGACCGGCACGCGGTGCTACTCGCCAACCACGGCGCGGTGGCGACCGGGCAGAGCCTGGACCAGGCCGTCGAGCACGCGCTGCTACTGGAATGGGCATGCGGCATCTACCTCGACGCCGCGGCCGTCGGCCAGCCCCGACCCCTCACCGACGACCAGCAGGCCGCCGTCGCCGCGGTCGTCGCCCGCCTCGACTACGGGACGCCCAAACCACTCTGACCCCGCGCACGCGACGAAACTTGTCGGACCCCTCCGGCATACTTCTCTCCATCGGACGCCGAACAGGTTGCACCACAAAGTCATCCGCAACCCGAGGAAAGGCGTTATCCATGTCCGAGTCGTACTCGTCGACGTCCGATGCCGGTTCCGCTCGCCTCGCCGCAGAGGCCGAGCGACACCGGGAGTTGCTGCGCAAGCCCGTCGAGGAGTACCGCCGACGGGTAGCGGAGCGGGCACGCTACCTGCAGCCGGCCTCGGCCTCGCTGCTGGACGACCAGGCGGACCGGCACATCGCCGACCTCCTGATCGACCCGGACCGTCATCGAGATCTCGATCTCGACGCCTACCGGGCCATCCGCGACGGCGTCCCGACCCGCTACGACGCACAACGCCACCTCTTCGTGGCCCGAACCACCCACGGCGAGATCGACATCCGCCCCGGCGGCCCGGAGCGACGGCTGGGCATCATCGCCCGGCTGGCCGCGGCGGAAGTCGATCTGGACCAGATCCTGACGGTGGCGGCGGTGGTGGTCACCCACCCCGGCGTCCCGGGCGAGGCGGGGAAGCCGGTCGCCCGGGTGTGGGTTGAGAGGTGAGGTGCGGGGTTCCCGAATCCGGTCGGGAACCCCGCATCACGTCCGTAGTGCCGTCACGAGCGGCGGCTAGACCTCCCCGGCCGCATTCGATCCGACAGCCTCCACGGGCCCCAACTTCCGATGCACATAATGCTGCTGCACGAACGTCCACACACTGTTGGTCGAAAAGTAGATCAAAATCCCGACCGGCATGATCAGCGCGGCGAGCAACGAGCCGATCGGCAACAGCCACAAGGTCATGAAATTGATGACACGGACCTGCGTGGTGGATTCCGTCTGGCGCGCGATCGATGCCCGGGCCGTGAAATGGGTTGCGACAGCGGACATCACAACCAGCGGTATGGCCAATGCCAGGAGCGGGAGGAGATGCCCGCCCGAACCGAAGACCGTGGCCGACAGCGGCGCGCCGAAAACGTCCGCCCGCAAGAAGGATTGGACCTGATCGGCACCGAAGACGTAGTTGCGGCCGGCGTGATCGAACGACCGCAGGACATGCAGCAGACCGACGAAGATCAACAGCTGGGAGGCGATCGGAACCAGCCCGCTCAGAACGCTGAAGTTGTGCTCCCGCTGCAACTCCCGCATCTCCCGGGCCAACCGCTCACGATCACCGGCGTGCCGGGCCTGCAACTCACGAATCTTGGGCTGCAACACGGCCATCGTGCGGGCGAAACGAACCTGAGCCAGGAACGGCCGATACAACAACAGCCGCAAGGTGATGACCAGAAATACGATGGCCAACGCCCAGGACAAACCGACCGACGCGCCGAAGACAGCGGCGAAGGCCGTATGCCACACCCACAGCACAGCGGACACGGGGTAATACACGAAATCGAGCACGGACGAACCACCTCACACGGTGAAAAGGGAAACAGGGTCGCGGATCAGAAACGATCGCGACCGGGCGCCCTCGGCCGTGCCCGGCCGGGTGTGTCCGGATTGCTCTGCCGCAGGAACGACCCACGGCGTCGACGCTGCGCGGAACTCGGTGGCCCGACGTGGAACCCCAACGCGGGCAACGGGACTCGCGCCGATACCGAGGCGACCACGGCCAATGCGAGCACGGCCGCCGCGCCCACCGCCAGCAGCGAATCGGAGGTGGCCGCGGGCAGCAGGACCGCCGCCCACGCGGAGACGACGAAGGCGCACACCAACAGCGCCGCCGAGCGGATCCGCATCACCATGGATTCGAGATTACCGCCTACTGCTTGGGCAGCGCGCCCGCCATGCCGCCGACGTCGGCGACCTTCCAGCCGTTGTTCGGGTCCACGTTCACCGTGTAGGTGACCGTGGTCTGCGCGCCCTCGGGGGTCTGGGCGCTGGTGGAGGTGACGTTCAGGAACACATCGACCTTGTAGACCCCGTTGTCGGTGCTCATCACCTTGGCGGTGATCGGCGTGCCGCTCGAGGTCCACTTCAGCGGGACGAGGATGTCGCGCAGCTTCGGCGCGGTGGCGTCGAATTTAGCGGCCAGCTGCGGGGTGGTGTTCGCCTCGAGCTTGCCCACCCAGGAGTCGACGTCCTGGAAGTTGATGTTCGACGCGCCCAGCGCGTAGTCGGTCGCCACCTGTTCGGCGTGCTTGTCGTTGGCGAGCGCGGCGTCCCGGTCGCTCAGCTCACCGCGCGCGGAGACCCACAGCGACGCGAAGACGACGGTCGCGGCGACCAACGCCACCAAGGCGACGGATACCGCCACGGTCGACAGCCGCAGCGAGACGGTTCGCGGGCCGCGAGCCTGTTCGGTTCCGGTCACAACGTCGTCCGACATCGCGAGCTCCTTCCTATTTCACGGCTACCCGCACCCGCACCGCGCCGTTCGCGTCGACGTCGCCGAGGGCCTGGGAGATGAGGTCCGAGATATCGATGCGCGGCGCGGTGGCGGTCGTCGCCTCCACCAGTGGCCGCAGCGCGGGGGCCAGGGATTGCAGGTCCGGTTCGAGTCGCCGCAGCGTCTCGATCACCTTGGTCAGCACCGGCACCAGCCCGTTGCCGGTGGTGTACCGCTCGACGGGCTGCCGGTCGACCATGGTACCGACGGTCCCGACCAGCGCGTTCAGCGACCGGGTGAATTCGATCCACTCCGGCGCGGCGGCGAGGGTGGCCGGGCCCGCCCAGTCCATATCGGTGGCGGTGGCCTGGAAGCTGTTCAGCAGTCCGGCGATCTGCGGGGAGCGGCTCATGATCGAGGCCGCGAGCAGATCGCCCGCGCGGGCCAGGTTCGGAATCGACCCGTCGGTGTCGGCCAGCGCCCTCTCCAGCGTGTTCACCAGCGAGCCGACCACCTGCGGATCGAGCTGGTTCAGCGTCGTCGTCGCCAGCCGCGCCACATCCGGAATCGACAGCGGCATCCGCACATTCGCGGTCTGGACCCGCTGCCCGTCCCGAATGTACGGCCCGCCAACGGAATTCGGCCGGAACTCGACATAGGGTTCGCCGAGCGCGGACAGATGTTCGATGACGACCGTGCTGTCGGTGGGCACGTGCCGATCGGCGGCCAGCCGCAGCCCCACCTCGACCCCGCCGCCGGTATTGCGCACCGAACTCACCCGGCCCACCTCGACCCCGGTGAGCAGCACGGGCGAATTCTCCGCCAGCCCACCGGAATTCGTGAGCACCATGGTGGCGTGGTCGTAGTCCGCGAAGGGATCGACCTTGACCACCCCGAAGGTCAGATAGCTCGCGCCGAGCACGGTGATGGCCGCGATGCCGCCGAGCGAGACCAGCGAACCGAGTTTCATCGCACGACTCCGATCATGCGCAGGGTCTGGATGATCCGGTCGGTCTGCTCGGTCGCGGGCATCCCGGCCGCGGCGTCGGTGCGCACCCCGGTGATGTTCATCTTCGGCGCCTGCGCCAGCGGAATGATCTTGTCCCGCACCAGCTCCACGACCGCTCGCAGATTCGACGGCTGGCTCAGATCCAGCGGCCGCGCCGAGGCGACCAGCGGCAGGAAGGCGTTCACCGCCCCGTCGGCGTTCCGCAACAACGGTCCCAGCCACGTCAGCGAGGTGCCGATCGGACCGAGCACGCCGAAGATCTTGGTCACGCCCACTATGGACGGGGCGATGCCGTCCATCTGGTCCACCGAGACCTGTTGCAGCAGATCGAACAGCTCCGGCCGGATCTCGTGCAGCACATTGGGATTGTTGTCCACCCCGTCGAGCAGCGAGTCCAGCTCATCCAGGTGCGCGGCCAGGTCCACGGCGTCGGCGGCGAGGGTCTTGCCGATGCGCGCGGTCTCGCTGGTCTGTTGCGGCAGCACGTCGTTGATCTGGTCGATGGTGTCCTGCAACTGCTGCACCGCGCCGCCCTGGGTGAAGGTGGCGATGGCGGCCATCGTATCCTCCAGTTGCACAGGCGGTTTCGTCTGCGCGAGCGGAATGGTGCCGCCGTCGGCGAGCAGCTGCCCGAAGCCGTCGGTCGGGGTGAGCAGGGCGACGTGGATGTCGCCGAGCACGGTGTTCTGCCGCAGTTCGGCGCGCGTGGTCGTGGGCAGTCGCACGGAGCGGGAGATGTCGGCGTCGACCACCACGTAGCCGCCGCGCCCCCCGGCTGTCGCGGCGTCCCTCAGCGAGACCCCGGTGACGGTCCCGACCTGCGCGCCGTTGGCCATGATCTTGGCGCGCGCGGGCAGGTTGAGGGCGTTGGCGAATTCGATGCGCACCCGGTAGGTATCGCCGGACACGGTCGTGCCGGGCACCGGCACCGAGGACGGGTCGAAGGCGCACCCGGCGGCGGGCAGCACCGCGACCAACACGAGGGTCAGGCCCGTGAGCAGTCGTCTTCTCATCGCGCCCCTGCCAATCCGAATACCAGCGCCGCCATGTCGACCTTCGCCGCACCGCCGTCGGCGGCGCAGCGGCCGGGCGCGAGCGCGTTCACCGCGGCGCACACCTGATCCGCGTTGTCCTGCGGCAGCGCCACTTTCGGCGGCGCGTACCCGATGCCGTGCTCCCCGACCGCGCGGAAGGCGTCGGTCAGCACCGGCGTCATCGAGATCACCTGCGCGAGCGAACCGACGTGCGCGCGAAGGAATTTCACCAGCGGCACCGTCGCGTCCAGACCCCGCATGAGCGGATCGCCGAAGATCGTGGTGAGGTCGTTGAGCACCGGCAGCAACTGCCCCAGCCCGTCGAGCACCTGTGCGCCCGGCTCCAGCAGATCGGTGCGCGCCGCGTTCAGCACGGGCGCGAGCCGGGTCAGCATGGATTGCAGGTCGCCCCAATACTGTTCGACCTTGCTACCCACCGACGCGAACGCGTCGAAGATCCCGGTGAGATTGGCGATATCGGCGTCCGGCGAGGCCAGCGCGGCGCTCAGCTTGGTGACGATCTCGTTGATCTGCGGGCCCGTCCCGGCGGTCGCCACATTCAGCTCGGCCAGGCCGTGCGCGAGCGCGTCGGGCGTCGTGCCGTCGCCGCCGTTGATCTGAGAGGCCAACTGCGCCACCGCGTTCAGCGTCTCGGTGATGCTCTTGGGCGTGAGCGTCTTGGTGATGCACTGCCCGGGATTCCAGTGCGCGGTGTTCTTGCCCGAGGTCACCACGGCCAGTTGCCGGGCGGCGACGATGCTGTCGGCGAGCGTGGTCGCGCCCGCGTCGGCGTAGACCGGTTTGTCCGCCTCGACGGCGAAGCCGACCTTGACGCCCTTGCCCTCCGGCGCGATGGAGGTGACCTTGCCGACCACGATGCCGCGCATGGTGACCTGGTTGCCGACGTAGAGGCCGAGGCTGTCGGGCATGATCGCGCAGTAGCTCTGGGTCTTCTTCATCGGCTGGAAGGCGATCAGGTAGCCGACCACCACGACGGCGATCGCGACCACCGTGCCCGCCACCGACATGAACCCGCGCGAGGCGAGAACCTTGTGCAGCATCAGCAGTCCTTCCCCGGCACCGGCACGCAGACGGGCGCGGTCACGGTCTGCCCGGACTGGTCGACGGTGATCCCGTTGTCGGGGATGTCCAGCCGCGACAGCTGCTGTTGCAGGTCCTGCACCGAGGCGACGACCGGGTCCAGATCCTTGCCGAGCTGTTCCAGGCGCGGCGCGGCGTCGAGCAGCTGTTGCAGCTTCGGCTTCACCGTCGCGTCCCAGGCCGGGGCGAGCACCGCCAGCCGTCCGATGGTCGCGTTGAGCAGGCGCAGACCCTCACGCAGTTCCGCGCGTTTGTCCAGGACCAGGGTCTCCATCAGGTTCGTGACATCGATCAGCCGGTGCAGCGAACCCTTCGCGCCGTCGTACATGGTCACGTACTCGCTGGCGGCGGCGATCGCCTTGGACACGTCGGTGCGCTGCCGATTCAGCAGGTCCACATAGGTGTTCAGGGTGTCCAGGGTGGTGCGCAGCGCGTCGGGGGCCTGTTCGGCGGTGGTGCCGAGCGCGGCCAGATTGCGGCGCAGGGTGTCGCCGTCGATCTTGCGCAGCGGTTCGGCCGCGTCCTGGAAGGTCTGCACCAGGCTGTAGGGCAGCCGCACCCGATCCATCGGAATGTGCTTGTCGCCCAGGGCGTTGCGGCCCGAGGGGAACAGCGCGACGTAGTTGCCGCCGATGATGGTGAGCATCCGCACGTCGAGGGTGGACTGGTCGCCGACGAACACCTTGCGGTCGACGGTGAACCGCATGAGCACCCGATCCGGTCGCAGCTCCAGCGATTTCACGGTGCCGACGGGGATTCCGGCGACGCGGATGTCGTCGCCCGCCTTGACCGACTGCGCCTCGGCCAGTTCGGCGACATAGGTCCTCTTCCCGAACGGCACCACGTACAGCGCGCCCGCCACGACCACGCACAGCGTCACCAGCACCGCGCCGATGACGCCGAGCCGCACCTCGCGACGGCGCTTGTCGGCGTCGCCGACCACGCGGCGCTCGGCGAACAGCCTCATCCGTTGCATATCGCCACCCGCTGTCCCGCGACGAGCACGCCCAGCACCTGCGGCACCTCCGCGTTTCCCTTGCTGCACTGCGGTTTCCAGCCCGCGCCGGACTTCGGCACGGCCGCGTCCAGTCCGGCGAGCAGGCCGGGTAGCTTGTCGAACACCTCGACGGCCTGTTGCGGATCGGGGAAGATCTGGCGGATCAGCGCGTCGACGTCGTCGGGGGTCCGCAGGCCGAGGGCGTCGAACAGGTTGTCCAGCGGGCCCAGCACCGAGGGCGCGGCCATCGCGAACTGCGCCAGCCCGGCCATATTCGATTGCAGCCCTTGGAAGATGTCGGCGAGCCGGGACAGCAGCGGCACCAGGTAGTGGATGTTGCCGCCGGTGGTGTCGTTGAGGTCGGCCAGATTGTGGATGACCGTATCGATGACGGCCTGGCGGTCCTTGACGTGCGAGGCGAGTTTGGCGATCGCGTCGAAGGCCGGGCCGACCCCGCCGCCGTCGCCCTCGATCAAAGCGACCATGCTGGCGCTGAACTGGTTGATCTCCTCGGGGGAGATGGTGGCCAGCACCGGTTTCAGGCCGTTGAACACGCTGGTCACATCGAACGACGGCACGGTGCGGTCGGTGCCGATGGTGACCCCGGCGGCCAGCCGCGCGCCCGGCTGCGGTTGCTGTTGCAGGTCGATGTAGCGCTGGCCGGTGAGGTTCTGGTAGCGGATCGCCAGCTTCGAGTTGTCGTAGACCGGGGCATCGGTCTTCAGCGACAGGCGAACCCGCGCCCGCGTCCCGTCGAGTTCGATGCCGTCGACTTTGCCGATCTGCACGCCGTTCATCCGCACGTCGTCGCCGACCTTCAGCCCGTTGGCGTCGGTGAACAGCGCGTCGTGCGCCTCGGTCGGCCCGGCCACCGGCCGCTTGATCGCGGTGAACACCAGCCCCAGCACGACGATCATCACGACGGCGAACAGCCCCAGCCGCCACGCGGCGGCCCCGACCTTCATCGGACACCTCCCCGCGGAAGCGCCACGGACACAACGGAGTTCATCGCACCGTTCAGCAGCGGAACCGTCATCGCCACAGCGGTGGGGCCTTCCCGCGACGGGATCGGCTCGGGCACACCGGGATTCATCGGGCACCTCCCAGCAGCGGGGCCAGCACCGGCACACCGCTCAGATCGATCTCGGCGTTCAGCGCGGGCCCGGTGCCGGTCTCCGGCATGGCCGCGCGCAGGCGTCGGAGCAGTTCGGTCAGATCCGCGCCGGACTGCCGGGGAGTCGGGACCATCTGGGCGAGCAGCGCGAGCACCGGGGCCAGCATGTCGGTGGTGCCGGACAGGCCCGCGCCCGCGGCCGCGCCGAGGGCGGCGAGGCCGGGCAGCAGTTGGTCGGTCTGCATCCGCACGCCCGCGTCGAAGCTGCCCCGATCCGCTTGCAGCCGTGGGATATTGCGGATCAGGTCCATCATCTGGATGGTGGCCCCGGCGAACGCGCCGCCGCCGTAGAACGCCGGGCCGAGCGCACCGGCCAGCTGCGAGGGCGGCATCTTCTGGTTGTCGGTGACGATCTGCGCCACCGTGATGATGGCCTGCGCCAGCGGCGTGAACGCCCGCATATCGCGCGACACCTGCGAAATAGCCTGCGCCAGTTGCGGAGTCAGCACCGCGTCGCCGGTCTGGGACAGCCCGCGCAGCATCGCGCCCATGGTGGCGTCGAAGACCGCGTCCGAGCGGCTGCCGGTCAGATCGATCACGCTGTCGTCGCGCAGCGCGGAACCGCCCGGGCCCCGGCGCAATTCGAGCTCGCTGATGCCGAACAGATTGCCCGGCGCGTAGTCGACCTGGAGGCTGTCGTCGATGCCGTGCAGCTGGGAGGCGTCCAGCCGCAACGTGATTCGCTGGGTGCCGCGATCGGCGGGCGCGATGCCGGTCACCGAGCCGACCTGCACGCCGTCCACCCGCACCGGCGTGCCCGCGAGCACGCCGTCACCGATCTGCTCGGTGTGCAGGGCGACGCGCAGTCCGTCGTCGGAACGCAGCTCGCGGTGCACCGCCACCGCCGCCACCAGGGCCGCGATCACCCCGACCGCGACCACCCCGACCAGCCGGGACCGCCGCCGATCGACGGCCACGCCGGGCATTCCGTACTTCGGCATAGTTCCGCTACCCCGTGAAACTGATCGTCGCGTTGAAGCCCCACAGCGCGAGCGTGAGCACCATGTCGATGGCCACGATCGCCACCGAGGAGGCGCGCACCGCGCGGCCCGACGCGATCCCCACGCCCTCGGGTCCGCCGGTGGCGAAGAAGCCGTAGTAGCTGTGGATGAGGATCACGACCGTGGCGAAGACCGCCACCTTGATCACCGCCGCGATCACGTCGAAGCCGGAGACGAACTGGAAGAAGTAGTGGTCGTACACGCCCGCGGACTGCCCGTGCACCAACGTGATCAGGCCCCGGCACGACAGATACGCCAGGATCAGCCCGATCAGGAACGTCGGCACGATCGAGATGGCCCCGGCGATCACGCGAGTGGTCACCACGAACGGCACCGAACGCAGGCCGAGCGCCTCGATGGCGTCGATCTCCTCGGAGATGCGCATGGATCCGATCTCGGCGGTGATGCGGCAGCCCGCCTGCGCGGCGAACCCGATGGCCGCCACGATCGGCGCCAGCTCGCGGGTGGTGGCGAAGGCGGAGACGATGCCGCTGACCGGGCCCATGCCCAGGATGTTCAGCATCGTGAACGACTCCACGCCCACCGACGCGCCCATCACCAGACCGAGCACGATCATCATCGGCACCGTGCCGCCGCCGACGATGACCGAGCCGCGGCCCCAGGTCATATCGGAGATGATCCGCAGCGTCTCGTCGCGATACCGCTTGAGCGTCAACGGAATCGACGACAGCACCTGCCAGATGAAGGCCAGCACGAAACCGAGCGCGTCCAGCCGCGCGAGCAGCAGCCCGCGGCGGCGGTAGAACCGCGCGAACCGAGCCAGCCCCTTGGGGGCGTAGGTGGAGACGGCCATCTCACACCAACCTGGTCGGCAGGAACATCTCGACGATCTGGGTGACGCCGAGGTTGACGATCGCGATGGACACCACCGACAGCACCACGGCCGCGTTCACCGCGTCGGCCACCCCGCGCGGCCCGCCCTTGGCCTCGAGCCCGCGCTGGCAGGCGATGACCACGACGAGGAATCCGAACATGGCCGCCTTGAGCAGCGACACCCACACGTCGGCGATCGTGGTGAAGGAGCCGAAGGTGGCCCAGTAGCTGCCCGGGGTGACATTCTGCCCGCCGACCGCGACCGCGTACCCGGCGACGATGCCCACGAAGATGATGAGGATGTTCAGCAGCGGCGCGACGAGGATCATCGCGACCAGCCGCGGAATCACAAGGCGCGGAATGGGACTGATGCCCATGGTGTTGAGCGCGTCGATCTCCTCGCGGATCGTGCGCGCGCCCAGATCGGCCGCGATCGCCGCCGCGCCCGCGCCGCCGAGCAGGAAGCCGGTCGCCAGCGGCGCGCCCTGTTTGATCACGCCCAGCCCGCCGGTCGCGCCGAGCAGCGAGTCCGCGCCGAGATTGTGGATGAGGTTGCCGACCTGGACCGACACGATCACGCCGAACGGGATCGCGATCAGGATCGCCGGGATCGCGGTGACCGTCACCAGCCGCCACGCCTGCAGAATGGCCTCGCGCCACTGGAATTGACCGCGCGCGATGCCGCTGACCGTGCCGGTCACCGATTCCCGCGCGATGTCGACCGCCCGGCCGAAGGTCCGCAGCGACGAGACGACGGTGTCCGAGAAGTTCTCGCGGACGGTGCGAACGGCGGAGACGCGGGAGCGGACCCGGGTCACCGACGCCATGCGCGCTCGGTCCTCGAATGTCGTGTCTCGGGTTTCACCGTACTTCTCTCCGTGATCGGCAACACTGCCAACACGAAGCTATCGGTAACAACGGGTTACAGTAAAGTCGGTCACGGTGTGAGCCTCGCCTCTGACCCGAGGGGCCTTCGTCCGATAAGTCCGCAGCTCAACGGCTTTCGACGGGCGCGATTCTTCCATTCTGAAACACGTTCCCAGCCGGTTCGACTATGGGTGTGACACGGCTCATGCCCGTTTCGGGCTAATTTCGAGCACGGTCACGGGCTCACCGCGAGGAAGACGAACGCGGCCAGCAGGACCAGATGCACGCCGCCCTGCAACAGGGTCGCGCGACCCGGGACCACGGTCAGCACGCCGGTGACGACGGTCAACGCGAGCAGCACCATCTGGGTCGCGCCCAAGCCCAAGGTGAGCGGCGTGGGTATCCAGATCGACGCCAGCGCGATCGCCGGAATGGTCAGCCCGATACTCGCCATGGCCGACCCGAGCGCGAGGTTGAGGCTGATCTGCACCCGGTCGCGGCGCGCGGCCCGCAGCGCGGCCAGCGTCTCGGGCAGCAGGACCAGCAGGGCGATCACCACGCCGACCACCGCGCGCGGCAGGCCCGCCGCGTGCACACCCTGCTCGATCGACGGCGACACCGTCTTGGCCAGCCCCACCACGCCCACCAGGGCGACGAGCAGCAATCCGCCGCTGCGCAATGCCGTTGCGGCGGAGGGCCTTTCGGGCGTGACCGCGTCGTCGGCCGCCCGTTCGACGGGCAGGAAGTCGTCGCGATGCCGCACGGTCTGGACCATGACGAACAGGCCGTACAGCACCAGCGAGGCCACCGCCGCGAAAGCCAGTTGCGCCGTGGAGAATTCCGGTCCGGGCCTGCTCGTGGTGAAGGTCGGCAGCACCAGGCTCAAGGTCGCCAGCGTCGCGACGGTCGCCAGCGCGGCGCCCGTGCCCTCGGCATTGAACACCGCCACCCGCCGCCGCAGGGCCCCGACCAGCAGGGACAGCCCGAAGATCCCATTGCAGGTGATCATGACCGCCGCGAACACGGTGTCGCGCGCCAGCGACGACGCGTCCGCCCCGCCCGAGGCCATCAAGGTGACGATGAGCCCCACCTCGATCACCGTGACCGCCACCGCGAGCACCAGCGCGCCCAACGGCTCCCCCACCCGATGCGCCACCACCTCGGCGTGCCACACGGCCGCCAGCACCGCGCCCGCGAGCGCGACCACCGGCACGAGCACGGCCGCTCCGGTGGGATGCGCGAACCACGCGTACACCAAGGCGATCGCGGCCAGGAGCGGAACGGCGGTGGTCCAGTGTCGGTCGAGCGCGCGGATCATAATCTCCATCGTCCCAGCGAATGAACAGCTTTCGGACAAAAGAGACATTCGTCGCTTCGCGACGCCGGTTGTATCAGTCCTTGCGCGCGAGGAGCAGATGCCCCGTCATCCGGCTGTCGGGCACCTCGCGATGCTCGACGGCGAGGCCGGATCGTTCCAGGACGGCGGCGATCTCCGCGGGCGGGCGCAGGGTGAAGCGATGGTCGGTGAACGGCAGCGCGGCCATGGCGTCGGGGTCGCCGATGGCGACGACCGCCCGGCCGCCGGGGCGCAGGACGCGGGCCAGTTCGGCGGCGACCGGGGTGAGGTCGGGCACGAAGTAGACGGTGTTGGCGGTGATCAACGCGTCGAGGCCGGCGTCGGCCAGCGGCAGTTCGGTGAGCGAACCGGTGAGCAGGCGCAGGCGGCCCGCGCCGATCTCGGAGACGAACCGGGAGCGGGCGCGGGCGACCATATCGGGGGCGAGATCCACGCCGTGCACGGTCCCGGTGTCGCCGACGCGCTCCAGCAACAGCGAAAGCCCCACGCCCCCACCGAATCCGACGTCGGCGGCGTGCTGCCCGGCGCGGACGTCCGCGGCGCGCACCGCGGCCTCGATGAGCCGCCGGTTGGTCCGGTTCAGCAGCAGCGCCACCCCCTTGCCGAGCACGCCGTGCGGGAGACCCAGCTGACCTGCGAGGGCGGCGGAGACGCGGCCGAGAACGGGGTTCACGGATGCGATGCTAATCGGCCTAGTCTGCTTTTCGTGGACGAGATCAGCGACGAAACGCATCCGCACGAACCGCACGGCGCGGGGCTGGGCTCGCGGCTGAACTGGCTGCGCGCCGGGGTGCTGGGCGCGAACGACGGCATCGTGTCCACGGCCGGGCTCGTGGTCGGCGTCGCGTCCGCGACCGCGAGCACCACCCCGATCCTCACCGCGGGCGTGGCGGGTCTGGTCGCGGGCGCGCTCTCGATGGCGGCCGGGGAGTACGTGTCGGTCAGCACGCAACGCGACAGCGAACGGGCGCTGCTGTCGAAGGAGAAGCGGGAGCTGGCCGAGGAGCCGGACTACGAACTCGCCGAACTGGCCGAGATCTACCGGCGCAAGGGGTTGTCCGAGGCGACGGCGCGGCGGGTCGCGCAGGAACTCACCGCGCACGACGCCTTCACCGCGCACGCCGAGGCCGAATTGGGTTTGGATCCCCGGGAACTCACCAACCCGTGGCACGCCGCCTTCTCCTCGGCGGTGTCGTTCACCCTCGGCGCGCTGTTGCCGCTGCTGGCCATCCTGCTGCCGCCGCCGACGTGGCGGGTGCCGGTGACCTTCGCGGCGGTGCTGGTCGCGCTGGCGGTCACCGGATCGATCAGTTCCCGGCTCGGGGGCGGCAATCCGCGCCGGGCGGTGGCGCGGGTGGTGATCGGCGGGGCCTTGGCCATGGCGGTCACCTACGCGATCGGGCAGATCCCCGGGGTCTCCGCGTAGTCGAGCAGGCCGATCGCGGCGCGCGCGGCACGCACCTTGGGCCGCGCGACGCGCCGGGCCGCGGCGGCTCCCGATCCCAGCAGTTCACTCGGGTCCGCGGCGGCGAGTTCGGCGTATCGGCGCTGGATCGGTTCGAGCACGGCGATGACCGCGTCGGCGACCGCGCGCTTGAGTTCGCCGTAACCACCGAAGGTTTCGGCCGCGGCCTCCGGTGTCACGCCGGTGCAGGCGGACAGGATGGTCAGCAGATTCGCCACGCCGGGCCGGGCGACGGGATCATGGGTCACCGCGTCGCCGGTGTCGGTGGTCGCGCGCATCACCTTGCGGCGCAGCACATCCGGCGGGTCGAGCAGGCGCAGCGCGCCCGCCGGGGAGACCGATTTGCTCATCTTCGCGGCGGGTGTCGCCAGGTCCTTGATGCGCGCCGCGACGGGCGGGTTGACCGCGCGCGGGACCGTGAACACCGGACCGTAGTCGGCGTTGAACCGGACGGCGAGGTCGCGGGCCAGTTCGACGTGCTGCCGCTGATCCTCCCCGACCGGCACCTCCTCGGTGTCGTAGAGCAGGATGTCGGCGGCCATGAGGATCGGATAGGTCAGCAGCGACAGCCGAACCCGTTGTCCGCGTGCGGATTTCTCCTTGAACTGGATCATCCGCCGCGCCTCGCCGAATCCGGTCGCGCATTCGAGCAGATAGTGCAGTTCGGTGTGTTCGGGGACGTGCGACTGGACCGCGAACAGGCTCCGAGCCGGATCCACGCCGCAAGCCAGCAGTAGTCTGGCGAATTCGGTTGTG
Source organism: Nocardia sp. NPDC004068 (assembly GCF_042874315.1). NCBI lineage: Bacteria > Bacillati > Actinomycetota > Actinomycetes > Mycobacteriales > Nocardiaceae > Nocardia > Nocardia sp. NPDC004068. The sequence continues at coordinate 249,895 of NZ_JBIAMW010000011.1, forward strand.
CGCGTGCGGACCTCGGCGGGGTCGTGCGGCAGGGTCAGCGCGTGCAGGTCGGAGACGAAGACGAAGGTCTCGCCGGGGACCTGTGCGCGCACGAGCGGTTCGATCGCGCCGAAGTAGTTGCCGAGGTGCAGATCGCCGGAGGGGGTGAAGGCGGTGAGTCGCCGGGGCATGACAGCGTCCTTTCGGGTCCTGCCACCCGGCCGGGGACGCGCGGGGCCGCCCGAACCGGGCGGCCGTGATGTGGGGTGTGCGTGCGCGGGCCGCCCGTCAGGGCAGCCACCACGCGCCGTGCATACCGAATCGCATGTGCCGAACGCTACCGCCCCGGCGCCCGCGACCGCCACCGGCTTTTCCGGCCGGTCCAGCGATCGGCGACTGGCTCTGTCGGATGAGGCCAGTACGCCCGCATGCTGAGTGCCATGCTCCTCCGCCGACTCTGCGCACTGTATGTCGGGCTGTGGCTCTACGGCCTGTCCATGGCGGTGATGATCCGCGCGAACCTCGGGCTCGACCCGTGGGACGTGTTCCACCAGGGCGTCGCCCGGCACGTCCCGATCAGCTTCGGCACGGTGACCGCGCTGACCGGGGTGGCCGTGCTGCTGGCCTGGATTCCGTTGCGGCAGCGACCCGGTCTGGGCACGATCAGCAATGTCGTGGTCATCGCGATCTCCGTCGACGCCGGGCTGTGGCTGCTGCCGCAGTGGCACGCCCTGGTTCCCCGGGTGCTGGCCATGTTCGCCGCGGTCCTGCTCAACGCCGTCGCGACGGTCCTCTACATCGGCGCGGGGATGGGTCCGGGCCCGCGCGACGGCCTGATGACCGGCCTCGTCGCGCGCACCGGCCGGCCGGTGTGGGCGGTGCGCACCGGTATCGAGGCGACCGTGCTGGTCACCGGTTTCCTGCTCGGCGGCGGTGTCGGCGTCGGAACCCTGGTGTACGCCTTCGGTATCGGGCCGCTGATCCATCTGCTGATCCCGCTGGCGGATCGGTGGCTGCCCGGCTTCCACACCGACCGGGCCGAACCGGCGGTGGCCGCTCAGTGATCCGGGCGCAGCCCGAGCACCGCGAGCCGAACCCGGTTGCTCGCACCGGTTTTCGCCATCAGATTCGCGATGTGGGTCTTGACGGTGGTGACGCCCACCTGGAGGCGTTCGGCGATCTCGGCATTGGACAACCCCTGCGAAACCAGGTGCAGCACTTGGCTTTCCCGCTCGGTCAGGTTCGCGCGGGCGAGTGGCGGCGCGGGGGGCGCGGTGCGGGCGTCGACCGCGGATTCGACCACCCGGGCGAGCACCTCCGGCGAGAACGGCCGATCGCCGCGGGCGGCGCGGCGGATGCCGTCGAGCAGGTCGGTGGGTGAGGCGTCCTTGACGAGGAAGCCGCACGCCCCGGCGGCGAGGGCGGGATAGAGGTGGTCGTCGTCGTCGAAGGTGGTCAGCGCGAGCACCCGGGTGGCGGGGCGGGCCGCGAGAATCGTTGCGGTGGCGCGGATTCCGTCCATACCCGGCATCCGTAGATCCATCAGGACCACATCGGGGCGGGTACGTTCGGCCAGCCGGACCGCCTCGGCGCCGGAGGCGGCCTCGCCGACCACCTCCAGGTCGGCGGCGTTCGAGCACAGCATCCGCAGGCCCGCGCGGACCAGCCGCTGATCGTCGACGAGCAGGACGCGGATCGTCATGCGGGCCGTCCGGGCAGGGTCGCGGTCATTCGCCAGCCGGTGCCGGTCGGTCCCGCGGTGAAGGCGCCGCCGAGCAGTTCGACCCGTTCGGCCAGACCGATCAGCCCGAGTCCGGTGGAAGCGGGCGCGGTCTCGGCGCGTCCGGTGTCGGTCAGCTCGAAACGGGTCTCCGGCCCGGTCGAGATGCTCAGGCGCGCTTCGCAATCCGGCCCGGCGTGCCGGACGACATTGGTCAGCCCCTCCTGGGTGAGGCGCAGCAGGGTCAGCGCCGTGACCGCGTCGAGCGCGGACACGTCCCCGATCTCGGCGGTGACGCGCGGGCCGAGTCGCCGGGTGCGCGTCACGGCCGCGGCGAGGGCGGCGGGCAGTTCGGCCGGGCCGACGAACGATTCGCCCGTGGCGGTCGGGTCGCGCAGGATCGTGACCAAGGTGCGCAGTTCCGCGAGGGTTTCGCGGCCGGAGGCGTGGATGTCGTCGAGGACCTCGCGCAGCGCGGGCGGGGCGTCGGGTACGGCGTGCCGGGCGACACCGGCCCGGAGCACGGTCGAGGAGATGTGATGGGCCAGCAGGTCGTGCAGTTCGCGGGCGATGGCGGTGCGTTCGGCGGCCCGTACGGCCGCCACCTCCGCCGCGCGGCGACGGCTCGTCGCGGCCGCCTCCGATCGGGCGCGCCGAGCGGTGTCGAGCGCGCCGCGCAGCAGACCGCCGACCAGCAGCGGCAGCCCGGCCATGACGACGGCGCGGTATCCGGTCGCGGCGGTGCCGCCCGCGGTGTGCAGCAGATACGTTCCGGCGAGGGCGACCGCGCCCAGCCAGGGCCGCCAGCCGCCCTGTCGCGCGGCCAGTTCCGCGAGCGCGACCGCGGCCGCGACCTTCCCCACGATCGGTCCGGAATCGCCGACCAGGAAGCCCAGCGCCAGCAGTCCGGTCGTCGCCAGCGACGTCGCCAGGGGCCACCGCGCTCCCCCGGCGGTCGCCAGCACCGCGCCGATCCCCAGCGCCCAATCCACGACGGTCGGCGAATCGTACAGCGACAGTAGGCATCCCGCGCCCAGCAGAAGCAGCACCGGCAGCCGCACGGGCAGGGAGCGCTCGTCGAGCAGCCATTCGACGCCCCGCGCGACGGTCGCGTCGGGCGAGCGGATCCCGGCGCGCCCGTGCGGGTGCGCGGCCGCCGTACCCGGGAGATCCACCACGCCTTCATCATGCCGGGTGCGCGGGCGGCTCGTCTCCTCCCACCGGAGGAGGCGGCCTCGTCCCGGCGGCCGACGATCGGGACCGAGGACGGATTCGCGGGCCGGGTTCGACGGCGATCGTGATCGGTATGACCGAGACGGACGATCCGACCACTCCCCGCCCGCCCCAGCCCGGACGGCGAAAACTGTTGAGCGCCATGGCCGCCAGCGGACTCGCCGCCGGGGCGGCCGGGCTCGCGGGCGGGGTGGCCCTGGGCCGGGACGCCGATCCGCCGCCCGAACGACCCAGCGGCCTGCGGCGCTTCGCCGACAAGACGGTGCTCGTCACGGGCGCGACCTCGGGCATCGGCGCGGCCGCGGCCCGGCTGTTCGCGGCCGAGGGGGCGCGGGTGGCGTTCTGCGGGCGCCGCGTCGAGCGCGGGACCGCGGTGGAGCGCGAGATCCGCGCGGCCGGTGGCGAGGCCACCTACCTCCGGGCCGACGTGCTGATCGAGGACGACGTGCGCCGATTCGTGGACGCCGCGGCCGAGCGGTACGGCGGGGTGCACGTCGCGTTCAACAACGCCGGGATCACGATTCAGAAGAAGCTGCACGAGTACAGCGCCGACGAGTTCGATCGGGTCGTGCACACCAATCTGCGCGGGGTGTTCCTCGCCATGAAATATCAACTGCCGCACATGATCCGAGCGGGCGGCGGCACGATCGTGGTGACCTCGTCGTCGAACGCGCTGGCCACCGACGCCGGGCGCGCGGCCTACACCGCGAGCAAGCGCGCTCTGGTCGGCCTGGTCCAGTCCGCGGCGCTCGACTACGCCGGGGACGGCATCCGGGTCAACGCCCTCGTCCCCGGCACCACCGACACCGATCTGGTCCGTCGCGCCAGCCCGATCGGCGGCCTCCCCGACGACGCCTACGAGGTCGCCATGCGGCAGTGGGCGCGCACCAACGTCCCCGGTCTCGGCCGCCTCGCCACCCCCGAGGAGATCGCGTCCTTCGCCCTGACCCTCGCGGCCGCGGACCATCCGTATCTCACCGGGGCCCAACTCGTCATCGATGGGGGCAAGACGGCGCACGCGTAGGTCTGTTGTCCCGCAGGATGATTCGGGCGGCGCTCCTGGATCAGTTGTCCCGCACGATGATCCCGGCGGCGCGGGCGAAAGCCGGGGCGAGGTCCATCAGTTGGGGGGTGCTGATGGTGGCGCCCTTCAGGGCGGTGATACCGGCGACGAGGTCGAGGGTGTGGGCGCCGCGCAGGTCGACCTCGTGGAGGGTCGCGCCGTGCAGGGCCACGCCCTCGAGGCGGGAGCCGGGGAAGGTCACCCGGCGGAGGGTGGCTTCGCCGAAATCGGTGTCGCGCAGGACGCACTCGGCGAAGACGACGTCCTGGAGCGTCGAGTTGCGCAGGTTCACCGAATCGAATTTGCAGCCCTCGAACCGGATTCGGCGCAGCTGGGAGCCGACCGCCTCCACCCCGGACAGCGCCGAATCGACGAATTCGCTACCCAGCCAATTGGATTGGCCGAGATTGGTGCCGACCCAGCGGACATTGCGCAGCCAGACGTCGTCGAACCGGGCGTAGCGCAGCACGCCACCGGCGAATTCGACGGCGGTGAAGGCGGATTCGCCGAACCGCACGCCCCCGGCGTCGAGATCGGCGAAGGTGACGCCGTCGAGGTGCTCGGACTCGTAGTCCATATCCGATTCCGGCTCGCCCTCGAAGGGCCGCAGATGCCGGGCGTAGGGCAGATCGGCGAGCTCACGGGGCACGCCGGTCACCGCACCGGATCGAAATCGGTCTTGCCGGTGTCGGTGACCGAATACAGGCCCGGCGCGAGATCGACGGCGATGACCGTGCGGGCCGCGGCCTCGTCGATGTGGATGCGGGGCGGATCCGGATAGGCGGTCGGATCGGGGTAGTAGGTGTCGGGACCGAAGAACTGGCCGTAGCGCAGCACCACACCGTCCGCCTCCAGCACCGACTTCTCCAGGTACTCCTTGGCGGCCTGACCCTCGCCGCTCATCTCCCACGCCACGCTCTGCGCGAGCACCCGCCGCACCCCCGCGGCCTGCGCGGCGGCGAGCAGATTGGCGGTGCCCTCGCGCCGGATGCGGGCATTGGCCGAGCGCCCCGCGGGCAGATTCGCGCTGTCGTCGGGCAGATCGGTGAGCTGATGCATGAGCATGTCGGGGGCGTACGCGCGCACGGCCCGTTCCAGCGCGTCCGCGTCGTAGACATCGCACACCACGGGTTCGGCGCCGAGCCTCGCCAACAGCTCGGCCTTCTCCGGCGACCGGGTCATCCCCGCCACCTCGCATCCGGTCGCGACCAGCAGGGGCGTCAGTCTGGTACCCAGCACACCGCTGGCACCGGCCAAAAAGATCCGCACGCTCACCCACACTATCGAAGTCCCCACTCGCCATGCCCGACGCCCGGACCGACAGCCCCGGCACCGCATCGGAGGCGCGCGATCAAGTTCCGCGCCCGATGCTCGGATCGGACCGAGACGCGACCGCGCGCCACCGCCCGCACAGGGCACGCCACGAAAGTCGTCGCGCGCGATGCTAATCAGGCAGAGCAGCAGGTTGGAGGCCGCGACGCTAGATGTACTGACCACAAACGTTGGTAGCGGCGTGGCGAGCTGACATGGTGAAGACCTCCGAGTGTGATGCGAGCTGTCTAGGAACGCATCCACCGTCG
>NZ_JBIAMW010000012.1:0-177912 GCF_042874315.1 Nocardia sp. NPDC004068
CCTCGACTCCTCCGACACGATGATCCCTTCCGCTGAGACAAACCGCCCCAGCTTCTCCGATCACCATCCGACCCACAAGATCTCAGACAGTCCCCAGCCGCGCACCCTTTATTCGGATCCGCACCCCTTGTGGGGCTACGAAGCGGGTGCGGATCCGAATAAGGGGTGCGGCTGGGGTTGGTCAGGATACGTCGAGGTGGCGTAGGCGGGGCCAGAGGAGGTCCCAGGGCTCTTGGCGGGTGTGGCAGAGGAAGCCGTGTTGGTCGGTTCCGGCGTCGTAAAGGGTTGTGCACGAGGCGAAGTGGGGGCGGAGTTCGTCGGGGGTCGAGCCGACGTAGAGGACGTCGTGGGCGGATTCGGGTGGGGGCGGGAAGTAGCCGTAGCTGCGGTTGGTGCTGTAGAGCGGGGGGAGGTCGTTGGTGCGGCGGTAGACGTCGCCGTAGGCGGCGATGATGTAGGACTCGCCCATCACCACCGTCGTCGCCTGTTGGTCCGGCGGCAGGGCGTGGTAGGCGGCGGCGGTGCGGCTGGCGATGTCCTGGGGCGCATCGGGTTTCGCGGCGCCGAGCGATGCCACCAGCAGGCCGGCGGCCGCGAGGGTGGAGAGCGCGTACGCGGGCCACGCGACCCAGCCGAATCGGCCGCCGGTCTCACGACGCCGCTGCAACCCCAACGCCCCCGCCGCGATCAGCACCCCGTGAATCCCGTTGAGGTAGTAGGGCCGACCGACCGTGACGACGAAGAACACGTACAACACCACGGCCGTCACACCGAGAAACCGATAGTCCCGCAACTCGGCGGCCCGCAACAGCCGCCACAACCCGTACAGCGCCAGTACCGTTCCCGCGATCCCCGCCGTGAGGATCAATGTCACCGCCACCCCGGCCCGCCCGCCGTACAACGCCGCAGCCTCCCCGGCCACCACCGCCCCCATCCGCAACTGCGGCCACCCGTTACGCGCCTGCCACACCAATGTCGGCAACGCGATCAGCAGCGCGAGCGCGACCCCACCCCAGAACATCCTCCGCCGCAACAACTCTCGCGGCCCGCACACCAGAACCGCCCCCGCCAGCACCACGCACAGCAACAGCACCTGAAACTTGGTCTCGGCCGCCACCCCGACGACGACCCCGAGCACGAGCAGCAACCGATCGTCCCGCACCCGAACCCACCGAACCACCAACCAGAACAACACCAGCCACTGCACCGGCTCGAGCGTGTACGGCGTGAGCCAATGCCCCATCAACGTCACCCACAGCGCGGTCCCCTGCGCCGCCGCGGTCAGGATCTGTGCCCGCCGATCCCCGCCGAACTCCCGGGCGATCAACGCGGCCACCACCACGGCCGCCGCCGTCGCGAGCACCGCGGGCAGCCGCAGTACCACGACCGAATCCGGTGCGAGCCAACCCAGTACGCCCGCCAGGGCCGGGGTCAACGGCGGCTGGTCCGCCGACCCCCACGCCAGGTGGTACCGGCCGATCGCGAGCATGTACGCCTCGTCGAACCAGTACCCGCGCGGAATCGAACACGCCAAATGAGCGATGCCGACCACCCCCGCGACCGCGAGAACGGCCCGGGTCACGAACGCGGGCGCCTCCGGCGTGGTCGCGGCGATCTCCTCGGACACGGGCATTGCGGGGCCTCCCTCGCTCGAGCTGGCCGATCCATGCTGCCCCGCCCGCCGCGATCTCCGCATCCACCCCGGCGAAGCGACCGGATGCGACCGAAGTCGCACCCGCGTCTCATCCTCGAGAACGACCCGCTACACCCGCCGAATCCGCGCCAACCACGCCGCGGCCCGCACCATGCCCTCGGCGTCGACCTCGACCCCGTCGACCTTGTCGGCCACCACGGAGGTCACCCGCCCCGTGTACCGCGACGCCCGCACCTCCTCGACATCCCAACCCGCACCGAAGGATTCACGAATCACCGCCTCCCCGATCCGCGGCCCGAACCCCGGCTCCACATCCGACAACGCCAGCAGATGCAACGTGCCGCCCGGCCGCAACAACACGTGCAGACTCCGTACATAAGCCGCACGATGCTCGGCGTCCTCTCCGAAGATGTGGAACAACGCGCTGTCCACGATCGTGTCGAACACCCCGAACCGCCCCGCGTACTCCGGATCCGCCCCGATCCGCAGCGCGTCGGCCACCTCGAACCGCGCCGCGGGCACGCCCTTCTCGGCCGCGTTCCGCCGCGCGTACTCGACCGCGCTCGGCGAGAGATCCACCCCCAGCACGTCGTACCTCAGCCGCTCGAGCAGAATCGTGTGCTCCCCCGCCCCGCACCCCGGATCCAGCACCCGCCCCGAAATCGCCCCCGCCCGTTCGAGTTCCACGATCGCGTCCTGCGGCGCCCCGATCACCCACGGCGCGACATCATCGTCGTACGCGGTATTCCACATCTCCACGCTCTGCGTCATGACCCAACCTCTCATCGCTCGACCCTCGACCCACGACCCGGCCCCGTAGCGAGGAAGTCCCGGACCGCCCAGCAGTCCGATTCCCTCCGCACCCGAAGAACCCCGGACCCACTCAGCACCCGAGCAGTACCGCGGCCCCTCCGGACCCGAAGCGCCACTGCCCTCCACGTCCGAAAAGCCCGGCGCCACTCGATATCCGAGCGGTACCGCGCCCCTCCGAACCCGAAGCGCCACGGCCCCACCCGATCCCGAGCGACCCGCCGCCCTCCGCACCCGAAGAACCCCGGACCCACTCAGCACCCGAGCAGTACCGTCCCGCCCCGAGCGCCACGGCTCCGACGCGTACCCGAGGAGTTACGACTCCACTCTGTTACCTCGAGCGCGCTCGAGGTCAAGGAAGCGGCGCGCGCGGGCCGCCGAGGCTCGGGAGAGCCAGGCGTCCTGGATGATCTCGCGCAGCTCGTCGACATCGAGCTGCCCGATGTGCGCCCCGCGCAACAACACCGACAGATGGCCCTCGAAATGCGGGGTGGTGAAGAACGGGGAGTCCGGGTCCTGGACCAGTGCCAGTTTGTCCGACTCGGAGGGAACCCAGAAGATGATCACGTCGTCGTATCGCTCGCCCGTCACCGGGTCGGCGGCGTCGGGGCGCGGCGTGCGGAAGAAGACGAACGACTTGCGACCGACCTGGTAGATCGCATTGCCCTTCGGCCCGTGCTCGACGGTGACATACGGCATCCCCGCGGCCAGGTCGTGCACGTCCTCGATCCGAGCCCGCCGCGCCATCGGACTCAGTCCGCCAATCCGGCGAGCAACGCGCGGGTGCGGGCGGCCGACTCACCACGGGTGAACAGCACGCCCACGAATTCGGTTGCGCCCGAGGCGATCACCTCGTGAATGCGCGCCGCCACCTGGTCCTCGCTGCCGACGATCGCCAGATCCGCCGGACCCTCGGCGCCCTCCCGGTCCATCATCGCCCGATACGACGGCAGCGTCCCGTACACCTTGAACGTCTTGGCGGCCCGCTGCCGCGCCGCGTCCACATCGTCGGTGACGCACACCGGCAGCGGGCACACCACCCGCGGCGCGGGCCGCCCCGCCTCGGCCGCGGCCTCGGTGAGGAGCGGCGCGACATGCGAGCGGATGGTCACCGGCCCGGTCATCCACAGCACGGTGCCGTCGGTGCGCCGGGCGGCCAGCCGCAGCATGTGCGGACCCATCGCGGCCATCAGCACCGGAATTCGGCCCTCGTTGGGCACGTCCATGTTCAGGTTCGCGCTCAGTGTCTCGCCGGTGTAGGAGACCGGCTTGCCCTCCAGCAGCGGCAGCAGCACCGAGAGATACTCGTTCATGTGCCGGGCGGGCCGGGAGAAGTCGAGGCCGTACATGTTCTCGATGACGATCTTGTGCGACAACCCGATTCCCAGCGTCAACCGCTCCGGCCCGACGGCCAGCGCCGTGGTCCGGGCCTGCTGCGCGAGCGCGCCCGGATGCCGCGGATAGGTCGGCACCACACCGGTCCCCAGTTCGATGCCGGGCACCCGGCTCCCGGCCACGGCCAGGGCGGTCAGCGCGTCGAGGCCGAAGATGTGGGTCACCCACGCCGAGGCGAACCCCTCGTCGGCGGCCTGCCGCAGATCATCGGTCAACCGGAGCAGCGCGTCCGATCCGTTCGGTGGGTCGAGCATGATGCCGATGCGCACGGCGGGGTGCCTCCTCGTTGACGGCGGAAAATCGGGCGGGCGACTTCTACCGTCCGCCTCGCCTCCCGACGATAGTGTTATCCAGCATGGCGCGGCGTGTCACCGGGAACCTCCCCGCCGAGGTCACCAGCTTCATCGGCCGCCGCGACGAACTGGCCACCGCCCGCCGGTTACTCGGCTCGACCCGCGTGCTGACCCTGCTCGGCCCCGGCGGCGTGGGAAAGACCAGGCTGTCGCGGCAGGTGGGCGCGGCGGTCGCGCGCTCGTTCCCCGACGGCGTGTGGCTGGTGGAACTGGCCGATGTCCGCGATCCCGAGCTGGTGACCCTCGCCGTGGCCGAGGCGCTGCGCCTGCGCGACGACACCACCGCACCGCTGCTGCGGCTCACCGAATTCCTCGCCGAGCGCCGACTGCTGCTCATCCTCGACAACTGCGAGCACCTCATCGCGGCGACCGCGGAACTCGTCGAACGCCTCGTCGCCGCGACGGCGCGGCTGCGGGTGCTGGCGACCAGTCGCGAGGTGCTGGCCGTGCCCGGCGAACAGGTCATGCCGGTGCCACCGCTGTCCGCCGCCACCCCCGACAGCGACGCGCTGCGACTGCTCACGGAGCGGGCCACCGCCGCCAACCCGCATTTCGATCCCGCCGCCGACCCGGCGACGCTGACCGCGATCTGCCGCCGCGTCGACGGCATCCCGCTCGCCCTGGAACTGACGGCCCTGCGGTTCCGCGTCCTCACCCCCGACCAGATCCTCGCCCGCCTCGACGACATCATGGGACTGCTGCGCGCCGGACCCCGCACCGCGCCGGAACGGCAGCAGACCATCGAGGGCGCGATCCGCTGGAGCTACGAACTGTGCTCGCCATCGGAACAGCGCCTGTGGCAACAGCTTTCGGTGTTCGCGGGCGGTTTCGACCTCGAGGCGGCCGAGGCGGTGTGCGCGATCGACGGGCCGATGCTCGACACCCTGGCCGGGTTGGTCGACAAGTCGGTGCTCACCCTGCGGTACGAGGGCCGGGCCGCGAGATACGCCATGCTGGAACCGATCCGGCAGTTCGGTTACGAGCGGCTGGCCGAGCACGGCGACGAGACCGCGGTCCGCGCCCGCCACCGCGACCACTACCGCGCCCTGGCGCTGCGCGGCCAGCGGGCGTATCAGGGCGCGGAGGATGTCATCTGGTTCGGCGAGTTGAGCCGCGAACACGCGAATCTCCGTGCCGCCCTGCGCTTCTCCCTCACCGACGCGCCGTCGCTGGCGCTCGACACCGCCACCGCACTGCGCCCGTACTGGGAGCACTACCGCTTCCTGTCCGAGGGGTACCGCTGGCTGACCGACGCGCTGGCCCACTGCCCCGAACCCACCCCGGAACGCGCCCGCGGCCTGTCCTCGGCCGGATCGCTGGCCGCGCTGCTGTCCGATCGCGCGGCGGCGGGCCGGTGGATGCGTGAGAGTGTCGCGCTGGCAGCGGAACTGGGCGCCGAGGACATTCTCGCCGAAACCCGCTTGGGCACCGCGCTCATCGCCTTCGCCGACGACGATCCCGCCGGGGCGCTGGCGCATGCGGAGCAGGCCGTCGCCCTGGCCCGCGAGTGCGGCCGGCCCACGGTCGAAATGGACAGTCTCGCATTCGGTTTCATCTGCGCGACCGTCCTGGCCGACGACCGCGCCACCGACATGGCGCGACGTTTCCTGGCGGGCACGCGACGCGACGGTTCGCACCTGCTGGGCGGGCTGGCGCTGTGGGCGGTCGGACTCGACCATTGGCGGCGCGGCGAGCACGACACCGCCGCGAAGTACATGGCGAACGCCATCGAAACGCTGGCACTGTTCGACCGCTGCGTGTGGCTGGCCACGGCCTTCGAGGGTATGGCGTGGACCGACGCCGCCCGCGGCGACCCGGAACGCGCGGCCCGGCTGATGGGCGCGGCCGAAACCTTGCAACGCTCCACGGTGCGGCTGGCGGACGCGATCATCGGCGCGGTCGGCGAGAAGGTGCGCACCGGCGTACGGGAGGCATTGGGCGAGAGACGTTTTCGCGTTGCCTACGACAGCGGCTCGGCACTGCCATTGACCGCCGCCATCGAGTACGCGCTCGGTCGAGACCGCGGCGACGCGGCCGAACTCCAGGCAACCGAGCAGGGGCCAGATCGAGACAGCGGCACAATCGGACCCGCGACCACCCCTCACAGGCTGGGCCGAAGCGAAAGCGGCGCAACCGAACCCACGACGATGGGGCACGAACCCGGCGGCCGCTCACGCTCCAACCCTCTCGACGTGCTCACCCCGCGCGAAAAGGACGTCGCCCGTCTGGTCGCGGTAGGACACAGCAACAAACGCATCGCCGCCGAGCTGGTGATCTCGGTACGCACGGCCGAGGCGCACGTGGAGCACATTCGGACCAAGCTCGGTTTCAGCTCACGCACCCAGCTCGCGGGCTGGGCGCGCGATCACGGCCTGCTCGATCCGGGATGACGCCGCCCGAGCACCGCGCGATGCTGGTACCACAGTCCCACGGTGGCGATATCCGCCTGCTCGAGCGGGAGATAGCGGTCGTCGGCGCGACGACCCAACGCCTGCACCGTGACTCGCATACTGCGCTGGAAACAGATCGGGTCGCGCACGTGCCAGCGATACATCCCGAACCGGTCGTCGGCCCGCACGACACCCAGATACGGCGTCGAATACGTGCCGCCGGTGGCGAGTTCGCCGTGCCCGCCGAAGTAGTCGGCGGTTCCGGTGCCGCAGATCGTGGGAAATTCGGTGTCGCCGTCGAAATAGAACTTGACCGCGCCCTCGCCCCACCGGCCCGGCGCGTTCGGCGCGATGGTCAGGTACGTGCCGACGAACCGTCCCGGGCCGGGCACATCGTCGAGCACCGTGTGCACCGCCGGGCGGCCCAGCGGATGCGCGCGCCGCCACCGCGCGTGCAGATATCCGGCCTCGCGCGGCACCTCCTGTTCGAGATAGGTCACCTGATACCCCACCGGCACCGTCCGGTCCCCGGTGTTGCTCACCTCGATCCGCGCACGCGACCGAAAAGGCATGGGCCAGTAGCTGTTCAGGCCGCCGGTCGGCGCGACGACCACCATCTCCGAATTCACCGCGGCCGTATCCGCGCCCGTGTTGCAGAAGAACGCCCCCGCGGGCACGTCGATCGCGGCCTCCCCGTCCCCGTCCCAGTACACCCGCAACCGCAACGCCGCCAGCGCCGCGGGCTCCACCCCGAGCCACAGCTGCCGAATCACCCCCCGGCCCGGCGATATTCGCGAGCACCACCGTCGCCCCACCCGCCACCGGCACCGTCGGCGACACCCGCCACCCGATCCCGAGATCCCGGGCCGCGTCGGCCCCGCTGCCCACGAGCGCGCGCCCGCCCCCGCCCGGTGCCCCCGTCGGATTCTCCGGCCCGATGGATCGGGTCCGGGCCTGATCGAGCCGCCATATCTCGTGCACCATCCGGATTTTGACACGGCATCCGCCCACTCGAGGACGAATGCGCGGCGTGGACACATTCGCGCCCCGAACGGTTGCTGAAAGAATGCTGGATCCGTTCCGCGACAGCGTTTTCCGAGAAGGAGCGGAGCCGGGTGGTCGGCGGCGGGGCGGGTGACTAGCGTTCCCGTCGTGACTTCTCTCGACACCAAGGTCGTGCGCGCGGCACTGCTCGACGAGACCGACCGTCTGGCGGAGCTGTACGCCGACGCCGACCCGGAAACCGCGATCCCCACCTGCCCCGACTGGACCCTGGCCAATCTGGTCGCGCACGTCGGGGGCGCGCACCGCTGGGCCGCCGCCATGATCGCCGCCCAGACCACCGAATCCCTCGATTTCGCACAGGTTCCCGACGGCCGCCGGCCCCACGATGTGGCCGAGGCCGTCGCGTGGCTGCGCGACGGCGCCCGCGTTCTGATCGAGGCGGTGGACGCCACCGGCCCCGAGGTCCCGGTCTGGACGACGCTGCGACAGGTCCGGCCGAGCGAATGGTGGATCCGCCGCCTCCTCCACGAGGCCACCGCCCACCGCTGCGACGCCCTGCTGGCCCTGAACCGCGAGATCGACCTCGATCCCGCCCTGGCCGCCGACGGCATCTCCGAACTCCTCGGCCTGATGGCCGTGCGCTTCCCCACCGGCGAACCCCCGCTCGACGACGGACGGTCCCTGACCCTGCACGCCAGCGACGACGCCGACCACTGGCGAATCCGCAAGGCGGGCAACACCATCGAATGGGACGACGACACCGCGCCCACCACCACCGGCGTCGAGGCCACCGCCGCGGACCTCTATCTGGTCATGCTGCGCCGACTCCCCCCGGAGCAACCCCGAGTACAGGTCACCGGCGACCGCGACGTCCTCACCACCTGGCTCGACCGCACCAAATTCTGAGCGCCACAACGCTTCAGCCGGTGACCACCTCGTGCCGACCCGACCGATGCGACCGCCGGTACTCGCTCGGCGCGATTCCCACCTCGCGCCCGAAGTGCGCGCGCAGGTTGGCCGCGGTGCCGAGGCCGCAGCGCTGGGCCACCGCGTCGACCGGAATGTCGGTGCTCTCCAACAACTCTCGGGCCAGAATGATGCGTTGAGTGAGCAGCCAGCGCAGCGGGGTGGCGCCGAGCTCGGCGTGGAAGCGGCGGGCGAGGGTGCGCTCGCTCATGCCCGCGCGGCGCGCCAGATCGCCGACGGTGAGCGGTTCGGCGAGGCGGTCGAGGGCCCAGGCGAGAGTCGCGGCCAGGCCGGGGTCGGCGGGGTCGGCGGGCACCGCGGATTGGACGTACTGCGCCTGACCACCCGCGCGGTGCGGCGGCACGACCAGGGATCGGGCCGTGGCGTTGGCCGCTCGTGAGCCGAGATCCTTGCGAATGATGTGCAGGCACAGGTCCATTCCGGCCATCGTGCCCGCGCTGGTGAGAATGCGGCCGTCATCGATGTAGAGCACCTTGGGATCGAGATCCATCCCGGGATACCGCTCCCGCAGGGCGCCCACATGCTTCCAGTGCGTCGTCATCCGCCGTCCCGTCAGCAGCCCGGCCGCGGCGAGCACGAACGCGCCCGAACACAGGGCGGCCACCCGCGCCCCCGCCTCGTAGGCCGCGCGCACCGCCTCCACCAGGTCCGCGGGCGGGTCCCTGCGCACATCGGGGGTGGCGGGAACGATCACCGTGTCGGCGGCGACCAGATCGTCGTAGTCGTAGTCGGTGAGCGTCACGAAGGGGTCGCGCATGGTGGCGTGCCGGGTGCCGCGCGGACCGCAGAGCCGGAAGTCGTACCAGGTCGACGCCTCGATCCCGGGCGGCGCCTCGGCGAACACCTGATACGGGATGGCCACCTCGAACAGCGGCTGCCCCGGCGCCACGGCCACCGCGAGCGTCCCCGGATGTCGATCACTCATGTCTGGAATCTAGCGCATCATGGCAAATCTGCCACTCGATCCGGCGCGACCGCGGCTGAATAGTTTCGGGTATGACCATTTCCGCCACGGCAGCCCCGCCCCTCGTCTCCACATCCCGCCCCTGGCGAGTGCTCGCGGTCGCCGGAATCGCCCAGTACCTGGCGATTCTCGACCTGTTCGCGGTCACCGCCGCCTTCCCCACCCTGCGCTCCGCCTTCGGTGCCGCCTCCGCGGGCGAGGTGACCTGGGTGCTGAACGCCTACACCATCGTGATGGCGGCCCTGCTGGTCCCGGCCGGGCGGCTCGCCGACGACACCGGGCGCAAGCGCGGTTTCCTGATCGGCATCGCGCTGTTCGGGGTCGCCTCGCTCGCGTGCGGCCTGGCCCCGAACCTGTTGGCGCTCATCGCGGCTCGGGTGCTCCAGGCGGCGGCCGCGGCGCTGCTCGTGCCGACCGGGCTCGGATTGGTGTTGCCCGCCTTCGACATTCGCGATCATCCGACGGTGATGGGGATCTGGACGGCGATCGCGGCGGCGGGCGCGGCCAGCGGCCCGGTGATCGGCGGGCTGCTGCTCCCGATCGGGTGGTGGTGGATCTTCCTGCTCAACATCCCGTTCACGGTCGCGGCGTTCGCCTTCGGGGCGCGGGTCCTGCCCGCCGTCCCCCGGCACGCCGGGCGGGCGCTCGACCTGGTCGGCGCGACCGTCCTGCTCGCCGCCACCGCCGCGCTGACCACCGTCTTCGTCCAGGGTTCCGACTGGGGCTACACCTCGGCGGCCACCGTCGCGTGCCTCGCCGCGGCCGTGCTGCTCGGCCTCGCGTTCGCCTGGCACATCCGCCGCCACCCCGACCCGGTGGTGAGTCCGAAGATCCTGCGGCACCGCATGTTTCGCGTCGCCACGCTCGGCGTGTTCTGCTACTACCTGGCCTTCGCCGCGCTGATCCTCGAGGCGACGCTGTTCCTCACCCAGCAGTGGCACTACTCGCAGGTGCGGGCGAGCCTGGCCATCGCGCCGATCGGCACCGCGTGCCTGCTGTCCTCGCCGCTGTCGGGCCGGGTGGTGCGGCGCATCGGGGCGCGCGCCTCGGCGGCGCTGGGCGGGCTGACCATCGCAGCGGGCGCGCTGTGGTGGATCCTGTTGTCCGGCAGCGGGAGTGGCTATCTCGTCGTCTTCCTCCCGGGCGCCCTGCTGGCCGGAGTGAGTACCTCGTTCCTGCAACCCCCGCTGTTCGGGGCGTCGGCCCTGCTGCCCCCGGAACAGCTGTCGCTGGGCTCGGGCATGTTGATGATGGCCCGTCAGACCAGTTCGGCGCTCGGCGTGGCCGTGCTGACCGCGATCCTCGCGCGCGTCACCGTGCCGGGCCTGGCGGAGTATCGCCTGGGCTGGGCGTATGTGGTGGCGGCTGGTGCGTTGGCGGCGGTGGCGGGCTGGGCCTATCGCGCCCGCAGGCCCGGCCAGCCGTAGGGGCTGGGCCCGGCGGCGAGCCCGGCCGAGGGGACCGGACGGCCGGTGGGCGCGGCGGCCTCCACGTACCCCGGGAGCTTGTCGGCCAGCTCGCGGCGCACGGCGTCCATATCCAGCCACATGACCTGCTGGACGATGTCCTCGAGCTGCGCGGCGGTCTGGAAACCGACGGCCGAATGGACCAGCAGCCCTTCGCGATACGCCTGCAACGTCGGCAGGCTGGTGATCTGGGCGGCGGCGGCCAGCGCCGGTTCCGCCTCGGTGTCGACGGTGGCGTGCACGATCTCGGGATGCAGGGTCGACGACTCCTGGTAGACCGGGGCGAACCGGGCGCACCATCCGCACCAGGACGCCCAGAAATCCACCAGCACGATCGGCCCGCCGGACACCGTCCGCTCGAAGGTCTGCTGGGTCAGGGCCTGCGTGGGCATGATTCGGATTCTTCCACGAATGGATCGGGTATGACCGGGCGTATGGGTCGACATCCGCGGCGCACCCCGTTCTACGGGGTACTGATGTTGCTGGTGGCCATGCTCGGCGGGTTCGGCGTCCAGCATCTGCCGAACCCGCCGCTGCGTGTGCTCGGTTACGTCGCGTTGGTCGTGATCGGCCTGGTCGGCTTCGTCATGACCTTCCGCGACTATTCCTGATCAGCGCACGGTGATGGTGACCGTGGCCGTCGTGGTCCGCGCGGGCAGTCTGGTGGTGTCGACCTCGAGGATCTCGCCGGTGTCCTGCGTCCCGTTGGGCAGCGTCTTGGCCTTCAATCCGAACGGCGGCTGGTCACCGGTCGACCCGCCCAGACCGAAATCGCTGTCGTTGGAGATGTAGAGCGTCTTCCCGCCGTCACGGGTGGCCACGCCCTCGATCTTGTCGTGCCCGAAGAAGGTGCCGTCGGGCGCGAGACCGGCGACCAGCCCGGCCAGATCGAGGTTCGACGTCTTGGCGACCGGGGTGATCTGCGCGCGTCGCAGCGCGGCCACGCCGTCGGCGGTGGACACCGGGCCCACGTACACCTCGAGCGGTTTGCCGTCGATCAGCAGCCCGAGCCTCGGATCGTATTGCGCGCCGGGCACATTCGCCTGCGGTCCGACATCGGTCGCGCCCGACAGGTCGATGGTCCACAGCTTCTTGTTCGCCTTGGGGGCGAGCTTGCCGTCGCGTTCGTCGACGAGGAAGGTGCTCGGCCCGATGGCGGTGATCTCGGAGACCGCGAGCTGGCTCTTGGGATCCTCGAGCGGATACACGTACTCGTGGACCGCCTTGTCGCCGAGGCCGACGGTGACGATGCGGGTCATGGGCACCTCCCGTGCCGAACCCGCACCGGGCGCCTGCAAACCGCTCTGGATCACCCCGACCAGCGTCTTCCCGTCGGGGGTGAGGGTCAGTCCCTCCATGCCCTGGTTCGGCGTGCGCAACGAGAGTTCCTGCGGCAGACCGTTCCCCGGGGCGAGACGCTCGATCTCCTTGCCGGTGGCGTCGAAGTGGACCAGGAACGGGCCGTATTCGTCACTGACCCAGAACGTTCCGTCCGCGAGCGCCACCAGGCCCTCGGGGTCCAGGCCGTGATCGGTCGGCGCGAGCACAGTGCCGTTCAGGTCGCGGATCGTCTCGCCCGTGCTGGCGGTCGTGTCGACGTCGCCGTTGAACGCCACGCCCGCCCGGTTCTTCAGCTCGAGGGTGGATTCGAGCTCGGCCTTGGTCCCGGTGAGCTTGAACTTGCCGATCTTCGGCACGAAATCCGGTGTGGGCGAGAGCTTCTCGTTCTTGTTCGGTCCGTCGACATTGGGTCCGCGGTCGGTGAGACCGTAGAACTCGTCCGTCGAGCCCGGGACGGGGGTGAACGCCGACCCGAATCCGCTGCCCTGCACGGTGATTCCGCCGAACTGTCCCAGGGCCGGGATGTCGGTGGTGTAGAGGCGCACGGCGTCGGTGGTGGTGACGGTCAGGGTGTCGTCGCCGGTGTAGCCCGCCGCCGGGGTGTACAGCAACGACCCGTCCCCGCGGCGCTCGATCGTGCCGTGCTGGGGCTTGCCCACCGTCACCGCCGCGCTCCCGCCCGCCTTGGCCAGCAGCGCGTCCAACCCGATGACCAGCGGCTTGTCCTTGTGGGCCTGCAAATTCGCGTCCCCGTCCCCCGACGAACACGCCGTAGCCACGGCCACGGCCGCGGCGAGGACGAACACACCGATACGACGCTGAGCTTTCACATGCGCTGTCTATCGCGACCAGGCGACGGCCGATCGACCGGTACGTGAACACCTCGCATTGGTTATGCTCGCGGATGCGCATTCGCGGCCGAGTTCGGAGAGCAGCCGTCGGCAAGGGTCGCCCTTCCGTCCGGAACATCGGCGCCGTCACGTTGCTCGTCCTCGTATCGGCCTGTGGCTCGGCGCCTTCCGCTGATGTCCCCCTGCCGCCGCGAGCCGCCGCGTTCGACTACCAGATCGGTGGCCCCTACCCGCCAGCGCCGGACGTGCGCATCGTGTCCCGGGCGCATACCGAATCGCCTGTAGAGGGGGTCTACAACATCTGCTATCTCAACGCTTTTCAGGCCCAGCCCGGGGCCGAGCGGGAATGGGAGCCGGACCTGCTGTTGCGAGACGCGAACGGTGAGCCCGTGATCGACGAGGATTGGCACGAGGCCCTGCTCGACCTGCGCACCGAAGACAAGCGGCGACGCGTCGCCGCGATGGTGAACGCCTGGATCGACCAGTGCGCCGCGGCCCACTACCAGGCCGTCGAACTCGACAACTACGACAGCTACACCCGCTCGAAGTCCCTGCTCACCCCCGACCAGGCCCAGACCTACATCCGCCTGCTGTCCGCCCACGCCCACGAGCGCGGCCTCGCCGCCGCCCAGAAGAACACCGCCGAACTCGCCGACGCCCACACCCGCAACGGCCTCGACTTCGCCGTCGTCGAGGAATGCGGCGACACCGAGGAATGCGACACCTACGCGAATGCCTTCGCCGACAACGTGATCGACATCGAATACACCCCCGAGGGCCTAACCACCGCCTGCTCCAGCCACCGCGACCACATCAGCATCGTCCAGCGCGACCGCGACGTCGTGCCACTGGGCCACCCCGGATACCTCCGCCGAACCTGCTGACCCGCGTCACCGGGTCCGCTTGGGCCACCGCACGATCCGGCCCGACGTCGTACCCCTCGGCCCCCGGGCACCTCCGCCGAACCTGCTGACGCGCGTCACCGCTTCCCCTTGGGCAACTGCTCGATCCAGGCCCGACGTCGTACCCCTCGACCACGGGCATCCTTGCCGGACCTGCCCACCCTCGTCCCTCGAGCGGGCCCCTCCCCTGTTCCTCGGGCGGGCCCCTCCCTTGTTCCTCGGGCGGGCCCCAGGGCCGTGAGCCGAGGACTCCCTGACGCGCGTCACCGCTTCCGCTTGGGCAACTGCTCGATCCGAGCCCGATGTCGTTCCTGGAGTTCGCGACTGCGCCGGAGGTATTCGAGGACCGTGCGCAGTTGGGTGGGCGTGAAGTCGGCCAGTTCGCGCGCGCCCTCCTCGGCGATGGGGCCGTAGATGCGCCAAGCGGTTTCGCGGGCCCGCTCGGTGATGGTGATCAGGGTTTTGCGGCGGTCGTCGGGGTCCGGGGTGCGGGCGATGTAGTCGAGTTTGGCGAGGCGGTCCAGCATCGTGGTAACGCTGCCGCTGGTGAGGTTCAGCTCGGTGGCGAGGCGGCCGGGGGTGGCCGGATCGCGGATCAGGATCTCGAGGCAGCGCAGATCGGTGCGGTTGACGCCGAGCACGCGCGCCGCGGCCTCGTCGACGGCGTCGACCGCCGCCTGCATGGCCTGCGACTCCCGGCCCGCCAACTCCCGTAGCTCGTCCGCGCTTTCCTTGGGCACGACCCGCACCTCCCGCATACCTCTTGACAATCAAGCAACTCGATCGTCAAACTAAATATGTCTTGAATATCAAGATACCCGCCTTCCCCGCCCTCCGGAGAGAGACACCCATGAGACAAGCCCTGATCATCGGCGGCGGCATCGCCGGACCCGTGACCGCGATGGCCCTACAGCGCGCGGGCTGGGAGCCGATCGTCTGCGAGGCGTACGAGGACGCGTCCGCCGCGCAGATCGGCGCGTATCTCACCGTCGCCGTCAACGGACTGTCCGCGCTGGCCCAGCTCGACGCACACGAGGCCGTCATGGCGGCGGGCCATCCCACGGGCACGCTGTCGTTCCGCACCAGCTCCGGCAGGCACATCGCCGACCTCCCCATCGGCGGCACCCCGCCCGACGGCACGATCACCCACAGCGTCAAACGCCGCGACCTGTACCGCGTGCTCACCGACGAGGCCCAACGACGCGGTGTGCGTTTCGAATTCGGCAAACGGCTGCTCGACGCCTCCGTCGACGCCGACGGCCGGGTCACCGCGACCTTCGCAGACGGCACGCGCCGCACCGCCGACCTGCTCGTCGGCGCCGACGGAATCCGTTCGCGCACCAGGGAGATCATCGATCCCACCGCACCGAAGGCGCACTTCCTCGGCATCTACGGCGTCGGCGGCTTCGTCACCGACCCCGCCGTCCACCGCGAGCTGGGTCTCGAGCCCGGCGGCTACACCATGATCTTCGGCAAGAAGGCGTTCTTCGGCTACCTCGTCGCGCCGGACGGTGAGATCTGGTGGTTCGCGAATGTCGCCAGCGCCCAGGAGATTCCGAAGCAGGACCCGCACCGGACCCGCACCGAACTACTGCGCCGACTCGCCGCCGACCGCTCCCCCGCCGCCCGCATCGTCGCCGCGACACCCGACGACACCTTC
The DNA here is from genome assembly GCF_042874315.1 of Nocardia sp. NPDC004068. NCBI lineage: Bacteria > Bacillati > Actinomycetota > Actinomycetes > Mycobacteriales > Nocardiaceae > Nocardia > Nocardia sp. NPDC004068. The sequence continues at coordinate 15,779 of NZ_JBIAMW010000012.1, forward strand.
GTGCCCGCCTTCAACCAATACGACCTACCCACCGTCCCCACCTGGCACAACGACGCCATGATCGTGATCGGCGACGCGGCACACGCGGTCGCCTCCTCCTCCGGTCAGGGCGTGTCGATGGCCGTCGAGGACGCGCTCACCCTCGCGTACTGCCTGCGTGACATTCCCGAGATCCCTACGGCCCTGGCGCAATTCGAGCGATGCCGCCGCGACCGGGTCGAGCGGGTGGTCCGCTACGGCGCGGAGACCAGCGGCGACAAGGCCACCAGCGGACCGGGCCGCCTCGTCGTCCGGCTGCTGACCCCGTTCTTCCTGCGGCGCGCCGCCAAAGCCGGTGTCCGACATCTGGATTGGCTCTACGACCATCGCGTCAGTTCCGGCGTAGCACTCCCACGAAACCCGCACCCAGCAGCATGAATCCGGAGATCAGCGCGAACCCGTTGGTCACCCAGGCGTGCAGCGCCACCTGCATCGCGGAGTTGATCAGCGGCAGATCCGTGATGAGCCGGAAGGCGTCCTCGGGGAACAGGATGTGCAGGAAGCCGGGGAAGATGCCCCACACGAGGCTGGAGATGATCGTCGCCGACGGGATGAAGGTCGCCAGCGCCGCGACGAGCATCAGCAGCAGCGATCCGCAGATGACCTCCAGGGCGGCCGTCCACCGATCGGTGACGTGCCCGACGATGACCCAGTACCGGATGTCGGCACCGCCCTTGGCGGCCAACGCGATACCGATCGGCGTCAGGATCAGGGCGATCACGATGCCCACGACACCGCCGCCGCTGATGCCTCGGTTCTGGAATTCGGCTCCGGGCGGGGACCACCCCGCGGGTGATTCGAACTTGTTCGGCATCGCCCGTCCTCTCGTCTCGGCCCATACATTGTCATGCCACGGTCGGAAAAATGTCCGACCGGCGACGGAAATCGTTCCGCGTGGCGAGCCTTGTCGTTACCGCACGGTTAGCATCGGCCCATGACCCCTCCGGCCATCGACGGCGTGCGCAGATCGTATGTCACCGCCCGTGACGTGCGCTTCCATGTGACGGAGGCGGGTCCGGCCGACGCGCGACCCGTCGTCGTCCTGCACGGTTGGCCGCAACATCACTACACCTACCGTCACCTGCTCGCCGACCCGCCTCCCGGTCTGCGCGTCATCGCGCCCGACCTGCCCGGCTACGGCTGGTCCGGTCCCCCGCCGCACCGCTGGTCCAAGGCCGAGGTGGCCGCCGACGTCCTGGCGCTGCTGGACGAGCTGGGCATCGAGCGGACGCTGCTGGTCGGACACGACTGGGGCGGATACATCGGCTTCCTGATGATCACCCAAGCCCCCGAGCGCTTCGACGGTTTCATGCCGCTGAACATGGCCCATCCCTGGCAAACCCCGCGCACCCTCGCGCCGCATCTGTGGCGCTTCCTGCTGTACCAGCCGCTGGTCGCGACCCTCGGCATGCCGTTGCATCAGCGAACGCCGTTCCTGCGCTGGCTGTTTCGGGGCGGGGTGAAGAACCACACGGAGTTCACGGCTGAGGTCGTGGACGTCTACGCGGACCGTTTCCGGGATCCGGTGGTCGCCCGTGCCGCGACCGATACGTATCGCACGTTTCTGTTGCGTGAGGTTCCGGCGCAGGCGCGGACCGCGACGCCGCGGGCGACCGTTCCGATCCGAGCGTTGTTCGGGAAGGAGGACGGGGCCATTCACCCCGCCCTCGCTTCCGCCGAAACCGCTCGGGCCGATGATTATGCGGTTGAATATGTCTCGGGGAGTGGGCATTTCATCGCTGAAGAGCGGCCGGAGTTGGTGCGGGAACGGTTGGTGGCATTGGCCGCAGAGACGGGCTAGCCGAACTTGCTTCGCCCGTGCGGATAACCGGTCCTCGCCGCTCGTATCAGCGCGCCGTCTCCCGCGACAAACGCCTACTATCTTCCGGGCTCAATGCGGAATCGACCAGCTTCGCGTACGCCTCGCGATGTTCACGGACCTCTTTTGGATCGTCGAAATACATTGCACCACAGAAGTTCTCGGCATAGACCAGAGAATCCTCCAACGGTTCCCACTCGGCCCCCCAAACCAGGCGCACAATCCCCCCGCTCGGCAACACCCGCCAAAGGCACCCACCCCCAAGCAAGGCAACCCAGCCGCACCCTTTATTCGGATCCGCACCCCTTTCAGGGCCACATAAAGGGTGCGGATTCGAATAAAAGGGTGCGGCTGGAGATGCCCCTGGCGACATGTCGGACCCGTGCGGCACGATGGGCTCCATGACTACCGACCTGCGTGAATCCGCCGAAGCGCTCCTGCGCGAATTGGCAGGCCCGCAAGCGCGGCTGCGGGATGACCAATGGACCGCCATCGAGGCCCTGGTCGTCCACCGCCGCCGCGCCCTGGTCGTCCAGCGCACCGGCTGGGGCAAGTCCGCGGTGTACTTCATCTCCGCCAAACTCCTGCGCGCCCAGGGCCGCGGCCCGACGGTCATCGTCTCCCCGCTGCTCGCCCTCATGCGCAACCAGGTCGCCGCCGCGCAACGCGCGGGAGTCGTTGCGGCGACGATCAATTCGGGCAATGTCACCGAATGGGACGAGATCCACGCGCGCGTCGCCGCGGGCGAGGTCGACGTCCTGCTGGTCAGCCCCGAACGGCTCAACAATCCCGACTTCCGCGACTCGGTGCTGCCCAAACTCGCCGCCGACGCGGGCCTGGTCGTCATCGACGAGGCGCACTGCGTGTCCGACTGGGGCCACGACTTCCGCCCCGACTACCGCCGCATCCGCACCCTCATCGCCGACCTCGGCAGCGACATCCCCGTCCTCGCCACCACCGCCACCGCCAACGACCGCGTGGTCGCCGACGTCGCCGCCCAGGTCGGCCTCGGCCGGGACAACGCCCTCGTCCTGCGCGGCACCCTGGACCGCGAATCCCTGCACATGTCGGTCCTGCGCATCGACGACGCCGTCCAGCGCACCGCCTGGCTCAGCCGCCACCTGCACGACCTCCCCGGCTCCGGCATCATCTACACCCTCACCGTCGCCGCCGCCCACGACCTCGCGGATGTCCTTGCCTCCCATGGACATACGGTCGCCGCGTACACCGGCCAGACCGATCCGGCCGAACGCGAGGCATTGGAATCCGCCCTGCTCGCCAACGAGGTCAAGGCCCTCGTCGCCACCTCCGCCCTCGGCATGGGCTTCGACAAACCCGACCTCGGCTTCGTCATCCACGTCGGCGCTCCCTCCTCGCCCATCGCCTACTACCAGCAGGTCGGCCGCGCCGGGCGAGGCACGGACCGGGCCGAGGTCGTCCTCCTCCCCGGCCCCGAGGATCGCCGCATCTGGAGCTACTTCGCCTCGATCGCCTTCCCCCGCGAATCCGCCGTCCGCTCGGTGCTCGACGCGCTCGATCACGACCGCCCGCTGTCCACGGTCGCCCTCGAACCTCTGGTGGAACTCAACCGCTCTCGCCTTGAGATGGTGTTGAAGGTTCTCGATGTGGACGGCGCCGTCCGCCGGGTGCGGGGCGGTTGGCTCTCCACCGGCGAGCCTTGGCAATACGACGCCGAACGCTACGAACGGCTGGCGACCGCGCGCGAAGCCGAGCAGCAGGCGATGCTCGACTACCAGACCACATCCGAATGCCGTATGAACTTCCTCCGCCGCCAGCTCGACGACCCGGGCCTCACGGGAGAAGGGTGCGGCCGCTGCGACAACTGCACCGGAGTCCGCCTCGACATCACGGTCGACGAGTCCGACCTGTCCACCATCCGCACGCGTCTGGACCGGCCGGGCATCGACCTGCCGCCCCGACGCCAGTGGCCGACGGGCATGGCCAAGCTGGGAATTCCCTTGTCCGGCAAGATATCCGACGGACCCGAAACCGGTCGGGTGCTCGGCCGCCTCAGTGACCTGGGGTGGGGTCAACGCCTACGCGCTCTGCTCGATTCGCCGGACGGCCCGGTGCCCGACCAAGTGTTCGACGCCTGCATAGCCGTTCTGCGCGAATGGGATTGGGCTCGGCGGCCTACCTCTGTCATGGCGATGCACTCGGCCACTCATCCGCTGTTGGTCGACGATTTGGCGGTGCGTCTCGCCAAAGTCGGCCGCCTGCAACACTTGGGCACGCTCCACCCCAGGCCCGATCGAGCACCGGTATCGCAGGCCAACTCGGCGCACCGCGTAGCCGCCCTCTACGACTATTGGGAACCCCCGGTTCTTCCCGACCTCGACGCGCCCGTCCTGTTGGTGGACGCTCTCACCGAGACGGGGTGGACGCTGACGCTCGCCGCCCACACCCTCCGAAAAGCCGGTGCGCCAGCGGTTTTGCCTTTCGCGCTGGCCACACCGACCTGACCTCGCGAGGCTATCCGTTCGGCGGAACGCTCGAAGTATCGATCGGCCGTACCCGCTCCATGCATGCGCCGCACAGGGCCTACACCTCGCCGTCTCCCTCACGCAGTGACCGAATCATCTTGTGCAAGACGCGAAATGCGTCCGCCCGCTCCCCTTCGCTCAAACCCGCCAGCATCCTGACCTCGACCGACCGGACCGCCGCCGACGCCTTCTCCAGACTCCGCCGTCCGCGCGGCGTGAGCCGCGTGGGAAGCGCCTTCCCGACGGGCGGCGCGGCGGGCCTGGTCACGTACCCGTCCCGTTCCAGAGCCTGAAGCAGCACGTTCATCGTCTGCCGAGTCACGAACGCGCCCCGCGCGAGCTTGGAGTTCGACAGCCCCGGCCGCTGCGCCAGCAGCTCGAGGCAGGCGTAGTGCGTCACGCTCATCCCGAGCGGCCGCAACACCTCCTCCATCGCCACCCGAAGCGCACTGGACGCCTCCTTCAGCAGATACCCCAGCGAAGACTCCAGGTCCACACCGTCTTGACTCATGTCAGCATTCTGACATAGCCTGGCCCATGTCAGAAACCTGACACAAACCGAAGGAGCATCCCATGCCAGCCACCGGCCCCGACTTCATCTCCCTCCAGACCAGCGACCTCGCCGCCTCCCAAGCCTTCTACGAGCAGTACCTCGGCCTCGTCCGCTCCCAGTCCGGTCCACCCCACGCCGTCGTCTTCGACACGAAGCCGATCGCCTTCGCCCTCCGCGAGCCCGTCCCCGGCACCGACCTCACCTCCGCCGCCCACCCCGGCATCGGCACAGCCATCTGGCTCCACGCCACAAACGTCCAGGCCATCCACGACACCCTCGCCGCCGACGGCCACACCATCGTCTCGGCGCCCATCGATGGCCCGTTCGGGCGGACATTCACCTTCGCCGATCCGGATGGGTACCGGATCACGCTGCACGACCGGGCTTGATCCACACCTTCTTGCCCCTCATCGAGGTTTCGTTCGACGGCCACATCAAGAGGAGAAACCTCGCGTCACCCACTGCAAGCGGTCGTCGGAACCCGCGATCGCAAGGTGTTTCGCGTTGACTTCAACCCACGTGGTAGTTCGAATCGCCTCCTGAAAGTTCGACGCGTCGAACTCCGCTCGCTGCATATCAGCGTCACGGAACACGGCTCGGGGAGCTCGGCAGCCTCGCCCTTGCACCTTCCGCAGGTCGGACCCGGTCAGATCAGCGTCATCGAGAGTAGCGTCGGACAACCAGGCCGTGTACAGGTCGACAGCCGCCACCCGCACTCCGCTCAAATTCGCTTCGCTGAGTTCTGCGCCGAGCAGGTCGAGGCCGGACAGGTCCGCGCCCCTGAAGTCGAGCGCCCATCCATTCAAGAGGGAGGCGGTGGTCCGCTCGGCAGCGGGATCAGGGGGAAGGCTGTCGAAATAGGTCTCCAGGGCCGCTCGAGCACGTACATTGGCGGGCCAACGCCGGAGCGCGGAACGTGTGCGGCCGTAGGTCGTGGTCATTGCCCCCGAATCACTTTCCCTGCCGTTGTGGATCTTTGCGATCGGCTCCTGAAGCTGGATGCGGCGGCCCGGCGACATCGTGTCGGGAGCGACCGGGACGTTCTTGCCGCTGAAGAGACGTCGGGCTTATGGGCGAAACGTCGCCTCCCGACCAGCCCTCCCGCGGTAGAGGCCGCCTTGTATCCCGGCCCAACGTGATTCGTGGACCCATCGGGCAAGTGGTTCAAGAATGCTATTCATCTTCGAAATGATCTCAGCGGGCCAAATCCTTTAGTACCGGCCCGGAGTCGGGAACTCGAAACCACCACCAATCCCGTTCGCTCCTAGCCACCTTGGCGACAGCCGTAATTCGGCGCCCCGAATCTTCGACAGTGATCGACGTGAAGCGGTCGTCTGCTTCCGAAATATAATCTTCCATCTTCACCGCCAGCACTGGAGGCAGACCATCGACCGACTTCTTCACATAATCTCGGATCGTCAACGCCGTACAGAAATCGTACTCATTCCACACCGACCTATCAGACCAGGGCAGGGACCTGTCTCTATCAATCTTCTCGACGTGCGCTGCCCACGAATCCGCCAAGCGAATCGCGTCGCGTACGTCCCCGGACTCCAAGGAAATTGAATGTGCGCGAATCTCCGCGATTTCGTCTTCCGAAAAGTATCGCTTCGCGCGAGCATCAATGTGCGTCATGATTTTCTTCTGCGACAATCAGTTCTTGGAGGTCATGTACCAGCAGAGCGTCATAATCGGGATAATCATGCAAACGCCGAAGAATACTTATTGCAGTCTTCCGACCGCGATCGTCGTCGGAGTTCAGATCTCGAACGGTGACCACGATCGAATGAGATTCGAAAGGAATTCCCTTATCGTCTTCGATATCGTGACCGAACTCCAACTCGATGACAAACGCCTCCGAACGACCGCCGTAGGACGGCCATTTACCGATGGAATCGGCAGCGCCGAGATCAATCTTTGAAGCTGATTCCAAATCCTGGACCACCAACCTTTCGGGCTTATCGGATTTTAAGAACAACTAATAATAGCCCATTATACCAATCCCTGGTGTCGTGAGTCGTCGTTTCGTTTAGGCATCAATATCCGACATACGCCCGCGTCTTTCAGATTCTCGATGTTGCCCAGATCTCGTCGTCTTTCGAGAAGTAAATCTCCAAATCATTGTGCCGCAACAACGAATCGATCTCTGCATGAAGCCGCACCGGGGCTTTTGCACCGGCCTTCCACACCTCGGCCGGTATCCGGACGGTAGTGGTGAGTAGATCCCCAGGGTAGTAATCACCCTCGGCAAGAGGATTCCGTTCAAGCACAGTGAGTACAAGCGGCAACAGGACGGCTGTGACTTCGTTCTGCCCCAACAATATTCGAAGATCCTCGGCGCTGAAAAGATCGATCGGCTTGCGCCGCAGCTTGTGCACCGTCTTCATCAAGCGCGTCGCGTCGGCCGCCAACTCCGGCCATATTTTGCCATCGATCTGCTCCACGGTCTGATTGGAATGTCCTCGCTCTCATCCTGACAAGGACTAATCTTCAACCAACGCAAGGTAAACTCCGCCGGGACCAGGCTCGAAAACGGAATCCGAATCCAAGTCGACTCCTTCTGGATCTGCGTCCACGACCTCATTGGTCGGCCATCTCAGATAGAGCAGCTTCGCGTTCCCTTGCGAGAGCAATCGCCGAACCGTTCGGCGCGCAAGTGCTTTCGCGAGGTCATCGTCCAAGTCGAAGTTCGAACCTCTGACAAGCCACAGAAGCTCATAGACACCCACAGCATCCATGGCTAGGTGGTCCGTCGCCTCTTGAAGCAACCACTCGTCGGCTGTTTGACTCATCGCGGTCCTCCCAGGGTGGGGTTGCCTTGCAACGGGACTTTCGTATTCGTCCCGTTCTGCGAAACCTCAGCATACGGGCCGTGGGTGAGCGGGTCCGGACGGTTACCCTCGGTGTAGCCGGGCATGATGCGAATCTGCCGACCGAAGTTGTTCGGGTCTCGATACACGGTTCCGCCCCCGCTCTTGCTCGGAGCTTCCTCCCAGTCCGAAGGAATGCCGTTGGCGATTTCCTCCGCACTCTTACCCGTGAGCGACTGCGGATCGAAGGTTTTCGGATCACGAACGTTGGGAAGTTCATGTTTCTCCGCGCCGTCCTGACCGCCCTCTCCGTGAATGGCTGCCTTCATCGCGATGATCGCGGCGAGATCCTTGGCCACCTTGTCCAGATCGATCGACGGCACCCCGGTGAACGCGGTAATCGTCCCCACAGCCGTCGCCGCCAGGGCGGCCATGCCCAGTACCCGGACCATCTGACTCTCTTGATAAGCGGTCTGAATCGCCGCGACGGTTGACGCCACCTCCTCCCCCACAACGGCTGCGGCCGGGGCGATCGACGTGCCCAGGCTGAACAGCGCGATTGCGCCGCCGAGGACCGCCGCTACGCCGAGGGTCAGTTCGAGGTTGTTGATGGATCGGGAGGTGTCGGAGCCGAGTGAGACCGTGGCCTCGTGGTAGTTCTTGATCGGGGCGGCCATCGATTGTCCGGCTGTGGCAATTGTTTCCGCGCTCGTCTTCAGGGTGGCGAAATGGTCCTGGATGAGTTGACGGTTCGTGGGGTCGTCCAAGCCGTCGAACAGGGCGGAGATGGTGGTGATCTGTGCGGCGGCGCCGGTGATCGTGGGGTGAGTGCCGAAGGTGTCCCAGACCCTGTGCGCCTTGTCGAGTTTGTCCTTGTCGCCGTTCGGGAGCTTGCCGAATGTGGCGAGGACACGGGCGATCACCTGGTCGATGTACTCCTTGAGACCGCCATGGTTCGTGAAGCCGATCCCGTTGTCGTGCACGGAGGTCGGAATGACGACCTGATACTCGCCGACCTGGGCGACATTGGGCACGGGAGGTTTGTTGTTGTTCGCCTCCCCATAATGAAACCCCATCGCATACAACACAGCCCCGTAATTCGTGAGCGCGTTCGCCAGACTCGAACACGCCTGCATCGTCTTCCGCGCCGCGTCGTCATACGCCACCCCCCACTCCCGACACCCCGGCGCATCCCCCGCCATCCCCGCACACTCACCCTTGACCGCGTCATGCACCGGCTTGTCCGCGCGCCGCAGTTCCTCGGCCAAATCCTGACATCGCTTGGCCGCGTCGTAGTAGACCTGCCAGTCGACCCTCATGCCTGGCCCGATTGCAGCATCCGCCGATTCACCTCGACGGCACGGGAGTAGCGGCCGTGCGCCCGAGCCGCGACGTCGCTCATTGCCGCTACGCCTTCGGCGAATTCCCCTGCGGCGGACACCCATTCGCGGTGCGCTTCGGCGTAGGCCGTCGCGGCGGCGGATTCCCAACTGCCGCTGTGCAGCGCGGCTACCCGCCGGTCCAGCTCGTCGAGATGGTCCCGCACGAAACCCGATAGCCCGCTCAATCTCGACACGATTCGGTCGAGTTGCTCGAGATTCACGGTGAATTCGGAGTTCACGACATGTCCAGGCTGCCGAGGGCGGTCGCGCTGTCGGTGTCCGACTTGCGGTAGTTCTCGGCGGTCACGCCTAGCTTCTCGGCCAGCGCGGACAGCGCCCGCATCAATTGCGTTCCGCCGTCACGGGTTTCGTCCCAGCCGGTGCGGAATTCGTCGGCCGCGTCGCCGGTCCAGTCCGATTCCAGCAGGGTCGAGACCTCGCGGGCGGCGGCGTCGAGGGCCTGTCTCATCGTGTCGGCGATGGTGTAGACGTACTGGCCAACGTCCTGCACGTCGTCGGGTACGACGGTGATCTTGCCGGGCTCCGGCGACCCCCCTGCGGTCATGAACCGACGATAACGGCCGCGTGCCGAGGGTGTCCAGGACCGAGCGAGCGCGGCATCATCTCCCCATGACTTCCTGGAAAGACGTGGAGCACGCGGTTCCCGAGTTCGCTCGGCGCGTGCGGACGCTGTTCGACGCGCACCGGCACAAGACGATCGCGACCGTGCGGGCCGACGGGTCGCCGCGGATCTCGGGGATCGAGGCCGCATTCGTCGACGGGGAACTCACCTTCGGGTCGATGCCGAAGGCGCGCAAGGGTTTCGATCTGCGGCGCGATCCGCGGTTCGGATTGCACAGTGCGACAGTCGATCCCGTGGAGGGGGACGAGGCACGGTGGCCCGGGGAGGCCAAGGTATCCGGGCGGGCCGTGCTCGTCGGGGAGGGGGCCGACGGTGATTCGTTCCGGGCCGATATCGGGGAGGTCGTGCTGACGCATCTCGACGAGGCGGCGACATTGCTCGTGGTCGAATGGTGGACTCCCGCAGCCGGTTTGCGTCGTGTGGAGCGCGAATAGCGAATCATCTACGGCAGCAACGGAAGCCGCCCCACGATCTTGTCCACGCGGTTGCGGGGGCCGACGATGCTCACCGCGAGGTACTCCATGTCCTCGCCCCGAATCTCCTTCATCGACTCGAGATAGTCGGCGTAGACGCGGATCTGCTGGGCGATGGTGGGCATGTCCGCGACGAAGCAGGCGGGCGAGCTGGCCGCCTTGTCCCTGATCCGGCGCAGTGTTTCCGGGTTCGCGGCGAGGATCGAGCAGCCGATCCACGGGATCGCCGGGTGGGGCTGGCCGTCGGCGTCGATCGCGTCCTCGGCCAGCAGGCCGGTCACCCGCGCGGTGGTCGCGGCGGCGGTGCAGACGGCGGCGTTCACCGCGCGGCCCGCGGGTAGGGTCTCGTCGACCACGACGACCCATTTCAGGCGGGCGGCCCGGGTCGAGGTGGTCGGGTCGATCTCCTCGGGGGCGAAGCCGATGGCCTGCGAGGATTCGGACATGATCGCATCTCCTGTTCATTCGTTCCGTGATTCACGAACAGGCTAGGTACTCGTACGATGATGTTCCAGGAGATCCGTACTTGTATCGGCAGAGAGAGGGATTCGGGGCGCATGGACGAACTTGATAAGGCGATTCTGGCCGAATTGCAGTCGGATGCACGGAAGACCAATCGGGATGTGGCCGCGGCCGTGGGGGTTTCGCCGACGACGGCGCTCGATCGCACCCGGGCCCTGCGCGGACGCGGCGTCATCCGGGGTGCGATTCTCGATCTGGACCTGCCCGCGATCGGCCGTCCGGTGCAGGCGCTGATCGCCGTGCGGGTGCGGCCGCCGTCGCGCCCGCGTATCGAAGGCTTCCGCAACTGGGTCACGACGCTGCCGGACGTCATCGGCCTGTACGTGACCACCGGCACCGAGGACTTCATCCTGCACGTCGCCGTCCCGGACAACGCCAGCCTCTACGCCTTCGTCATCGACCGCCTGACCGAACGCCCCGAGGTCGCCGACGTCCGCACCTCGATCGTCTTCGAGCACATCCGCAACACCCGCATCGCTCCCGCATCCTGACCGCACTCAGGCGGCCAGCGCGGCACGGAGCCGATCGGCCAATCGGATGGCGTCGTCGAGTTCCCATGGGATGACGCCGTTTTCGGACATGAGGGCGTGGAACTGCTGCTCGCGATACGGCACGTTCGGGGGCAGCGGGGCGACATGCCAGTGCAGGTGGGAGTTGCCCTGCTGGCTGCCGAGGCTCAGCAGGTACATGCGCTCGGTGGGAAGGACGGCCTCAACGGCTCGGGCCACTCGATAGACCAAATCGGTCAGGCGGTGGTACTGCTGGGGATCCAGATCGCAGAAAGGCGATGTTCTCCTCATCCTCCGCGATGACCTGCTCGAGGTCGGAATCGTGGGTACCGGCGACGATCGCGCAGACGAAGCAGGGGCCGGAGCGCACGCGGCGCTCGTAGGCGGTGAGGTCGAACGGGATTCGTTCCATCGGTGATCCTCGCTATCCTGGGCCGGATGGGCTTGCTCTCCTCTATCGAGCGATTCAACCAGCGGCACCCGTGGAGTCACAACGACTTCTACGGGGCCTGGGTGGTGGAGCAGGTGATAGCTTCCCGGGCGCGGAGTGTTCTCGATATTGGTTGTGGGACAGGGAATCTCATAGAGCGGCTGCGGGGGCGCGTCGCGTCGGTGACGGGGATGGAGGCCGATGCCGCCATGGCGGAGGTCGCCGCGAGGCGGTTCGCCGGGGATGCGTCAGTGGTGATCGAGCGGGCGAGGTTCGAACCGGGCGCGGTGGAGGGGCAATGGGATGCCATCACTCTGGTGGCCAGTCTGCATCATTTGCCCTTGGATGCCAGCCTGCGGGCCCTGCGGGGATGTCTGAATCCGGGTGGGCGGCTGGTGGTCGTCGGGTGTTATCGGGAGGCTAGCGCGGCGGACCTGGTGGTGGGGGCGGTGGCCGTGCCGGTCAATATGTTCGTCGGATGGCGGGCGCGGCCGCGGGGGACGGATACGCCGCCGATCGAAATGGCCGCTCCCACAGCGTCTCCCGGCGAAACGCTCGCCGAGATCCGAGACCGGGCGGCGGAGTTGCTGCCGGGGGCGCGGATACGGCGGCGATTGTTCTGGCGGTATTCGTTGGTGTACGACAAGCCGTAGGCGGCCTCGAGGGCCGACATTCACGCGGCCGAGCGCGGGCGGCCCGGATCGGCCACCAGGCCGAAACGGATGAGGCTCTCCGCCGTATCGAGCACGCTCTCCGCCACCGGGCGCGTACTCCAGCCGAGTTCCGCGCGTGCCTTGGCCGCGCTCACCCGCTCGGTGCGGCCGAGGAAACGGGTCGCCGCGCGGGCCGTGCCGTCGAAGAGACCGGCGACCCGCAGCAACGGTGCGGGAAGGGTACGGGTCGGCACGCGGTATCGGGTGGCGAGCATTCGGGCCATCTCGGGCATCGAGACCGGTTGTCCCGCACAGATGTACCGATTGCCCGCCGCCTCGGGGACCTCCATCGCCAGCCGGTGCGCCGCCGCCGCGTCGCGGACGTCGACCGGGGCGAAGCTGATCGGCGGTATGCCCGGCATCTCCTTGGCCAGGATCGCTCGGATCGCCCCGGCCGACGTGCCGACCGCCGCCCGCAACACCGGGCCGACGATCATGCCGGGATTGATCACCGCCAGCTCGAAACCCGGTGTGCTCCGGGCGAATTCCCAAGCCGCGCGCTCGGCGAGGGTCTTGCTCTTGTCGTAGGCACGGCAGGCCGACAGGTCCGACCAATCCGCTTCGGTGCACTCCCGATCGGAGTGGCCCACCGCGATCGCGGCCAGGGAGGAGGTCAGCACCACCCGCTCGACGCCCGCCGCGGCCGCCGCCCGCAGCACCCGCAGCGTGCCGTCGACGGCGGGACGGATCAGCTCGTCCTCGTGGTCGGGCTCGGCCATGGGGAACGGGCTGGCGGTGTGCACGACGAAGCGGCAGCCCGCGACCGCCTCGGCCCAGCCGTCGTCGGCGGCGAGGTCGGCGGTCACCAGTTCGACATCGCCCAGGTGCGCCGCGAGTTCCGGCGTCACCCGGCGGACGGTGCCGCGCACCCGATAGCCGTGGTCCCGCAGCTCGGCGACGACGTGCCCGGCCAGAAATCCCGAAACACCGGTCACCAGAACACGATCCGGCATGACAACTCCGATCTAAGCAGTGTTTAGAATGTAATCACTGTATAGATCAGGAGTTCCCCCGGTGTCAACCCCGTACGCTCTGCACATGCCGTCGACGAAGGATCGCTATCACCACGGCGCGCTGCGCGAGGAGTTGCTGCGCGTCGCGCTGCGGCTCATCGAGACCGAGGGGCTGGCGGCGGTGAGCCTGCGCCGGGTGGCGCGCGAGGCCGGGGTCAGTCCGGGCGCGCCGTATCACCATTTCGCCGATCGGTCCGCGCTGCTGGCCGCGTTGTCCGGTCAGGGGTTCGAGGTGCTGGGCGCTCGCCTCGCCGCGGCCCGCGCCGAGGCCGCGACGCCCCTCGCCCGCCTGACCGCGATGGCCGACGCCTACATCCGTTTCGCCTGGGACCAGCCCGCGCACTTCCGGCTCATGTTCCGCCCCGAACTGTCTCAGCCCGACAAGCATCCCGACGCCCAGCAGGCCGCTGACGCGGCCTACGACATCCTGTCCGACACCATCGCGGAGCTCGTCGCCTCTCGTGCCCTGCCCGCCGCACAGGCCGACACCCTGGCCGTCGCCTTCTGGAGCCTCGCCCACGGCGTCGCCTCCCTCGCCCTGGACGGCCAATTGACCAAGCGCGCAACGCAACTCGGGACCGACGCGCAGACCCTCGCCGATCGGATCACACATCTGTTCGCGGGGTTGATGGAGTCGTCGGCCGAGACCACCTGAGCGCGTCGCGTCACTACCGCCAGTGCAGATCGCCCAGCGCGGCGGCCTCTCCTCCCCCGTCCGCGAAAATGACCTGCCCCGTGACGAATCGGTTGTCCGGGCTCGCGAGCCAGCAGAGGAGTTCGGCGATCCACTCGGGGCGGCCCGGGAATCCGCCGAAGGGTTGGGGGGCGGCGGCTTCGACGGCCTTGCGGGTGTCGTCGTCGGCGAAGATCCACGCGGCGGCGGGGGTGTCGACGACGCCGGGGGCGACGATATTGAGCGCTATGCCCGCGCCCGCCCAGTCGGGAGTGGGCGCCGCGCGGCGGACCCAGCGGTTGAGGGCGCGTTTGGCGACGCCGTAGCCGCCGGTCGGGCCGCCGCCGGCGGGGTCGGCGGCGAGGAGGTCGACGGCGGTCGGTTCGTCGTCGTCGAGACATGCCTGGATCACCCGGTCGTTGCCGGGGGCCAGCGACGAGGTCGAGGAGACGGCCACCGCCCGGGGCGCGGGGCCACGGGCGAGCAGGGGACGCAGGCCCCGCAGGGTGGCGACCGTGCCGAAGTAATTCGTTTGCAGCGCAGGGGTTCTGCCGCCGCCCGCGATGGCGAGGACGCCATCGATCGGGCCGGTCACTCGATCGATGAGCACCTGCCTGCCCTCGGGCGTGGACAGATCGGCGCGGATATCGGCGTCGTCGAGATCGCACCCGATGACCTGCGCGCCGCGCTCGCGCAGCATGGCGGCCGTGGCGGCGCCGATGCCCGAGGCGGATCCGGTGACGACGTAGCGGCGTCCGGCGTGACTCATCGGACCGTCCCGATCGACTCGGTGATCCGGCTGTGCGCGGTCGGTTCGTCGTGTTCGAGGGTCGCGGTGGCGGTCACGAAGGCCAGGTTGCGGCCGCTGCGACAGAGGACGCCGCGCACGTCCACCCAGCCATCCGCCGGTGCCGCGCGCATCAATCGCGTTGCGATGGAATGGGTTACGGCGTGCTCCGCCCCGAAGGAAAGTTGCGGATTCACCTCGTGGGCGGATCGGACCCGGGTGCGGAACTCGTCGACTGCGCTCACGGACCCCACAGTAATGATCGAGAACGGCGGGCGCGAGATCAGAGCGACGCGGTCAGGGCGCGCAGTTCGGTGACGACATCGTCGCCGGAGGGGGCGTGGCCGGGGTCGACCAGCCATTGCATCATCAGTCCGGTCAGCAGGGCCAGGGGTATCGAGCCGCCGAGTCCGGCGCGGGCCTCGCGCTGGCCGCGGGCGAGGTGTTCGCGGATCTCCGGTGAGCGTTCGGCCTGGACGACGGCCTCGAGTTGGGCGACCCACAGGGCGCGATGCGTGGTGAAGGTGTCGATCAGGGCCTGCCAGCCCCGGGTCGGGTCGTCGGCGAGGCCGCGGTCGGCCAGCTCCTCGCCCAGTTCGTCGACCGCCTCGACGAGGGCCTGGGTGAGCAGCGCGTCGCGCGAACCGAAGTGGTAGCCGATCGCGGCGTGATTGACCCCCGCGGCCGCGGCGATGTCGCGGACCGTGGTGCGCGCCCAGCCGCGTTCGATGAGGCACCGCTTCGCCCCGGCCAGCAGATCTTCCCGATTTCCCATGTCGCGAGCATACCGCAGTCTTAACCAAGCGGTTTATCCGAATGGATTGACCAGATGGATAAGGCTGCGATACGGTTCGGATCATGACGAAGCCGAAGGTTCTGATCTCGGGGGCGAGCGTTGCCGGACCCGCCCTCGCCCACGTTCTGCACCGCGACGGGTACGACGTGACGGTGGTCGAGCGGGCCCCGACGATCCGCGACAGCGGCTACGCGGTGGACTTCCGGGGCGCGGCCTTCGACGTGCTCGCCGAGCTGGGCATCGCGGAGCGAATCCGCGAGGCGGACACCGCGATGCGGGGCACCACGCTGGTGAACGCGGACGGCACCGCGGCCGGGCGACTGCCCGCGGCGGCGTTCGCGGGCGATCTGGAGGTGCCCAAATCCGCGCTCACCCGGATACTGCACGAAATCACCTGTGCCGATGTGCGTTACGTCTTCGGCGACACCATGACCGCGCTGCGCGACCACGGCGACGGGGTGACGGTGGAGTTCGAGCACGGCGGCACCGCGGATTTCGACCTCGTGTTCGGCGCGGACGGCGTGCATTCCACCGTCCGACGGCTGGCGTTCGATCCCCAACCGAACCCGTTGCGGCACTTGGGAATGTCGGGCGCCGGATTCACCACGACCAATCACCTCGGACTCGACCACCAGGGTCTGCTGCGGCCCGGCGACGGTTCGGCGGTGTATCTGTTCAGCGCGGGCGATCCCGGTCGGCTCACGGTGAGCCTGTCCTTCGCCACCGCGTCGCCGGAGCTCGATCGGCGCGACCGCGCGGAGCAGGAACGGGCGGTGCGGGCGGCGTTCGCGGGACAGGGTTGGGAGATTCCCCGGCTGCTGACCGCGATGAGCGAGGCCGACGACTTCTACTTCGCCTCGTCCTGCCAGGTGCGGCTGGATCGCTGGTCCCGGGGGCGGATCGCGCTCGTCGGTGACGCCGGATACTGCGCCGCGCCCACCAGCGGCATGGGCACCAGCCAGGCCCTCGTCGGCGCCTCGACCCTGGCGCGGGCGCTGCGGACGGCGGGCGATCACGAAACGGCCTTCGCCGCATACGAATCGGAGTTGCGGCCCTACGTCGAGGACAACCAGGCCAAGGGTTACGAGGCCGCGGCCATGTTCGGCGGCGCGACCCAGCCGACTCCCTAACGCTGTGCGGCAGTGCGCATTCCGGCCATGGCGGCCGAGCGCGGCGGCGCGATCGGCTCGACACCGGTCAGGTCGAGCAGCACCACGTGATTGCGGTCGGCGAGCGAGCCCATGCTGTAACCGGCTTGCAGGCCGAACATCTGGGTTCGGGTGCGGGCGCTCCAGCGCCGGGCCGCGGCGGCGCGGCTGGTGCGGAAGGTCACCATGTACCCGCCCTCGTACAGGCGGAGCAGGCTGTATCCGGCCGGATACTCCTTGACCGAGGCCACCTCCAGGAACTCCACCGGAATGTCGGTATCGGGCCGGGTGCGTCGATTGCGATGAGTGTGGCCGCTGTGATGCAGGAACACGCCGGGCGTGCGCGCGTAGAGCTTGTGCAGGGTCGCCGCGTCGTGCCGATTCAGCACGAAACCGGGACCGCCGAGATTGGTCAGCCCCGACTGCCGGGTCACCGGGTGATGACCGAAAACCAGTGTGGGACGGTCGGGTTCGTCGCGGAGCACCGCGCGCAACCGCGACATCTGGTCGTCGTCGATGCCGCCGCCCGCGCCCTCGAGATTGGTGGTGTCCAGGCCGACGATCCGCAGCCCGCCCAGCTGATAGGTGGACAGCCGCTGGCGCGGCAGGAACCGCTGCCCCCAGCAGTCGTGATAGGCGGTGCCGGGCAGCCGCGGACCCGCCTGCCATTCCGGGCCGATCCGGGGGCGGTCGTGATTCCCCCTGCACACCAGCACATCTCGCCCGAGTGTCCCCCAAGCGTCGAGGCGCGCGCGGATCGCCCGGCACTCGCGCGGGGTGCCCGCGCTGGTGAGGTCGCCCGCGAGCACGAGGTGGTCGACGGCGCGATCCGGTTCGCGCACATCGGTGAGCAGGGCGTCGAGCATCGCCGCCGGATAGGCGGGCTGTCCGCGTTCCTGCCGCACCCCGGTCGGCAGCACCGGCAGGATCTCGCCGCTGACCTCCTCGCCGTAGTGCACGTCGTTGGCGAGGGCGAGGGTGCGCAGCAACCGGCCGGGCGGCGGGGTGAGCGTGGTGAACTCGTGGCGTTGATCGCTGTTCCAGAAGCGCGGCGTCAGGCCCGCGGTGGCCCGCTCGCCGCAGGAGCGCGCCTCGATCCGGTAGCGCCTGCCGGGCTCGAGACCGGTCACCTCCACGTAGTGGAAGGCGGTCGGGGTGGCGTCGGCGTGCACGACGGGCAGCGGG
This sequence comes from Nocardia sp. NPDC004068, assembly GCF_042874315.1. NCBI lineage: Bacteria > Bacillati > Actinomycetota > Actinomycetes > Mycobacteriales > Nocardiaceae > Nocardia > Nocardia sp. NPDC004068. Next base: position 33,778 of record NZ_JBIAMW010000012.1, read on the forward strand.
CGCGCCGAATCCGACGGTCCCAAAGCGAGTTCGGTGTCCGCCGCGACCGGACGCCACAGCCCGAACGGATCGGCCGCGAGAGTGGACCAGGCCACCGCCACCGAGGTGTCGGTGACCGAGATCAGCTCCAGATCGCGGGCGGTCAGCGAAAGCGATTGGGAGGCAACGGTGGCGATGCCGTCGGCGGGGAAGACGGCGGCCGCGGCGAGCGCGGTGAGCATGGTCCGACGGGAGAACTCCTGGTGTCCCACCACCGAAACGCTATTGGCACAAGCGTGCCGATCAGTGAACTGCGCTCGAGCTGGACCGGTCGGTTGGCCGCCGGTTCGCCGAATTCGCCCGCCTGCCGGTCAACCGCGGTTCACGGAGCATTCGCACTCCTCGGCCACCGACCGCGCCCCCGGTGGTCGCCCCCGGTGGTGGCCCCCAGGGTGGCCCCCGGTGGTCGCCCTGGGCCGGGCGGTCCACGGGTGTCGGCTGACCCGCGGGTCCCTGGTGTTCGCCCAGGACGCCCGCGGTTGCGACGACGTCGTTTGCTGGCTGCGCGCCTCGGTCGACGGTGCGCCTGCCTTTCGGTAGCGGAATCAGTTGTCCCGCAACCGCTTTGCGACCTCGTCGAAGGCCGACAGCACCGGGGCGCACTCCGCCAATGACGGCACGGCGGCGTCGAAACCGTGCTCCCCCTCGGGCACATCGATCACCGTCACGTCGGCGCCGACCTCTTCGGCGCGCACGAGCAGGCGATCGACGGTCGCCTGGTACTCGGGGCGTTCGCGGCCGACGCGGGTCAGGACGATCGGGCGGCCCGGACGCAGTCGATCACAGGGCGCGGGCGTGCTCGACCCGGGAGTCTGATCGGCCAGCACCGGATAGGTCAGGGCGAGACAGCGCAACCAGGCGGGCGAGTCGGCCAGCCACCCACCGGTGAGCATGCCCGCGCCCGAAAAGGCCCACACCGCAATGCGATTCGAGTCGATGCCGTCCTCGGCCCGAATCCGATCCACGACCTCGGCCACCCACTCGGCGGTGCCCAGCCAGTCGGCGTGCGGCGGCCAGATCGTGCCCGGCGGCCAATTTTCCACCCCCCGATAGCGGAGGTCGACGACCACACCGGCGCAGCCGCGCGCACCGGCCAGGCGCGCGTAGGCGGCCAGCAGCGGGGAGTCGCGCAGCGGAATCGGCGCGGGGCCGTGCAGGAAGACCACCCCCGGCAGCTCGCCGGTCGCGTCGTCTGGTCGGTGGATGTCGTATTCGTCCCGTCGCAGCACCCCCACAGTCTGCCGCGGGAACGGGGTCCGAGACGAGTTCACCGGGCGGCGGCGGTCCCGGGATGCGTGACCGGTGCTCGTGGAGTCGCTAGGGTCGGACGGGTGGCCAGCAAGAACGCGGCGCCGGCCGTCGAGTTGAGCGTCGGCGAGCGCACGGTGCGGGTGTCGAATCCCGATCGGGTGTACTTTCCCGAGATCGGGGCGACCAAGCTCGACCTGGTGCGGTACTACCTGAGCGTGGGCGACGGGATCGTGAACGCGCTGCGGGATCGGCCGTGCATGTTGCATCGGTTCCCGAAGGGGTTGCCGGGCGGGAAGGTGCATCAGAAGCGGCTGCCCGCGGGCGCGCCGGACTGGATTCCGACGGTGCGGGTGTACTTCCCGCGGTACGGCCGCCACGCCGACGAGCTGTGCGTGCGGGAGCTGGCCGATGTGATCTGGGCGGTGCAGATGTCGACGGTGGAGTTCCATCCGTGGAACTCGCGGCGGTTCGACACCGAGCGGCCCGACGAGTGGCGCATCGATCTCGATCCGATGCCCGACTGCCCGTGGTCGCGGGTGCGCCGGGTCGCCGGTGTCGCGCGGGAGGTGCTCGCCGAACTCGGGGCGGTCGGATTCCCGAAGACGTCCGGCGGCAAGGGTTTACACGTCTACGTGCGGATCGCGCCGGAGTACGGGTTCCAGGACGTGCGCCGCGCGGCGCTGGCCTTCGCCCGCGAGGTGGAACGCCGCGCGCCCGACGACGTGACGACCACCTGGTGGCGGCGCGACCGCGATCCGCACCTGCTGTTCGTCGACTACAACCAGAACGCCCGCGACCACACCATCGCCGCCGCGTACTCGGTGCGCGGCAATCCGACCGCGACCGTGTCCACCCCGGTCGGCTGGGACGAGATCCCCGAGATCGACCCGCGCGACTTCACCATCGCCACGGTGCCCGCCCGCTACGCCGAACTCGGCGACCTGCACGCGGGCATCGACGACGCCGTGTTCGACATCGCGCCGCTGCTGGAATGGGCCGACCGGGACAATGTCGAGGTGGATCTGGACGAGGAACAGGGAGATCGGGAATGACGGTGGAGCCGGTCCGCATCGCGCTGGGCCCCGAACCCTCCGAACTCCTCGCGCGGGCGATCACCGACGGCGGCGCGACGGTGTCGGAGCTGGGGCAGGCCCGCGCGCTGATCTGGGACGGCGGCCCGGCGGGCTTTCCCGAGCGGCTGCCCGAGGGCGTGGCCTGGGTGCAGTTGTTCTCCGCGGGGGTGGAGGACTGGTTCGACAGCGGCGTCTTCGACCGGCATCCCGGCGTCGTGTTCACCTCGGCGGCAGGGGCTTTCGCGCGCAGCGTCGCCGAGCACGCGCTGGCGTTGCTGCTGGCCGGGGTGCGGTACCTGCCCGAACATCTGCGGGCGCGGAGCTGGCGGCAGCGCGAGTTCTTCCCGCATGTCGGCACGCTGCGCGGGGCGACCGTCGCCGTCGTCGGGGCGGGCGGCATCGGACGGGAGCTGATCGAGTTGCTCGCGCCGCTGGGCGCGCGGGTGCTCGCGGTGAACCGGTCGGGCCGCGCGATATCCCATCCCGCCGTCGTGGAAACCGTTCCGGCGCATCGGCTTTCGGAGGTCTGGTCACGCACCGATCACGTCGTGGTGGCCGCGCCCGCGACACCCGCCACGCGGCATCTGGTCGGCGCGCGCGAACTCGCCCAACTGAAACCGACGTCCTGGGTGATCAATATCGCGCGCGGCGGCCTGATCGACACCGACGCGCTCGTCGCCGCGCTGCGGGCGGGCGTCATCGGCGGAGCCGGGCTCGACGTGACCGAACCGGAGCCGTTGCCCGACGGGCACCCGCTGTGGGAGCTGCCGAATGCCATTGTGACGCCCCATGATTCGAATCCGCCACGGTTGCGCACGGTCGCGTTCGCCGAGCACGTCGCCGACAATGTCGCGCGGTTCGTGGCGGGACGGGAGCTGAACGCCCGCATCGATGTGGCGGCCGGGTACTGAGCACCCCGGCTACGACGGTTCGGGGTCGACGTATTCGACGCCGGTGATGATGTCGGGCTCGATGCGCACCATCTGATCGCGCGGACCGGGCAGCCACGCGCCCAACAGGGTTCGGTACCGATCGATCTCCGCGGGATCGGTGAGGGGTTCGGCGGTGCCGGTCACGATCACGCACCAGCCGCGCCGGGTCCGCTCATCGATGGCGTCGGCCTCGTAGGCCACGACCTGACGGTCGACGGCGAGGGTGGCGCCGCGCGGCACGTGGACGATGAGGCTCTCCCCGTCGACCATGTGGTTCACCGGGCGGATCGTCGGCAGGGCATACCGCGAGTAGACGATGCGGCCCACCCGAACCTGACCGAGCAGGCGCATCGCCTCGGCCGTCGACAGATCCCGCGGGACCTGCTGGGTTGAGCTCGGCGGACGGATACATCGTGGGTGATCGTCTGCTCGGCTGGTCATTACCCTGTCTGCCCCGATCGTCGCGCCCCGGAGGGCATCCGGTCATATCCACGTTCCCCGAATCGCCGCTGACCAAACAAAACGATGCTAGAAAGGTTCGCATACCCCAAGAACCCTTTCCACTCGACGAATTCGCGGTCGGGCTGTCGGAGCTCACCGCGGTCGTCCTGGCGACCCGGGACGTGGAAGGTTCGCTGCGCGAGATCGCGGACATCACCGCCGGAATGCTGCCCGGCCATCCGATGGTCGCGATCACGCTGCGGCGCAACGGGGATGCCCTCACCGTCGCGTCCACCGGCCCGCACGCGACGCTCATCGACGAGCTGCAACGCGAGCAGGGGCTCGGGCCGTGTCTCGAGGCGCTGAACACCGGGACGGCCGTGACGATCACCGATCTGGCGACCGAGACGCGGTGGGGGACGTATCCGGCGCGGATGCTGGCGCAGGGCATCCGCTCGGTGCACTCGCAGCCGCTGCTCGTGGACGCGGTGGCCGTCGGGACGCTCAATCTCTACTCCCCCGAACCGGATAACTTCGGCGCGGCGGCCATGCAGGCCATTCTGCTCACCGCCGCGCACACCGCGGTGCTGCTCACCGCGGCGATCGACAGCGCGCGACAGGCGGAGCTGACCACCCAGTTGCGGGCGGCGCTGGCGTCGCGATCGATCATCGATCAGGCGCTGGGAATCGTTATGGCGCAACGGCGTTGCGATCGGGACGCGGCGTTCGAGGTGCTGCGGATCGCCTCGCAGCGCGACAACGTCAAACTCGTGACGGTGGCGGCGGGGATCATCCGCGGGCTCACCGGGGCCGACCCGACCCCACCGCATTTCAACCTGCCGACGCGCCCGAGAAGGATGAGGCGTAATTCCTGACCAGGTGGGTATCCCATTCGGTCACCTCCGGGGTTTACACTTCCACTCGTCACTCCCCGAGTCCTGTAGCGCGGCTGGGGACCTGCCCTCGACGTAGGAAGGTCACCATGTCCGCCGACCCCGCGTCCGCCGCCGAGCCCGTCGCTCCCGCGTTCGGGGACGACATCGTGCCGGTCGGGGTGCCGTCGACCATTCCCGAGGCGCACGACCGGCTCGTGCGCCACCTGTTCGACATCGGACTGCAATTGCATTCGGTGCGAGCCGTTTTCGAGGGCGACGTCACCACCCCCGAGCAGATACGCGTCGCCAGCGACCGGGTCGTCGGGGTGCTCGACGATCTGGACGCGCTGATCCGCGAGGCGGGGCTGGTCATGCTCGACCTCGCGGTCTCGCGAGATCCGGCCCCCCGCGCGGCGATTCGGCCGGTGCCGAGCGGACGCGGTCCGCGCCGCCGTCGCCGCGGCTGATCGCTGCCGCGCGCTCAGGCCCAGCGGGCCGTGCGGGAGACCGGGGGGCGGATGTTGAAGATCAGCTCCACCTGATCGGTCCAGGCGTCGGCGAGCGAGGCCAGGAGATACCAGGCGGCGTGTACGCGCGCGTCGGTGACGGAGTCGGTGTGGCGGAGGAGGTGGATGGCGCGGACTTGGGCGGCGGCCATGGCGTCGATCATCGCGCCGAGGGACTGGGCGCGGGGGCGGCGGGTGGTGTTCGCGCCGACCCAGTCGTCGATGAGGGCGACCAGTTCGTTTCTGCGGCAATCGATTTCGGCCGCGTGCAGGGGCTGGTCGCGCCGCGCCAGATGGAGTTCGGCCAGGGACCGGGCCCACCGGGTGACCGGGTGGTCCTCGGGCCGGTCGCCGATGTGCCCGCAGAACGCCGCCAGCAACTCGTGCCAATCGGGTGGGGTGGACATTTCGGGTACCTCCAAGGCGGTGGGGCGCACCCGGTACCGCACACGGGCGCCGGACCGCGAGCCCGGTGCGGCAAGGGCGGACCGCACCGGATCCGGCGCACCGCAATCTGCGAAGGGGACATCTTCTGCGGCACCGGGTGCAATTCAAGGATGCGCGCTTCGCCCGGCCCTGCCACTGCCCTTTCTCTGGCCTTCCGATGACTCAGCGGCCGGGTTGTTCCGTCGTCTGGCCGACCGCTCGGTACCCCGCTACGCTACGTTCAGGTTCGGGACGGTCGCGTGAAGGGTGTTTGTCGGCGTGAGTTGGTCTTTCACACCGGACGAGTTCGCGCACATCTGGCGCGAGACCGATCTCGATCGGCACCCGTTCCCGATTCGCGTGCTGGAGTCGCCGCGCACCGAGGACGAGGCGGCCACGCTGCGCCGGGATCTCCAGGCGCGCATACCGTTGCGGTCGGATCCGGATCTGTCCGCGTGTCTGCGGATCCTCGCCGAACCGCACACCAGGGTCGTCGCCATCGGCGGCGGGCACAGCCCCGGCACCGAGATCCGGGTGCTCGGCGCGGCCGTGTACGACCACGCGGTGCTCGCGGTGCAGGAGCCGGGACGTTCGCCCGATTTCGGTGGGCAGGTGCACATTTCGATCGGGCACAGCACCAAGTTGGGGGCGCGCATCGCCGCCCTGCTGCCCGACACCCCGCCCGGCCGCGAACCCGCGCGCACGGCCCCCGCGGAGGCGGTGCGCGACGAGGAGACCGTGGTCGCCACCGGACCGCTGGCGCCGCGGATCCGGCGGCTGCTGGTGCGGCCGCACACCGCGGAGGGACACATCCGCATCGAACCGCGGCTCGATCGCGACGATCCGCCCCCTGCGGTCTACTACACCTGGATCGATGTCGCGGGCGACGGCCGCTACCTCATTCGGGCGGGGGACAACGTGCATGTCGTCCCGGCCTCGCCGCAGCAGATCGCGTCGCATTTGCAGAAGCGCATCCCGCACTGAGGTATTTCACCCCCTGGATACCGGCAAGACGTACTGACCGGGCATGGTCGACCGATTAGGCTGAGTCACTACCGACCGCGGATCTCAGGGGTAGGCATGACGATCGAGACGAGCCAGGCCGACATCGCTCGGTTCCTGCAGGCCGCTCAGAGCGGTACCGTGCGGTTCGATCCGGCCGCGGCGCGCCGCTGCGCCGAACTCTACGACCAGCAGGCCGAGGGGTTTCGGTATCTACAACAGCGGCTGGAGTCGGTGGCGGAGCCGCACGGGTTCGGGGGTTTCTTCTCGGCGCGGCAGTTGCAGGCCGGGTTCGGGCGCAAGGCGCGCGACGCCGCGGCGTTGCTGGACCAGTACATCGCGGCCGCGTACCGGATGAAGGAGGCGTTCCTGCTCAGCGCCGGACTGTACGAGGAGGCCGACGCCGCGCACGCCGCCGCGCTGCGGGCGGTCGAGCCGAGGGTGCCGCGATGACCGCGGAGTTCCGGTACGGTCCCGCCCCGCGACCGACGGATCCCGAATACATCAGCGCCATGGAGCATTTCGAGTCCCTGACGCACGAGCAGATCTACGCCGGCACCCAGCAGATCGACGCGGCCGCGATCACGCAGACCGCGGCGGTGTGGGCGGAGGGGGCGACGCGGCTGGCGGCCTCGATCCACCTGGCGCGGGGCAACGCGGATCGGATCGCGGATTCGGCGGGCTGGCAGGGGGCGGCCGCCGACGCTGCCGCCGCCAGCACGCGCAGCCTCGCCGAATCGGTCGACGAACTGGCCGCCGTCCTGGGCGAGGTGGGGGCGCGGCTCGGGGCCGTGGCCGCCGCGGCGGAGGCCGTCAAGCTGGCCGTGGTGCCGCCGGGTGACGCGGGTCCGGTCGGGGCGATCGCGCGGGCGCTGGAGGCGGCCCACGTCATCGATGCGCGGATCGCCGAGGAGGCGGTCCGGCAAGAGGCGCTGATGGCGATGAACATGATCTACAAGCCGTCCTATTCGGCCGCGGGAAGCGGGATTCCGGCCCTGCCCGTCCCGCCCGCGCTGCCCGACCCCACCGCGCCGCACCCGTCCGCGCCCGGACCGCAGACCCCGCGGAAGACGCCGCTGCCGCCGCAGGATCAGTCGCCCAACGGGTCCACACCACGGCCGTCGGTCCCCGATACGCCGGAGCAGGCGCCGAATTCGCCCGCGCCGCACCCGTCCACGCCCCAGAGCCCGGCTCCGCAGTCGAGTACGCCGCAGACGCCCACACCGCAACCGACTCCGGAAACCCCTGCGCCACAACCAAGCTCGCCGGGACCGCAACCGACTCCGGATACGCCCGCGCCGCAATCGAGTACGCCGAGCACTCCCGCACCGCAGCCGACCACACCGGATACGCCTGCACCGCAACCCACTACACCGGACACACCCGCACCGCAACCGACCACACCGGATACGCCTGCGCCGCAACCGACCACACCCGATACACCCGCACCCCAACCATCCACACCGGATACACCTACGCCACAACCCAGTACACCGGACACACCCGCACCGCAGCCGACCACACCGGATACGCCCGCGCCGCAACCCAGTACGCCGGATACACCCGCGCCACAGCCGACCACGCCCGATACGCCGCAGCCGACCACGCCGGAAGCGCCTGCGCCGCAATCGACTACGCCGGATACTCCGCCGCCACCCGCGCCGCAGTCCCCGGCTCCTCAGCCGAGCGCTCCCCCACCGGCTCCGGAAACGCCTGCGCCACAGCCGAGTACGCCGCCGCCCGCCACCTCGGAGGCGCCCCCGCCGCCACCGACGACCGTCCCGGTGCCGCCGCCCCCGCCGCCGCAGACCCACACCCCGGCGCCGCCGCCTCCGCCCCCTCCGGCTCCGCCGCCGCCCGAGGGGCCGCCGCTGTCGGATCAGGGTGGGCAGCCGGGTGTCACCGGGCCGATTCCGGATCAGTCGACCACGCCGTCGGCGCCCGATCAGCCCGGGGTGATTCCGCCCGGGCGATGAGCCAGGGTATATGCCTTCACACGTATATACCTCTCGAGGTATATTAACGGGGTGGCAGCCGATGTGTTCACCGTGGTGGCCGAACCGCAGCGCAGGCGGATCCTGGAGCGTCTGCGGGTGGGAGCGGCGACGGTGGGCGAGCTCGTCGACGGATTGGAGCTGCCGCAGCCGACCGTATCGAAGCATCTGAAGGTGTTGCGCGACGCGGGGTTCGTCACCGTGGAGGTGGCGGCCCAGCGCCGGGTGTATCGGCTCGCGCCCGGACCCTTCGAGGAACTGGACGGATGGCTGTCGCCCTACCTGCGGTTGTGGCGACACCACCTCGACGCCCTCGGGCGACACCTGGACAGAAAGGAACCCCCCGCATGAGCACCCGCCCCTACCGCCCCACTCCCCTGCATCCGGTCGAACTCGTCGACGACGACGGACATTGGTCGCTGATCTTCACCCGCGACTTCGCGCACCGACCGGAGACGGTCTGGTCGGCGCTCACCGAACCGGACGAACTGCGCGAGTGGGCCCCCTACACCGCCGACCGGCCACTCACCTCGACCGGACCGGTCACCCTGATCATGATCGACGGCGACACGAAAACCGAACTGCCGGGCGAGATCTCGCGCGTCGAACCGCCACATCTGCTCGAATACACCTGGGGCGGTGACGCATTGACGTGGGAACTCACCGCGACCCCGGACGGCACCCGCCTGCGCCTCACCCACCACCTGCCCGAACGCGATCGGGCCGCCATGCTGGCCGCGGGCTGGCATCTGTGCCTCGACGTCGCCGCGCTGTTGCTCGCGGGCACGCCGATCGGTCCGATCGTCGGGGCGGACGCCATGAATCACGGCTGGCCGGACCTCAACCGCGCGTACTCCGACGAACTCGGTCTCGAGCCGATCCAGCCGCCGCTGGGCGACTGATCACACCTTGACCAGATCGTCCGCGTGAATCACCGCGCGGCGCATACCTTCCGGAAGTTCGGTGGTGGAGCGGCCCATCATCGTCTCGAGTTCGCCGCTGTCGTACTCGACGACCCCGCGCGCGACCGTCCGACCATCGGGTGCGACCAGATCCACCACGTCGCCGCCGTGGAAACGTCCACGCACAGCGGTGATTCCGGCCGCGAGCAGCGAGCGACGGCACTGCGCCACCGCCCGCACCGCGCCCTCGTCCAGATGGATCGCGCCGCGGCTGTCGGCGGCATGCCGCACCCAGAACTTGCGGGCGGACAGGCGAACCGGCCGCGCGGCGAAGGCGGTGCCGACGGTCGCACCGGACAGGGCGGCCGCGGCGTCGGACGCGGCGGCCAGCAGCACCGGCACGCCCGCGTCCGCGGCCAGCCGCGCGGCCGACAGTTTGGAGGCCATGCCGCCGGTGCCGAGCGCGCCGCCGCTGCCCGCGATGACACCGTCGAGATCGGCGCTGCCGCGGACCTCGGGAATGAAGTTCGCCGACCCCTTGCGCGGATCGCCGTCGTAGAGGCCGTCCACATCCGACAGCAATACCAGCGCATCCGCTCCGACCAGATGCGCGACCAGGGCCGCGAGCCGGTCGTTGTCGCCGAAGCGGATCTCCTCGGTGGCGATGGTGTCGTTCTCGTTGACCACGGCCACCGCGTGCAGGGCGCGCAGCCGGTCCAGGGTGCGCTGGGCGTTGCGGTGGTGTTCGCGGCGGGAGAAGTCGTCGGCGCTCAGCAGCACCTGGCCGACCACGCGGTCGTAGCGGGCGAACGAGGTTCCCCACGCGTGCGCCAGGGCGAGCTGACCGACGCTGGCGGCGGCCTGCTTGGTCGCCAGATCCTTTGGGCGCGAGGACAATTTGAGCGGCGCGATACCCGCGGCGATGGCGCCCGAGGACACCACGACCACATCCGAACCCGCCCGCATGCGCGCCTCGACCGCGTCGGCGAGCCGATCCAGACGCGAGGTGTCCAGTCCCCCTTGCAGACTCGTCAGCGCCGACGATCCGATCTTGACCACCACGCTGCGCGCCGACGCCACGGCCTGCCGCGCCGCGCTCAGCTCGCGTCCCGAATCAACCTGCGTCATACCGGAATTCACTCATCCTGTTCCTCATCGGAGAGCAGGCCGCGGCGCACCCGCGAGGCGTGCTTGCGTTCGGCGGCGGAGATGCGGCCGGTCTGATCCAGCCGGGGATCGGTGCCGCGCCCGGTCATGACCATGTCCACGCCCGCCGAGATCTGCGGCTCCCACTCGAAGCTCACATCGCCGATGGTGACCGACGCGCCGGGTTCCGCGCCCTGGCGCACCAGCTCGTCCTCGACGCCGAGGCGGGCCAGGCGATCGGCCAGATATCCCACGGCCTCGTCGTTGTCGAACTGGGTCTGCCGCACCCAGCGCTCGGGGCGGGTGCCGTGCACGATGAAACCGCCCTCGACCTCCGGATCGGGGACGACGGTGAAACCGCTCTCGCCCGCGGCGATGGGCCGGATGACCGGTCGGCGCGGGGCGGCCTTCGGATGCGCCTCGCGGTACTCGCGCACCAGGTCGGCGAGCGCGAAGGTCAACGGGCGCAAGCCTTCCCGCGACACCGCCGAGATCTTGAAGACCGGCCAGCCACGCGCGGTGAACTCGGGGGTCACCATATCGGCGAGTTCGTCGGCGTCGGGGATGTCGACCTTGTTGAGGATGACCACACGCGGACGCTCGGCCAGATCGCCGAGGCTCGCGTCCGCGGCCAGCGCGGGCCGATAGGCGGCGAGTTCCGCCTCGAGGGCGTCCACGTCGGAGACCGGATCGCGGCCGGGTTCCAGTGTGGCGCAATCGATCACGTGCGCGAGGACCGCGCACCGCTCGAGGTGCCGCAGGAAGTCCAGTCCGAGGCCGCGGCCCTCGCTCGCGCCCGGAATCAGGCCGGGCACGTCGGCGACGGTGAAGGTGGTGTCACCGCTGGAGACCACGCCGAGATTGGGCACGAGCGTGGTGAACGGGTAGTCGGCGATCTTGGGTTTGGCGGCCGAGAGCACCGACACCAGCGACGACTTCCCGGCCGAGGGGAACCCGACCAGGCCGACGTCGGCGACGGATTTGAGCTCGAGCACGAGGTCGCGTTCCTCGCCCTCCTCGCCGAGCAGCGCGAAGCCGGGGGCCTTGCGGGCGCGCGAGACCAGCGCCGCGTTGCCCAGGCCGCCGCGTCCGCCACGCGCGGCCACGAAACGTGTTCCGGCGCCTACGAGATCGGCGAGCATCTCGCCCTCGGGGCTCATGACCACGGTCCCGTCGGGCACCTTCAGCAGCAGTTCGCCGCCGTTCTTCCCCTCGCGGTTGCCGCCCTCACCGGGTTTGCCGTTGCCCGCGCGGGCGTGCGGGTGGAAGTGGAAGTCCAGCAGGGTGTGCACATTGGGGTCGACCTCGAGGATCACGTCCCCGCCGTTGCCCCCATTGCCCCCGTCGGGGCCGCCGAGCGGCTTGTACTTCTCCCGATGCACCGAAGCACATCCGTGACCGCCCTTGCCCGCCCGGACGTGCAGCACGACGCGATCGATGAATTTGGACATGTCTTTGATCATCCTCCTTCTCGAAAGGTCGGCCTGGGAACAGGCGTGGAACAGGGCAGCGGGCCAGGTCGGCTGGAGCCCGCGTGTGGAACAGGGCAGCGGGCCAGGTCGGCTGGAATCCGCGGGTGGAACGGGCAGCGGGGCGAGGTCGGGTGGGAACAGGAGCAGCGGGCCAGGTCGGCTGGGAACAGGAAAACGGGCCAGGGTGTCTGTCACCCTGACCCGCTTCGAAGTGTGTCGGACGGCTCCGGCGCGGCTCAGGCCTGCGCCGGCTCCGGGACCACGATGTTGACGGTCTTGCGGCCCCGCTTGGTGCCGAACTCGACCGCGCCCGCCGCGAGGGCGAACAGCGTGTCGTCGCCGCCACGGCCGACGTTCACGCCGGGGTGGAAGTGGGTGCCGCGCTGGCGAACCAGGATCTCGCCGGCCTTGACGACCTGGCCGCCGAAGCGCTTGACGCCGAGCCGCTGCGCGTTCGAATCGCGACCGTTACGGGAGCTGGACGCACCCTTCTTATGTGCCATAGCTGTTGAACTCCTCGTACCAGGGGGTGCGGGGACCCCGTAGTCGCTTACTTGATGCCGGTGACCTTCAGGACGGTCAGCTTCTGACGGTGGCCCTGACGCTTGTGGTAGCCGGTCTTGTTCTTGAACTTGTGGATGCGGATCTTCGGGCCCTTGGTCTGATCGACCACCTCGGCGGACACCGAAACCTTGGCCAGCGCGTCCTTGTCGGTGGTCAGCGTGGCGCCGTCGACGACCAACACCGGCTCCAGCGACACGGCCGTGCCCGGCTCACCCTCGAGCTTCTCGACCTTCACCAGGTCACCGACCGCGACCTTGTACTGCTTTCCGCCGGTCTTGACGATCGCGTACGTTGCCATCGGTCGGCTGCCCTCTTTCTCTACTAGTGCTCGGCACTTGGCTTCGCGCGGCGCGCCTGCCGGTTCACACCGGAAACCGCCGCAAGTGGTCTGGTAATACCGCCGCCTCGGCGCCTGGTGGCGCATGGCGTGCGCAGCAGACTGCTGCCACCGGGCAGCGACTGTCCAAGATTACAGGAGAGCCCGCTCGGGAACCAAACCGGCCCCGAAACGGCCGGTGCCCCGCCGAACTCGTCGACGGGGCACCGGAACGCGTACCGCTCAGTCGCTCTGTTCCGGCGCGCCCGCGGCCCGCCCGGCGGACCGGCGGCGGGGCCGCTGCCGCGGCGTCACCTCGGCGGGGGCCAGTTCGTCGAGCGAGAAGCTCGGGCCCTGCTCCCGATCGTCGCTGCCGAGCACGAACACCGCGCCCGAGCTGTCGGCGCTCGGGGCCGCGGCCGTGCGGGCCACGCGACGGCGTCCGCGCCGGGCGGTGTCGGCCGCCCGCTCGCCGGAGGCCGGGGTCTCGTGCGGGTCCTGCGTGGCGACGTGCGTGGCCGCGCGGGCCTCGGCCACCGCGGCGGCCACGGTCTGCTCGGCGTCGCGATGTCCGCCCGCGGATTCGGCCACGCCGTTGACGGCGGGCTCGCGACGCGCGCTTCCGGGCGCCGAGTCGACGTGTCCGGATTCGACCGCGGCCGAACGGGATTCGCGCTCCGACCGAGACGGCTCGGCCTCGGGGGCGACCCGGCCGGTCGGCTCGCTCGCGGAATCCGAACTCGCGGCGACGGTTTCGTCGCGACCCTCGGAATCCGTTGTCCGCGAGGCGTTCTCGACCGCCACCGCCTCCGCGCGGGACTCCCGGCGCAGGGCCCGGCGGGCCGCGCGGGCGGCGCGACCGCCCCGCCCGGTCGGGCGGATCTGCTCGGCGGCCGAATCTTCGTGTGCCGCACCGCCTTCCGAGACGACCTCGACGTCCCCGGCGAGCTGTTCGGCGACCGCGTCCGCGACCGCCTCGGCCGCCACCGCGGCGACCTCGGATTCGGCGGCGGCCGCGGCGGCCGCCTCCTCGGCCTGATGGGCGGCCATGGCCAGGGCGACCGGATGCGCGCGCTTGGCGGCGGCCTCCTCCTCGGTCAGCTCGGGCACCGGCTGCGGGGCGGGAGCGGCGGGCGCGACGACCGCCTTCTCCTTTTCCTTCTCCTTGCGGCGACGGCGACCCTCGCGACGGCCCGCGCCCTCCTCGGCGGGCGCGGTCTCGACGGGGTAGTTGTGCACGACGATGCCGCGGCCGTGGCAGTGCTCGCAGGTGGTCGAGAACGCCTCCACCAGGCCGGTGCCCAGCTTCTTGCGGGTCATCTGCACCAGACCCAGCGAGGTGACCTCGGAGACCTGGTGACGGGTGCGGTCGCGGCCCAGGCATTCGGTCAGCCTGCGCAGCACCAGATCCCGGTTGGACTCGAGCACCATATCGATGAAGTCGACCACGATCATGCCGCCGATATCGCGCAGCCGGAGCTGGCGCACGATCTCCTCGGCCGCCTCCAGGTTGTTGCGGGTGACCGTCTCCTCGAGGTTGCTGCCGCCCGCGCCGGTGAACTTGCCGGTGTTGACGTCGATGACGGTCATGGCCTCGGTGCGGTCGATGACCAGGGTGCCGCCCGAGGGCAGCCACACCTTGCGGTCGAGGGCCTTGGCCAGCTGCTCGTCGATGCGGAAGCTGCCGAAGACGTCGACGTTGCCGCCGTCGTAGCGCTCGATGCGGGTCAGCAGGTCCGGCGCGACCGTGCGGATGTAGTTCTCGACGGTCGTCCAGGCCCGTTCGCCCTCGATGACCAGCTTGGAGAAGTCCTCGTTGAACAGGTCACGGATGACCTTGACCAGCAGGTCGGGCTCCTCGTAGAGGGTCTTGGGGGCGTTCGAGCCGTTCTTGGACTGGTCCTCGATGGTCTTCCAGGTGGCCTGGAGGCGCTCGACGTCGCGGGCCAGCTCGGTCTCGCTCACGCCCTCCGACGCGGTGCGGATGATCACCCCGGCGTCCTGCGGGACGATGTCGCGCAGGATCTCCTTGAGGCGCTTGCGCTCGGTGTCGGGCAGCTTGCGGCTGATGCCGGTCGAGGTGCCGCCGGGCACGTAGACCAGGAAGCGGCCCGCGAGGCTGATCTGGGTGGTCAGGCGAGCGCCCTTGTGGCCCACCGGATCCTTGCTGACCTGCACGAGGACGGTGTCACCGGGCTTGAGCGCCTGCTCGATCTTGCGCTCCTTGCCGCCGAGCCCGGCGGCCTCCCAGTTGACCTCGCCCGCGTACAGCACGCCGTTGCGGCCGCGGCCGATGTCGACGAACGCGGCCTCCATGCTCGGCAGCACGTTCTGCACCTTGCCGAGGTAGACGTTGCCGACCATGGACGCCTGGCCGGTGCTGGTCACGAAGTGCTCGACGAGGATGTTGTCCTCGAGCACGGCGACCTGGATGGTGGCGCTCGGGTGCTCGGGGAAGGTCTTCTCGCGCACGACCATCACGCGGTCGACGGCCTCGCGGCGGGCCAGGAACTCCGATTCGGTCAGGATCGGCGGGCGGCGGCGACCGGCCTCGCGACCGTCGCGGCGGCGCTGACGCTTGGCCTCGAGCCGGGTGGAACCCGTGATGCCCTGCACCTCGTCGACGGCGCGGCGCTTGTTGCGCGGTTCGCGCTCGTGCACGACCGTGTTCGGCGGATCGTCGTCGGAGGAGGAGTCGGTGTCGCCGTCCTCACCGGCCTTGCGGCGGCGACGGCGACGGCGGCGACGGGTCGAGCCGTCGGGCAGCGACGAGTCGTCGCCGTCGTCGGAGTCGTCGGACTCCGAACGCTGCTCGGCGGATTCGTTGTCGGAGTCGGAGGAGTCCTCGGCCGTGCCCTGCTCGTCGGTGTCGTCGGAGTCGTTGTCGTCGGCGTCGGAGTGCTGCTCGCCCCGGCCGCGTCCGCGTCCCCGGCGGCCGCGGCGACGGCGACGGGACCGGTTGCCCTCGTCGCCGCGCTCGTCGGAGCCGTGCTCCTGATCGTCGTCCCAGTCCGAATCGGAGTCGGTGTCCTCGGCGGCCGGTTCGGCGGGCTTGTCCTGCTTCCGTTCCGGGGTTCGTGCCTCGGGGGCCTGCTCCTCGGCGCGCGGCGTGTCGTCCTCGACCTTGGCCTCGCGCTCGGCCCGCAGCCTGCGCCGGATCTCCTCGGCCCGGGTGGCGTCGGGCGGCAGGAACAGCGGGGCCGCGACGACCGCCGGGGGCTCGAACACGACGGGTTCGGGGGGCGCGGCCGGGGCGTGGAACGGGCTGGTGAACAGCGAGGACGTGCGGGAGGACTCGGATTGCCCTGCCGCCGGGCGGGATTCGGCCTCGGGCTGCGGGGCGCTCCGGGTGAACTCCGGCTGCGCACTCCGGGCCGGAGGTTCGGTCTGCTCCGCGCGCTCGGGAGCCGATTCGGGCCGGGCCTGGGCGAACGCGGGCTGCGCGGTCCGGGCGCGGGTCGACTCGGCCTGGGCGTTCTCGGCCTGGGTGCCCTCGGGCTGGGTGCTCTCGGCCTGCGCCTTCTCAGGCTGAGCATTCTCGGCCCGCGCCTTCTCGGGCTGAGCGCTCTCGGCCCGCGCCTTCTCGGGCTGAGCGCTCTCGGCCCGCGCCTTCTCGGGCTGAGCACTCTCGGCCCGCGCCTTCTCGGGCTGGGTGCTCTCAGGCTGCGCCTTCTCAGGCTGGGCCTTCTCAGACTGGGCGTTCTCAGGCTGCGCGCTCTCAGCCTGCGCGTTGTCGGGCCGGGCCTCCTCGACCTGGGCCTGCGCGGATTCGGCCCGCGCGCTCGGGCTTCCCGGGTCCTCGGCCGCGGGAGGCTCGGGGGACGCGGGCGGGGGGACCGCCGCGCTCTCGGACGGTGTGGTTTCTGTCTGCGTGGACTCGGCTTGCGGGGCACCGGTTTGCGCTGGGTCGGCCGGGCCGAGCGCATCGCGCACGGATTCGGCGACGGTACGGTCCAGGCTCGATTGCGGACTGCGCGCCTCGGCGCCCAGTTCGGTCAGGTGGGCCAGGATGCGCTTGCTCGTGGTGCCCAGCAGCTTCGCCAGCGCGTGGACCCGGATACGTTCGGGCAACTGCGCCGCCTCCCCTGCCCGTATCGCCTCGTTCGAAGCGTGTTCACCATTACTCTGCGACGTTTCCTGCGGCTCTTGATCGGCCACGAAATCTCCTCGGGCCCCCGGGCGCGTCCCATTCGAACGAGTGTGACGCGGCCGACGCGGGGGCACTGTCTTCGCCCCACGCCCCTGAGGGCGCGAGGTCAGTGGTCTCGCCCCGCGTAACCGGTTGTCGTTCGTCGGTCGGGCTAACTGGTCACGCGGCGCCTGGCTGTTGGCTTCAACACCTGATTCGAGCGCTCATCCAGCGTGCCGCCGAACAGCCGAGTCTTGGTAACCGTCCGGGGCAGCGATGATCGGCGTCGAACCGCGGTGCCATCGGATGCGTCCGTCGCCTGCCGCAAACGGCGGGCGTCGATCACTTCCAAGGCCAGTATCCCATATGTACGGGCGCGCGTTCGCCACCGACGCTCATCGGTGGTCCGGACGAGACTGTCGTTACTGGGAGAAATCCGGGAACCAGAGGGCGATCTCCCGCTTGGCGGACTCGGGCGAGTCGGAGCCGTGGACGAGGTTGAACTGGGTCTCGAGGGCGTAATCGCCGCGAATGCTGCCGGGCACGGCCTTCTCGACGGGATCGGTGCCGCCCGCGATCTGACGGAACGCGGCGACCGCGCGCGGACCCTCGAGCACGGCCGCGACGACCGGGCCGGAGGTGATGAACTCGATCAGCGAACCGTAGAACGGCTTCTCGGCGTGCTCGGCGTAGTGGGCCGCCGCGAGCTCCTGCGGCACCTGCTTCAACTCCAACGCCGCGAACCTCAGGCCCTTGCGCTCGATGCGGGTGATGATCTCACCAATCAGGTTCCGGGCGACCCCGTCCGGCTTGATGAGTACCAACGTCTGCTCAGTCACGCGCGCAACTCTAACCGTCGCACACGCCGGAAACCGAACCGGAACGCTCAGGTCTCCTTCTGGACTCGCTGACTCGGCAGCATGCCCTGGTCCATGCGGCGTTTGACGTCCGAGCGCAGCACGAGGATGAACGCCCACACCGCCACGAACACCACGCCGATCACCGCGATCGACGGGTGGATGAACCCGCCGAGCAGGACCAGCGCCTGCACACCCCAATTGAGCCCCATCGCCCACGGCCGCCGCTGCATCCCGGCCCCGACGATCATGAGCGCGGCGACGCCGACCAGATACAGCACCGACCACCAGCTCAACCCGCCGCCGACCGCGCCGACGACCGGCAGCGCGAGCAGCACGGTGATGGCCTCGAGCACCAGCGCCCCGGCCATCACCCCACGCAGGCCCTTCCAGGGATCGGTGGCCGGGGGCGGAACGGGCTGTGCGCTCATGCGGGGTCCTTTCCGAACAGCGAGCGCGCCGCGCCCGCGGTCACGACCGATCCGGTGATGACGATGCCCGCCCCGGACACCGGCTCCCCGGTGTCGCCCGCCTCCTCGGCGATGGCGATGGCCGTCTCGACGGCGTCGGGCAGGGTCGCGGCCGTGACGACGCGTTCGTCGCCGAACCGCTGCACGGCCAGATTCGCGAGATCGTCGACGTCCATGGCCCGCGGCGAACCGTTGGTGGTCACCACGATCTCCTCGAACACCGGCTCGAGCGCCTCGAGGATCCCCGCCACATCCTTGTCGCCGAGCACCGCGACCACCCCGACCAGCTTGCGGAAGTCGAATTCGTCGGCGAGCGTGGCGGCCAGCGCCCGCGCCCCGGCCGGGTTGTGCGCGGCGTCGATGAAGATCGTCGGCGCGCTGCGCATCCGTTCCATCCGGCCGGGGCTGATAGCGTTCGCGAATCCGGCGCGCACGGCGTCGATGTCGAGCTGCTTCTGGGCGCCCGCCCCGAAGAACGCCTCCACCGCGGCCAGCGCGAGCGCGGCGTTCTGGGCCTGATGCTCGCCGTGCAGCGGCAGGAAGATCTCGTCGTAGACCCCGCCCAGCCCCTGGATCTCGAGCACCTGCCCGCCGACCGCGATCCGCCGCGACACCAGCCGGAACTCCGAATTCGCCCGCGCCACAGCCGAATCCGTCTCGACCGCGCGGCGCAGCAGCACCTCCATCGCCTCGGGCTCCTGCTGCCCGATGATCGCGACCGTGTCGCGGGGCACGAGCGCGTCGGCGGGGGCCTTCTTGATGATGCCCGCCTTCTCCCCCGCGATCGAGGTGAGATCGGGGCCGAGATAGTCGGTGTGGTCCAGCCCGATCGGCGTGATGACCGCGACCTGACCATCGATCACATTGGTCGCGTCCCAGGTCCCGCCGAGTCCGGTCTCGACCACCGCCACGTCCACGGGCGCCTCGGCGAAGGCCGCGTACGCCATGCCGGTGAGCACCTCGAACTTGCTCATCCGCGGCCCGCCCGCGGCCTCGGACTGCTGGTCGATCATCTCGATGTAGGGCAGCAGTTCGCGGTAGACCTCCACGTACCGGCCGGGCGCGATGGGCGCGTTGTCGATCGCGATGCGCTCGGTGGCCAGTTGCAGATGCGGGCTGGTGACGCGACCCGTGCGCCGGTGCAGGGCGGTCAGCAGCGCGTCGATCATGCGGGCGACCGAGGTCTTGCCGTTGGTTCCGGCGATGTGGATGGCCGGGTAGCCCTGTTGCGGGGAACCCAGCACATCCATCAGCGCGGCGATGCGGGCCAGCGACGGTTCGATCCTGGTCTCCGGCCAGCGCCGGTCGAGTTCGGCCTCGACCAGCGCCATCTCGGCGAGTTCGACCGGCGACGGCCCGGAGTGCAACCGTTCGGCGCTGCCGTGCTGCGGCTCCTCGCTCACTGCTTGTCCGCCATCCGCGCGATCTCCTCGAGCCGGGCGCCGATGCGTTCGACCTCGGATTCGGCGACCTGTTTACGGGTGCGGATCTTGGCCACCACGTCGTCGGGCGCCTTGGCGAGGAACGCCTCGTTGCCGAGTTTGGCCGTGGTGCCGGCCAATTCCTTCCGCGCGGCGGCGAGATCCTTCTCGAGGCGGCGGCGTTCGGCGTCGAGGTCGACCGCGCCCGAGGTGTCGAGCGCCACGGTGACGGTCCGCTCGGACAGCCGCACCTCCACCGAGGCGGTCGCCGAGAAGTCGGGACCGGGTTCGGTCAGCCGGGCCAGGCTCGCGATCTCCGCGGACAGCCCGGACAGGTCGGCGGCCTCGATGCCGATCAGTTTGGCGGCCACCTTCTGCTTGTCGGTGAGGCCCTGATCGCTGCGGAAGCGGCGGATCTCGGTGATGAGCCGCTGCGCGTCGGCGATGCGGCGGGCCGCGGTGGCGTCGGCGGGCACCCCGCTCGCCTGCGGCCACGCCGAGACGACGATCGACTCGCCGCCGGTGAGCGCCAGCCACAGCGATTCGGTGACGAACGGGATCACCGGATGCAGCAGGCGCAGCACCGAATCCAGCACGCTGCCCAGCACCCGGCGGGTGCGCTCGGCGCGCGCCTCGGACTCGGCGAACTGCACCTTCGCCAATTCCAGGTACCAGTCGCACAATTCGTCCCAGGCGAAGTGGTACAGCGCCTCGCACGCCTTGCCGAATTCGTACCGGTCGAAGGCCGCGTCCACCTCGCCGCGCACCTCGTCGAGGCGGTCGAGGATCCAGCGGTCGGCGTCGGTGAGTTCCGCGCGGTCGCCGACCGCACCGGGTTCCGCGCCGTTGAGCAGGGCGAATTTGGTGGCGTTGAACAGCTTGGTGACGAAGTTGCGCGACGCCTGCACGTGCGACGGGCCCACCGACAGGTCACCGCCGGGCTGCGCGCCGCGGGCGAGCGTGAAACGCGTTGCGTCCGCGCCGAATTCGTCGATCCAGTCCAGCGGGTCGATGCCGTTGCCGCGCGATTTGGACATCTTGCGGCCGTGCTCGTCGCGAATCAGCCCGTGCAGGAACACATCCCGGAACGGCACCTGCTTCTGCCCGGCGGGCTTGCCCGCGGTCAGCGCGGTGTCCTCGGCGACGAACGTGCCGAACATCATCATCCGCGCCACCCAGAAGAACAGGATGTCGTAGCCGGTGACGAGCACGCTGGTCGGATAGAACTTGGACAGTTCGGTGGTGGAGTCGGGCCAGCCCATGGTCGAGAACGGCCACAGCCCCGAGGAGAACCAGGTGTCGAGCACGTCCGGGTCCTGCACATACCCCTCGGGCGCCCGCTCGTCGGGTCCGACGCAGACGACCTCGCCCTCCGGCCCGTACCAGATCGGGATGCGATGGCCCCACCACAGCTGCCGCGAGATGCACCAGTCGTGCATGTTGTCGACCCAGGCGAACCAGCGCGGTTCCAGGCTCGGCGGGTGAATCACGGTGTCGCCGTTGCGGACCGCGTCGCCCGCGGCCCGGGCCAGCGCGTCGACCTTGACCCACCACTGCATCGACAGCCGCGGCTCGATCGGTTCGCCGCTGCGCTCGGAGTGGCCGACGCTGTGCACGTAGGGCCGCTTCTCGGCGACCACGCGGCCCTCGGCGGCCAGGCGCTCGCGCACCTTGACCCGCGCCTCGAACCGGTCCATGCCGTCGAATTCGGTTCCGGTGCCTGTGATCCGGCCGCTCTCGTCCATGATCGTCGGCATCGGCAGGCCGTGGCGCAGGCCGAGTTCGAAGTCGTTGGGGTCGTGCGCGGGGGTGATCTTGACCGCGCCGGTGCCGAATTCGGGGTCGACGTAGTCGTCGGCGACGATCGGGATCTGACGCCCGGTGATCGGGTGATAGAGGGTGGTGCCGATCAGATCCTTGTACCGGGGATCGTCGGGATGCACGGCGACCGCGGTATCGCCGAGCATGGTCTCCACGCGGGTGGTGGCGACGATCACGTGCGGTTCGTCGTCGTTCAGCGAGCCGTAGCGCAGCGAGACGAGTTCGCCCTCGACGTCCTTGTAGTCGACCTCGAGATCGGAGATGCCGGTCTTCAGCACCGGCGACCAGTTCACCAGGCGTTCGGCGCGGTAGATGAGCCCGGCCTCGTAGAGCCGTTTGAAGATGGTCTGCACCGCGCGGGACAGGCCGTCGTCCATGGTGAAGCGGTCGCGACTCCAGTCCACGCCGTCGCCGAGGCGACGCATCTGGCCCTGGATCTGGCCGCCGGACTCGCGCTTCCAGTCCCAGACCTTCTCGATGAACAGCTCGCGGCCGAAGTCCTCCTTGGTCTTGCCGTCGACGGCGAGCTGCTTCTCCACGACGGTCTGGGTGGCGATGCCCGCGTGGTCCATGCCGGGCAGCCACAGCACCTCGTAGCCCTGCATGCGCTTGCGGCGGGTGAGGCTGTCCATGAGGGTGTGGTCGAGCGCGTGGCCCATGTGCAGGCTGCCGGTCACATTGGGCGGGGGCAGCACGATCGAGTAGGGCGGCTTGTCGCTGGTCGCGTCGGCCGCGAAGTAACCAGCGGCTACCCAGCGCTCGTACAGCTGGCCCTCTACCTCGCCGGGGTTCCAGCTCTTGGGGAGGGCATCGGCACGATTACGTGAGTTCTCAGGGGCTGTGCTGGTCACCGTGCGATTCTAAGGAAGAGGGGGTGAGGACCCGAAGAGCGGGGTTTTCGGCGGATGAGGGACACCGAAAACCCCGCTCACATGTTCAGGTTACCGCCGATCCGCGCGCGGCCGAAGAATCCATATGGAATTCTCAGGTTTTGCCCGAATCCGTTGTCTGGGTGAGTGTTTGCACGCGGTTGTCGTTGGGACCGGCCACAACCGATCACGGTACGAGGATGTGCTGGGCGGCCGGAAGCGCGCGGAACGTAGCGGGCAGCCGCCCCGCCGGTTCGCCGTCGGCGGTCGCGGGCGCTCCCGGCGCGCGCAGCGTCACCGCCGCCGCCCGGTACTGCCGCAGTGCGGGATGATCCACCCTTTTCCCCGCCGACAGCGCCGGGAGCAGCCGCATCATCTCCAGCCGCGACATCGCCCCGATCACGCTCACCTCGAGCAGCCCGTCGTCGATCACCGCGTCCGGGCAGATCATCATTCCCCCGCCGTAACTGTGCGTATTGCCCACCGCCACCATGATCGCGTCGGTCTCCACGACCTCCGATTGCCCTGTGGCCCCGGCCAATTCGATGCGATAGGGCACCGCGAGGCCACCGGCGAGTTCGGCGACCGCCGCCAGGGTGTACCGCAGCGGGCCCTTCGGGTACCGCATCCTGTTGGCGCGCAAGGTGACTCGCGCGTCGAAGCCCGTGCCCGCGACCGTGGCGAAGCGTAGCGGTTCGGGGAGGGGGTCCCCGCCGAATTCCGGCTCGCGCGCCTCCCCCGGCCCGGTTCCGAGGGGCGGTCGGGTTTCGGGCCGCGGGCCGGGCTCGATCAGGCCGAGGTCGATGGGGCGGGTGCGGCCCGCGGCGATGATGTCGGCCGCGGCGATCGGGTCGTGGTCGGGGATGGCGAGTTCGCGGGCGAGATCGTTGCCGGTGCCGCCGGGGATCAGGCCGAGGGGGACCTCGTTGTCCGCGAGGGCTTGCAAGGTGATGCAGATCAGGCCGTCGCCGCCCGCGCAGGCCACGGCGTCGGGCGGGTCGTCGCCGGTGAGGGCGGCGCGGATGAGGGAGGTGGATTCCGCCGCGGTGGCGCCGCGGACCTCGGTGACCCGGATGCCGCGCTCGGTGAGGCGGGCGCGCGCCGGGGCGGCGGCGGTGAGGCCCTTGCCGTGGCCGGACAGGGGGTTGGTCACCAGCAGGACCGATCGCACGCTCACGGGATCAGCTTCCCAGGGTTGAGGATTCCGACGGGGTCGATCGCCTGTTTCACCGCGCGCAGCACGCGGACGCCGATCTCGCCGATCTCCGCGCCGAGCCAGGGACGGTGGTCCGCCCCGACGGCGTGGTGGTGGGTGATCGTGCCGCCGCCGGCGAGGATGGCCTCGCTCGCGGCGCGTTTGGCGCGCAGCCACTGGTCGAGGGGATCGTCGGCCTGCTTGGCGACGACGGTGAAGTACAGCGAGGCGCCGGTGGGATAGGTGTGCGAGATGTGGCACATCACCAGCGCGGGTGTGCCCTGGGCCGTGAGGCTTTCGGTGAGCGCGGTGGTGACCGCCGCCTTGAGCGCGCTCAGATTCGACCAGTTCGTCGCGGTTTCCAGTGTCTCGCACAGGATTCCGACGTCGAGCAGCGCGTCGCGCAGATACGGGGCGCGGAACCGGCCGTGTTCCCAGTCGCGGGCGGGCTGCTCGCCCAGCGCGGTGCCCCCGGCGGCGGCCAGCAGATCGCCCGCCTCCGCGGCGCGCGCCCGCACGTGCGCCGCGGTGCCCTCGAAGGTGGTGACGGCCAGGCATCCGGTGACGGGCGCGCCGCCGATGTCACCGGCGCGGGCCAGGTTGAGTCCGGTTTCGGCCTCGTCGGACAGGCGCAGCACGGTCGGGGCGGCGCCGGTCTGCACCACGGTCCGGAGCGCGTCCGCACCGGTGGCGAAGTCCGGGAACGACCACGCTTGGTAGGCAACGGTTTCCGGGATCGGATGCACGCGCAGTGTCACCTCCGTGACGATGCCGAGCGTGCCCTCCGATCCGGCGAACAGCTCGCGCAGATCCGGTCCGGCGGCCGAGGCCGGGGCGCGGCCGAGTTCGACCGTGCCGCTCGGGGTGGCCACGCGCAGCCGCTGGATCATGTCGTCGAAGCGGCCGTAGCCCGCCGACGCCTGCCCCGACGAGCGGGTGGCCGCGAACCCGCCGATGCTGGCGAATTCGAAACTCTGCGGGAAGTGGCCCAGCGACAGCCCGTGCGCGCCCAGCAGCGCCTCGGCCCGCGGACCCGTGAGCCCCGCGCCGAGCGTGGCGGTGTGGCTGACCGGATCGACCTCGACGAGCGTGTCCAACCGCCGCAGATCCACCGCGACGACCGCCTCGAATTCGCCGCGCGCCGGATCGACGCCGCCGACCACGCTGGTACCACCGCCGAAGGGCACCACCGCGATTCGCGCGGCGGCGCAGCGGGCCAGCACGGCCAGCACCTCGTCGTGATCGGCGGGGAAGACGACGGCGTCGGGGGCGTCCTGCGGACCGTCCGCGCGGCGGCGCAACAGATCGAGAGTGCTCTTGCCGCCCGCGTGCAACAGCCGGTCCCGGTGGTCGATCGACACACGGTCCGCACCGACCACCGAGGACAGCTCCGCCAGCCGCTCCGCCGTCAACGCGGAGTCGCGGAGCGGCACGTCGCCCTCATCGCGACGGGCCACCGGCTCACCGGACACCCCGAACACCTGCGCCAGCAACGCGCGGATCTGCTCCGGCAGCGGCGCATGTCCGGACGGAATGCCCCAGGCGTTCCACACCATACTCGGAGGTTCGGGCGACTCGCCCGGTATCGGATGGGAAGAACCCGGCGCATTCGTCTCCGTCATGCGTTACAGTCTGACATAGAATGTCAAGCAGTAACGGGAGGTGCGCGATGACCGCGAGTGAACCGCCGGAGGATCTGTCCGCCACGGACGTGGCGATTCTCGACGCGGCCCGCGCCTGCGTGGCCGAATTCGGCGTGCGCAGAACGACTCTCACGGAGGTCGCGCGCCGCGCGGGCGTGAGCCGTCCGACGGTCTACCGTCGCTGGCCCGACACCGGGGTCCTGATCGCGGACCTGCTCGTGCGGGAGATGCGGAGCATCGTCGGCCGCACCATCCCCGTCACGGGCCCCGCCCGCACCCGCCTGGTCGACGGCGTGGTCCGCGGCGCGGGCGCGCTGCGCTCGAACCCGTTGTTCGCCAAGATCTTCCGCACCGACACCGACCTGATGCTCACCTACGTCTTCGGCCGCCTGGGCCGCAACCAACGCGAACTGATCCTGCTGTTCGCCGCCCTCATCCGAGAGGGCCACCGCGACGGCAGCATCCGCCCCGGCGACCCCGACCAGATGGCCACCATGCTCCTCCTCATAGCCCAGTCGGCCGTCCAATCCGCCACCACCGTCGCCCCCTTCCTCGACGCCCCCACCCTCGACACCGAACTCACCCACGCCCTCGACGGCTACCTCCACCCCACGTAAACGACCCCAGCCGCACCCTTTGTTCGAATCCGCACCCCTTACAGGGCCTTACAACGGGTGCGGATCCGAATAAAGGGTGCGGCTGGGGTTGGTGGGCGGGTAATCGTCGGGATTTGGATGGGAGTGGTCATGGATGCGGTGTTGAATGGCGAGCGGCGGGGGCGGGAGTTGCGGGGGTTAGGGGACGGGGGGGTTGTGGATGTGCTCGTGGTGGGGGGTGGGGTTACCGGGGTGGGGGTGGCGTTGGACGCTGCTGCGCGGGGGTTGCGGACCGTACTGGTGGAGCGGCGGGATTTGGGGTTCGGGACCAGTCGGTGGAGTTCGAAGCTGGTGCACGGGGGGTTGCGGTATCTGGCGAGTGGTGGGGTGGGGATCGCTCGGGAGAGCGCGATCGAGCGGGATGTGTTGTTGACGCGGACGGCGCCGCATTTGACGCGGTCGATTCCGCAGGTGGTGCCGTTGTTGCCGAATGTCGGTGGGGCGCAGCGGGTTCTGGTGCGGGCGGGGTTCGCGGCGGGGGATGTGTTGCGGCGCAGCGCGGGGACGTCGGCGGGGGTGTTGCCGCGGTCGCGGCGGGTGGCGGCGGCGGAGGCGGTGCGGATGGCGCCGACTCTGCGGCGAGCGGGGTTGCGGGGCGGATTGGTGGCGTGGGACGGGCAGCTCACCGACGACGCGCGGTTGGTGGTGGCGATCGGGCGGACGGCGGCGGCGCACGGGGCGAGCGTGCTCACCCGGGTGGAGGCGACCCGGGTGACCGAGAATTCGGCGGTGTTGCGGGACACGGTGTCCGGGGAGACCCTCGAGGTCCGCGCCCGGATCGTGATCAACGCCGCGGGGGTGTGGGCGGATCAGGTGGATCCACGAATCTCGTTGCGGCCCAGCCGCGGAACGCATCTGGTCTTCGACGCGGCGGCGTTCGGCGGGCTGTCGGCCTCGCTGACCGTCCCGATTCCCGGCAGCACCAGCCGTTTCGTATTCGCCTTCCCCGCCGCGCACGGGCGGGTCTACCTGGGCCTGACCGACGAGGACGCGCCGGGCCCGGTGCCCGACGAACCCGAACCGACCGACGCCGAGATCGATTTCCTGCTCGACACCGTCAACACGGTCCTCCGAGAACCTTTGCGCCGCAGCGATATCCGCGGCCGCTTCGCGGGCCTGCGCCCGCTGCTGCGCACCGCCGACGACAGCACCGCCGACATCTCCCGCGAACACGCCGTCCTGCGCGCCCCGGGCGCACCCGTCACCATCGTCGGCGGCAAACTCACCACCTACCGCCGGATGGCCGAGGACGCCGTGGACGCCGCCGTCGCCCAGGCCCGCCTGACCGCAGGCCCCTGCCGCACCGCGCGAATCCCGTTGGTGGGGGCGGTATCCGGGGCGGCCCGGGACCGCGTGCCCGCCCCACCGCTGCTCGTGGAGCGCTACGGCAGCGAGGCCACGATCGTCATGGACCTCGCCCGCCGCGATCCCGCCCTTGCCGAACCCGTCGCCCCCGGCCTCGACGTCCTCCGCGCCGAATTCGCCTACGCCGTCTCGCACGAGCTCGCCCTCGACCCCGCCGACCTCCTCGACCGCCGCACCCGCCTGGGCCTCGTCGCCGAGGACCGAGCCGCCGCCCTCCCCGCCGCGGAAGCCGCGCTCGCCGAGGCCCACTGACCCGCGTCCGAAGGCGGCGCTGGTTAGCCGATGGTCGACTTCGCGGCGAGACCGGAAGGCCCGTAGGCTCGGGAGGCCCCGAGAAAGGAGCGGCCCCGTGACCGATCCGGCACCCGCGCGCCGCGTCGAGATGTTCGTGCCCGAGGCGGCCGACCCCCGCACCCGGCGCCACACCACCGGCGACGAGCGGCAGGTGCTCACCGAGATCCTCGCCGGTCAACGACAGACGCTGGTGCTGAAATGCGAAGGGCTGCACGAGGATTCGGCGCTCCGCTCGGTACCGCCCTCGGCGCTGTCGCTGCTCGGCCTCGTTCGGCACCTCGCCGATATCGAACGCCGCTGGTTCCGCCGGGTACTCGCCGGTGAACCGGCCCCGCCGCACTTCTCGACCCCCGACCGGCCCGACGCCGACTTCGACGACGCCACCCCGGACACCGCCGACGCCGCCTGGCGGGCCTGGCGCGCGGAGGTCGCCTTCGCCGAGGAGTTCACCGATCGAGCCGCGAATCTCGATGTGACAGGCGAGGATTCGTGGCTGGGCCCGGTCTCCCTGCGCTGGGTGCTGGCGCACATGATCGAGGAGTACGCGCGCCACAACGGCCACGCCGACCTGCTGCGGGAGCGGATCGACGGTGCCGTCGGGCTCTGAGATCGACTCAGCGGGGGTCACCGCCGAGGCTGAAGCGGACGCCGGACGGATCGACCACCGCGGCCAGCCGCCCGTACGGGGAGTTCTGCGGCTCCATCTCGATCGAGCCGCCGAGTTCCACCACCCTCTTCGCCGCCGCGTCGACATCCTCGGCGCCGAAGTAGATCTTCCAGGCGCTGGGCGAGCCCGCGGGTTCGTAGGGCGTCGCGTCCATCACGCCGCCGAGCATGGGCGACTCGGAATGGATTGTGGTGTAACGGAATTCGGGAGAGTCGGAGACGGTGAACGGGTCCTGCCAGCCGAACGTCTCGCGGTAGAAGGTCAGCGCCCGGTCGTAGTCGTGGGTGTGCAGCTCGAACCAGGTCGGGTAGTCGACGTGGTCGCTCCACACGCCGCCCGTGGCGATGCCGAAGCTGCCGAACCCGGGGTGCACCCCGCCCTGCCACACGCCGACGCTCGCACCGCTCGGATCGGCCAGCACGGCCATGGTGCCCAGGTCACCGACGGGCATGGGCTCGTACAGAACCCGACCGCCGTGGTCGGGCGCGGCGTCGGCGACGGCCTTGGCGTCGGGCGCGGCCAGGTAGACGGTCCATTGGTTCGGCGCGCCGTCGGAGCCGTCGTTGCGCATCCCCCCGGCCACGGCGTTGCCGTCCTTGCGGAATGTGATGTACCCGCCGAACTCCTCGGCGATATCGGCCGTCCAGCCGAACAACTCACCGTAGAACTCGACGGCCCGCTCGGCGTCGGGGGTGAAAAGCTCGACCCAGCACGGGTCTCCGGGCCTGAAGGTGTAGGTCATGACGACTCCTCTCGGGAGGGGATGTTGCTCACCTACTTCGACGGCCCGCGCGCCCGGAATTCATCGCCTCAGTGGTCGTCGCGCGCCTCGAGTTTCGGCACCAGCCGGTCGAGCATCCCCTCCAGCAGCGCCTCCTCGTCCCCGGTGAGTTCGGCCAGCGCCTTGTAAGTCCGCACCTGCGCGGCCCGGATCCGGTCGGCCAGCTCGCGGCCCTCGTCGGTGGGGGCCAGATACTTCACCCGCCGATCCGACGGATTCACCGTGCGCCGCACCAGCCCCCGCGTCTCCATGCGGTCGGCCACCCCGGTCAGATTCGACGGGTCGCACGCCAGCTGCGCGGCCAGCGCCCGCATGGGCAGCTCCCCCGGCGGCTCGTTCAACGCCAGCAACAGCTTGGCCTGCGTCAGCGTGAGCCCGTGTTCCTCGGCCGCGGTGAGGAAGTCGTGCATGTACGCGGTGACGAAGCGCGCGATCAGCAATGACAGCGCGCTTCGGCTTGTGGCCGGGCTCATAGTCGCGATCCTACCTCCACGATTGACATCGACGATCTTTGAAGCCTTAGATGCTTGAGGACTTCAAACTTATCTGTGTTCAAGCATCTGGAGGTGCTCGTGGCCGAATCGAAGGGTTCGCTGCTGACCGGCGTGCTGGCCTTCGCGGCGATGATCGTGACGGTCATGCAGACCCAGGCCGTGCCGATCCTCGGGCTCATCGCCACCGATCTGGGCGTCTCGACCACCTCGGTGAGCTGGGTGACCACGGCGACGCTGCTGTCCGCGGCGGTGTGCACGCCGCTGCTCGGGCGCGTCGGGGATCTGTACGGCAAGAAGCCCACGCTGCTGGTCGTGCTGGTGGTGGCGGCGATCGGTTCGGTCGTGTCGGCGCTGGCGAATTCGCTGGGGACGCTGCTGGTGGGCCGCACATTGCAGGGCGTGGCGACCGCGATCTTCCCGCTCGCGCTGGCCATGCTGCGCGAACAGGTCGCGCCCGCCCGGCTGCATCACGCGATGGCGATCGTGAGCGGCACGCTCGGCTTCGGCGGCGGCCTCGGCCTGGTGACCACCGGCCTGCTGACCAAGGGCGCGCATCCGGATTACCACGTGGTGTTCTGGTTCACGGCCGGGCTGTCGGTGCTGGCGCTCGTCGCGGCCGCGGTGGCTGTCCCGGCGACGGGCACCCGGCATCCGGGCAGCGTGGACCTGCCGGGCGCGGCGGCGCTGGGCGGATTCCTCGTCCTGCTGTTGCTGCCGATCTCGCAGGGTCACGAGTGGGGCTGGACCTCGGCGGCGACGCTGGGCTGCTTCGCCGCGGCGGTGGTGTTCGGGGTGGCGTGGGTGCTCATCGAACGCCGGGTGGCGGCGCCGCTGGTGGACCTCGCCATGTTCACCCACCGGCCGGTGCTGTTCACCAACCTCGCCGGGATGTTCGTCGGCTTCGCCATGTTCCTGCTGTTCATGGGCATTTCGTACCTGGCCCAGATGCCAAGGCACGCAACGGGTTACGGGTTCGAGGCGTCGATCCTGCGGGCCTCGGTGGAATATCTGCTGCCCACCGCGCTCGCCTCCATGGCGGCCGCGCCGCTGGGCGGGATCCTGGTGGGCCGGATCGGCGGTCGGCTCGTGCTGGCGCTGGCCGGACTGGTCGGGGTGGCGGGATTCGCCTGGCTGGCGCTCGCGCACGACGACACCGGCTCGGTGATCTGGGCCGGGGTGGTGGTCGGTGTGGCGATCAGCCTGGCATACGCGGCCATGCCCGCGTTGATCGCCGCGGCGGTGCCGCATCATCAGAGCGGCATCGCCAACGGCATCAACTCCATCTCCCGCACGGTCGGCAGCTCACTGGGCAGCGCGATAATCACGACGCTGCTGACCGCCAAACTGCTGCCGCGGCTGCCGCTGCCGCAGGA
The DNA here is from genome assembly GCF_042874315.1 of Nocardia sp. NPDC004068. NCBI lineage: Bacteria > Bacillati > Actinomycetota > Actinomycetes > Mycobacteriales > Nocardiaceae > Nocardia > Nocardia sp. NPDC004068. The sequence continues at coordinate 64,752 of NZ_JBIAMW010000012.1, forward strand.
GGGCCAGTTCACAGTGGCGTTCTGGGTCGGGGCGGGCGCGTGCGCGGCCACACTGCTCGCGGCCCTGTTCGGTTTGCGCCGGGAGTCGGCTCAGCCGCCGGTCACGATGCAGGAGCCGAGCACGTTGATGCCCTGCCCGACCGACAGCTCCAAGGTGGCCGCCGGGATGTCGGGCGACTGATTCTCCTGCACCGCGGCCAGAATGTGCTGCCCCTGGGTGGTCGGCACCCAGTCGATGACCGAGGTGGCCGAACCGGAACGGGCCCAGCCGATGAGCTGGCCGTTGTCGAAGAAGGCGACGCGGCCGACCGGATCGGTCACCCGTGCCTGCAAGCCGTAGTGGCACCCCGTGCCGTAGTTGGTGGCCGAGCCGAAGCTCACGTCCGATCCGGCGCCGAGCTGGGTCACCGCGGCGTCGGCGGGCGCGGCGAGGGCGAGGGCGCCCGCGCCCAGCGCGCCGCCGAGGAGTGCTGCTCCGATCCTGCTGGTCATGTGCATCCTGTTCGATCTCGATTCCCGGGCGGCCGTCGCCCGCGGGTCGGCCTCCATCCTCGCTCGACACGCGGGCAACCGGGGGCGGAAACGCTCGATTGCCGGGCAAGCGACAAAAAGAGGACGATGGCGTTATGCATCGTGACGCGCCGACCAGCGACATCGACGAGACCCGGGTGACGATCACGCCGCCCAAGGATCGGGCCGCGGGCGTCGAGGCGGTGGCCGTGGCACTCGAGCGCGCGGTCGAGGAGATGGGCGTCGTCCGCACCGCGCGCACGCTGGCCCGGCTCAATCAACGGCACGGCTTCGACTGCCCGGGGTGCGCGTGGCCCGAACCGACCGGACATCGCCGACCCGCCGAATTCTGCGAGAACGGGGCCAAGGCCGTCGCCGAGGAGGCCACGCTGCGCACGGTCGGCCCGGAGTTCTTCGCCGAACATTCCCTCGCCGATCTCGCGGACAAGTCCGGCTACTGGCTGGGCCAGCAGGGACGGCTCACCCATCCGATGGTGCTGCGGCCCGGCGACACGCACTACTCCCCCATCGCCTGGGACGACGCGTACCGGCTGATCGCGAACACGTTGCGCGACTTGGCATCTCCCGACGAGGCCGTCTTCTACACCTCCGGGCGCACCGCCAACGAGACGGCCTTCCTCTACCAACTGCTCGTGCGCTGTTACGGCACCAACAATTTGCCGGACTGCTCCAACATGTGCCACGAGTCCTCGGGCGCGGCGCTGAGTTCATCCATCGGCATCGGCAAGGGTTCGGTGTCGATCGACGATTTCGCGGCGGCGGACCTGATCGTGGTGGCCGGGCAGAATCCGGGCACCAACCATCCCCGGATGCTGTCGGCGCTGGCCACCGCGAAGGCCAACGGCGCCACGGTGATCGCGATCAACCCGCTGCCCGAGACCGGTCTGATCGGCTTCCGCGACCCGCAGACGCTCGAGGGCTTGACCACCGGCGTCACCATCGCCGACGACTTCCTCCAGATCCGGCTCGGCGGCGATATGGCGCTGTTCCGGGGGCTGGCGCGGCTGCTGTTCGAGGCCGAGGACCGCGCGCCCGGCACGGTCGTGGACCGCGCCTTCGTCGACGCGCACACCGTGGGTTTCGCCGAATTCGAGAAGCAGTCCCGCGCGGTCGATCTCGACCTGGTCGAGGAGGCCACCGGCCTCACCCGCGCACAACTCGAACGCACCGCGCGCCTGCTGGCCGACTCGAAGGCGACCATCGTCTGCTGGGCGATGGGGTTGACCCAGCAGCGGCACGGGGTCGCCACCATCGAGGAGATCACCAATGTGCTGTTGATGCGCGGCATGATCGGCAAACCCGGCGCGGGGGTGTGCCCGGTGCGCGGGCACTCCAATGTGCAGGGCGACCGGACCATGGGGATCTGGGAGAAGATGCCCGAGAGTTTCCTCGCCGCACTGGATTCCGAGTTCGGCATCCGCAGTCCGCGCGGGCACGGCTATGACACCGTGGCCGCGATCCGGGCCATGCGCGACGGGAAGGCGAAGGTGTTCTTCGGGATGGGCGGCAATTTCGTATCCGCCACACCCGACACCGCGGTGACCGAGGCGGCGCTGCGCGGATGCGAGCTGACCGTGCAGGTCTCCACGAAACTCAATCGCAGCCACGTCGTGCACGGGCGCACCGCGCTCATCCTGCCGACCCTCGGGCGCTCCGACCGGGACGTACAGGGCGGGGTCGGACAGCAGGTGTCGGTGGAGGATTCGATGTCGATGGTGCATCTGTCGACCGGTCGGCTCACGCCCGTCGGCGCGGAGTTGCGCAGCGAGGTCGCCATCGTGTGCGAGCTGGCGCGGGAGCTGCTCGGGCCGGAGCATCCGGTGCCGTGGGAGCGGTTCCGAGGCGACTACGACACGATCCGCGACGCGATCGGCCGGGTCGTGCCCGGTTGTGCGGATTACAATCGGAAAGTACGGGAGCGCAACGGTTTCCAGTTGCCGCATCCGCCGCGCGACGCCCGCGAGTTCCGAACGGGGACGGGTAGGGCCAATTTCGCGGTGAACGAGCTGGCGTGGTTGCCGGTGCCGCCCGGGCGATTGATCCTCCAGACGCTGCGCAGCCACGATCAGTACAACACCACCATCTACGGGCTCGACGACCGGTATCGCGGAATTCACCACGGGCGCAAGGTGGTTCTGGTGCATCCGGAGGATATCGCCGCGTTCGGCTTCGCCGAGGGCGAGCTGGTGGATCTGGTGTCGGAGTGGGTCGACGGGAGCGAGCGGCGGGTCGGCGGGTTCCGGCTGGTGCCGTACGCGACACCGCGCGGGAACGCCGCCGCCTACTATCCGGAGACGAATCCCCTTGTGCCGCTGGATCATGTGGCCGAGCGGTCCAACACCCCGGTGTCCAAGGCGGTCACCATCCGGCTGGAACGGACGCCCGCGTGAGCCGGGTGACCGCGCGCCGCAGGACCACGCGCATCTCCCCCGCCGGAGTCGCGCAGCGGCCCGACACCCTGGCGGTGGAGGAGCCGCTGGAGTTGCGGGTCGACGGGCGCTCGCTGACCGTCACCATGCGCACGCCCGGCGACGATGTGGATCTCGCGCACGGATTCCTGTTGAGCGAGAACATCATCGGGGCGCGGGAGGACATCGTCTCCGCGCGCTACTGCGCCGGGACCGACGCCGAGGGGCGCAACACCTACAACGTGCTCGACATCCACCTGCGCACGCCCACGCCGATCACGGCGCGCGGGTTCCTGACCACGAGCGCGTGCGGATTGTGCGGGAAGACCGCGCTGGACGAGGTGCGCACGCGGACGCGGTTCCCGATTCCGGCGGACGGGCCACTCGTCGACACCGAGGTGCTGGCCGCGTTGCCGGACGAATTGCGTTCTCGGCAAAGGGTTTTCGACGCCACCGGGGGTTTGCACGCGGCCGGGCTGTTCACCGTGGACGGCACGCCGCTCGCGGTCCGCGAGGATGTGGGGCGGCACAACGCGGTGGACAAGGTGATCGGGTGGGCGTTGCGGGAGAACCGGGTTCCCGCACACGATCTCGTGCTGATGGTGAGCGGGCGGGCGTCGTTCGAGCTGGCGCAGAAGGCCGTGATGGCGGGGATTCCGGTGCTGGGGGCGGTATCCGCGCCGAGTTCGCTGGCGGTGGATCTGGCCGTCGAATCCGGGCTCACACTGGTCGGATTCCTGCGCGGGGAGACGATGAACGTGTATTCCGGCGTGCATCGGCTGAAGCCGCGCTGACGCAGCCGGATTCGCGGGCCCACGCTCTTGTTCGCGGACACCGGCCGTTCTACGGTGTGGGCACCGGAATGCGACGGCGAACGGGAGGCCCCGATGCGGATCTCGGTGCAACGGGCGGGTGACAACCTGCGGGTGCGGATGCGGTTGGATGTGAATCGACGCCGGTGGCTGATCACGCAGATCGCGCTCGGCGCACTCGCGGTCATCGGGGCGTATGTGGGGCTGTGGGCGACGGTCGCGCCGGAGGCGTGGTATCGCAGTTTTCCCGGGCTCGGGATGAACTGGGTCGCGATGGACGGGCCCTACAACCATCACCTCGCCGGGGACGTCGGGGCGTTCTTCCTCGGGCTCGCGGCGGTGGCGGGGGCGGCGCTGTATTTCGGCGACAGTCTGCTGGCCCGGGTGGCCGGGCTGGGGTGGGTGGTGTTCGGGGTGATCCATCTGATCTACCACGCCGCGCACAAACCGGCCGAAATGTCTTCGGGGAACTACACGCTCAGCCTGTTGTCGGTGATCCTGCTGCCCGTGCTGGGCCTGGCCGCCCTGCTGGCCGCGCCGCGCGAACGGGTCCGGTTGCGCGATCCCGAGCCGATGACTTTCCGGCTGCCGGGCCGTCGTAACAGGTGAGTCACCGTAGGCGATGAGCAGACATCGGACAAAGGTTCAACGGCGAACCACGGAGGATCAACGGCGATCTTCGGCAACGGGCGCGACTGGGGGCATCGGTCGTCACCGAGTTCGATAGCGAGGTCGCGGGGGGGCGTCACTACGGGGTGGCGCTCTCGCCGGTGATCTCCTCGCGCGGCAATGCCGCGAGAGTGGTCAGGGCATTGAGGAACCCGCGCCGGTCCGCCGGATCGAGCCGCCCGAGCAGCGCTTCCTCTCTGGCCTGGATGTCCGTCTGTACGGCGTCCCGCACGGCCCTCCCCTCGGGCGTGAGCGCGAGCAACCGAGCCCGCCGATCCGCCGGATCCGGCCGCCGCTCGATCCATCCCCGCGCCTGCAACTCGTCCAGCACCGGAATGATCCGCGTCTTGTCGGCCCCGATCTCCTCGGCCAGCACCCCCTGCCCCCGCGCGGTCCCCCGCCCCAGCGCCACCAACACGCTGTACCCCCACATGCTCACCCCGTGCTCCGCCAGCACCGGCTTCTCCAACGCCATCAGAATCCGCCCCAACGGCACGATCATCGCCGCCAGATCCGGCCGCTCCACCTCACCCATGCCGCCCAACATATCCACTCCCCCAGGTTCGGCAGCACAGCCGCACCCTTTGTTGGAATCCGCACCCTCTTCGGGGCCCTGGAAGGGGTGCGGATTCGGATAAGGGGTGCGGCTGGGTTGCCGGTCAGTGGGGCCAGTGGGGGGAGCGGCCGAGGGCGGTGAGGATTCGGGTGAGGGGGTCGGCGGGGGTGGGGGTGGGGAGGGCGGGGGCGAAGGGGGCGTTGGGGATGTGGCGGTATTCGTTGTCGGGGACGGCCAGGGCTATGCGGAGGGCCTCGTCGGCGAGGGCGGGTGGGAGGTGGTAGTCGAGGTCGAGGGCGCGGGCCACGTCCCAGCCGTGGACGACGTAGTCGATGAAGTGGAAGCCGATGGCCTGGTGGCCGGGGGCGGTGAAGCCCTCGGCGAATTCGGGGAGGGCGAAGTCTCTGGTCAGCACGTCGGGGGAGGCGTAGGCGGTGGTCACCTCGGTGGCGGCGGCCGCGTAGTCGGCCACCGGGTCGTCGCCGAGGGGAGTGGGTTGCCAGACGGCCAGGTCGGCGCCCTCGCCTCGGGCTGCCGCGGCGAAGCCCCGATGTTGAGCCGTCATGTGGGACAACAGGTCTCGAAGGTTCCAGGCGGAGCAGGGGGTGGGCCGATCGAGGTCGTCGGGCTTGGCGTGGGCGACGATTTCGACGCTGTAGTCGACCGCGCGGCGGTTGAGGTCTCGAATGTCTGTCATACAAGAATAGTAAGCGCATGAGTATCGTATGTCTACGCTTATTATCTACGTCCGCTGAACAAGCGGGAGCCGACACAACGAAACGGGCCCGGGAGACGAATCTCCCGGGCCCGTTCGAAAGCGGGGAACTACGCCGACTTCTCCCGGCGCTCGGTCCGCGCGACCGGCTTGCGAGGCACGATCGTCGGCAGGACGTTGTCGTTGACCGTATCGGCGTTGACGACCACCTTGGCCACATCGTCGCGGCTGGGGATGTCGTACATCACCGGCAGCAGCACTTCCTCCATGATGGCGCGCAGGCCGCGGGCGCCCGTGCCGCGCAGAATCGCTTGATCCGCAACGGCTTCCAGCGCGTCGGTGGTGAACTCCAGTTCCACACCGTCCATTTCGAACAGGCGCACGTACTGCTTCACCAGCGCGTTCTTGGGCTCGGACAGGATGCGGACCAGCGAGTCCTTGTCCAGGTTGGTGACCGAGGCGACGACGGGCAGACGGCCGATGAACTCGGGGATCAGGCCGAACTTGATCAGATCCTCCGGCATCACCTCGGCGAAGTGATCGGCGGTGTCGATGTCGGCCTTGGACCGCACCTCCGCGCCGAAACCGATGCCGCGCTTGCCGACCCGGTCCTGCACGATCTTCTCCAGACCCGCGAACGCGCCCGCCACGATGAACAGCACGTTGGTCGTGTCGATCTGGATGAACTCCTGATGCGGATGCTTGCGCCCGCCCTGCGGCGGCACGCTGGCCTGGGTGCCCTCGAGGATCTTCAGCAGCGCCTGCTGCACACCCTCGCCCGACACGTCACGGGTGATCGAGGGGTTCTCGGACTTGCGGGCGATCTTGTCGACCTCGTCGATGTAGATGATGCCCGTCTCGGCGCGCTTGACGTCGTAGTCGGCGGCCTGGATCAGCTTGAGCAGGATGTTCTCGACGTCCTCGCCGACATAGCCCGCCTCGGTGAGGGCGGTGGCGTCGGCGATCGCGAACGGGACGTTGAGCATCTTGGCCAGCGTCTGCGCGAGGTAGGTCTTCCCGCAGCCGGTGGGGCCCAGCATCAGAATGTTCGACTTGGACAATTCGACCGGTTCGCCGCGATTGTCGCGGCCTTTGTCCCCGGCCTGAATACGCTTGTAGTGGTTGTACACCGCGACGGCGAGCGTGCGTTTCGCCGAATCCTGGCCGATCACGTACTGCTCGAGGAACTCTCGAATCTCCGCCGGCTTGGGCAGCTCGTCGAGTTTCACCTCGCTGGACTCGGCCAGCTCCTCTTCGATGATCTCGTTGCACAGATCGATGCACTCGTCGCAGATGTATACACCCGGTCCCGCAATGAGCTTCTTGACCTGCTTCTGGCTCTTTCCGCAGAACGAGCACTTGAGCAGATCGCCGCCATCACCGATGCGCGCCATCTCGTGGGTCCCTACTTCCTTGTCCGCGTGCAACCGTCTGTCTCGGAAGCCGACAAGCCGCCTTCGAACTACGCTACCCGCCCACATCGATCAGTGTCGTGCGCTGATCGGATTTTTCGAAGCTTCGGCAGTGCGTTCTCAGGCCTTCGACCGTGCCGACAACCATGAGCAAAGGTCCCTGAAGTGACCGTACCCGGTCGGCGCGAAACAGGTCGACAACTTGGGGCACGTTTCTCACTCCGGCTGCCTTCCGCCGCGACGACGGAAGGCAGCCGCGGGTCACTTCTTCTGGGCGCTCAACTTCCGGTAGTCGAACACCGTATCGATGATGCCGTATTCCTTGGCCTCCTCGGCGGTGAGGATCTTGTCCCGATCGGTGTCCTTGCGGATCGTGTCGGCGTCCTTGCCGGTGTGGCGGGCCAGGGTCTTCTCCATCTGGCGGCGCATGCGCTCGATCTCGGCGGCCTGGATCTCCAGGTCGGAGACCTGGCCCTGGATGCCGCCCTCGAGCGAGGGCTGATGGATCAGCACGCGGGCGTTGGGCAGGCAGGCGCGCTTGCCGGGGGTGCCCGCGGCCAGCAGCACCGCGGCCGCGGAGGCGGCCTGACCCAGGCATACGGTCGCCACGTCGGCGCGCACGTACTGCATGGTGTCGTAGATGGCCATCAGCGCGGTGAACGAACCACCGGGCGAGTTGATGTACATCGTGATATCGCGGTCGGGGTCCAGCGACTCGAGCACCAGCAGCTGGGCCATGATGTCGTTGGCCGAAGTGTCGTCCACCGTCGCGCCGAGGAAGATGATGCGCTCCTCGAACAGCTTGTTGTACGGGTTGGACTCCTTGACACCGAAGCTCGAGTGCTCGATGAACGAGGGCAGGATGTAGCGCGACTGCGGCCCGGCGGGCGCGGTTCCGGACAGGCCGGCGCGGGGATCGATGATCATCTTCGTCTCCAAGTCTCGAATGGGTGAGCTACTGGGCGGCGCCGTTGCTGTCGCCGACCTGGCGGGCGTGCGAGATCACCCGGTCGATGAAGCCGTACTCCAGGGCCTCCTTCGCCGTGAACCACCGGTCGCGGTCGGCGTCGGCGGTGACCTGCTCGAGCGACTTCCCGGTGTGCAACGCCTGCAGCTCGTTCAGTTCGCGCTTGGTGTGGGCGAACTGCTCGGCCTGGATGGCGATGTCGGCCGCCGAACCGCCGATTCCCGCCGAGGGCTGGTGCATCATGATCCGCGCGTGCGGCAGCGCGTGCCGCTTGCCCTTGGTGCCCGCGGTCAGCAGGAACTGGCCCATCGAGGCCGCCAGGCCCAGCCCGTAGGTGGCGATGTCGCACTCGACCAGCTGCATGGTGTCGTAGATCGCCATGCCCGCGGTCACCGAACCACCGGGAGAGTTGATGTAGAGCGCGATGTCGCGGGTGGGGTCCTCGGCCGACAACAGCAGGATCTGAGCGCAGAGCTTGTTGGCGATGTCGTCGTCGACCTGGGTGCCCAGGAAGATGATGCGCTCCCGCAGCAGGCGCTCGTAGACCGAATCACTGAGGTTGAGCCCAGCAGTGGGGGACGTCATGACCGGCCCTGCCTGATTGATTGTCACGGATACCTGCCCTCTCTCACCGGCACGGTGCTAGCTAGCACGGCCATTTCTGATTCGCTGACACAAACCCTAACGAAGCAGGGCGGCACCGAACTCCCGGTACCGCCCTCGCTTCGCTCACAGCGCAACGCTCGCAACCATTCCCGGACGTTCGCGCTGGTGATGCATGATTACTCGGCGCTCGCCTCGACGGCCTCGGCCGCGTCGGCCTCCTCGGCGGCCGGGTCGCCGAACATCTCGGCGGTGTCGACCGTGTTGCCCTCGGTGTCGGTCACCGCGGCCTGGCCGACCACGCCCGCGAGCGCCTTGCCGCGACGCACGTCGGCGAAGATCGCGCCCAGCTGACCGGCCTGCTGCACCTGCTGGATGAACTGCTCGGGCGACATGCCGTAGCGCTGCGACTGGAACAGGATCCGCTCGGTCAGCTCGTCCTGGCCGACCTGGGTGTTGTCCTTCTCCGCGATGGCGTCCAGCAGCAGCTGGGTCTTCACCGACCGCTCGGCGGCCTCCTTGGTGTCCTTGTCGAACTCCTCGCGGGAGGAGCCCTGCGCCTCGAGGGCCTCGGCGAGCTTGGCCTCGTCGTGGTCGAAGCCGTGCACCGCGTCGTGCAGCACCGCGTCGACCTCGGCCTGCACCGCGCCCTCGGGCAGCGGCACCTCGGTCCGCTCCAGCAGCGCCTCGAGCACCTTGTCGCGGATCTCGCCCGCCTGCTGCACCTTCTTGGACTGCTCCACCCGACCGCGCAGATCGGTCTTCAGTTCCTCGATGGTGTCGAATTCGCTTGCCATCTGGGCGAATTCGTCGTCGGCCTCGGGCAGCTCGCGCTCCTTGACCGAGTTCACCTTGACGGTGATGACGGCCTCCTTGCCCGCGAACTCACCGGCCACCAGGGTGGAGGTGAACTCCTTGGACTCCTCGGCGGTCATGCCGATCAGGGTCTCGTCCAGGCCCTCGATGAGCTGGCCCGAGCCGACCTCGTGCGACAGGCCGGTGGTCGACGCCTCGCTGACCTCCTGGCCGTCGACGGTGGCCGACAGGTCGATGGAGACGAAGTCGCCGTCCTGCACGGGACGCTCGACGTTCTTCAGCGTGCCGAAGCGCTGACGCAGCGACTGGAGCTGGTCCTCGATGTCCTCGTCGGAGATCGAGATCGGGTCCACGGTGACCGCGATGCTCGAGTACTCGGGCAGTTCGATCTCGGGGCGGACGTCCACCTCGGCGGTGAAGGCCAGCTCCTCGCCGTCCTCGATCTTGGTGATCTCGATCTCCGGGCGGCCGATGACCTTCACGTCGGAGGTCTGCACGGCCTCGCCGTACTTCGCGGGCAGCGCGTCGTTGACGACCTGCTCGAGGATCGCGCCGCGACCCAGGCGGGCCTCCAGCAACTTGGCGGGGGCCTTGCCCGGCCGGAAACCGGGGATGCGCACCTGCTGGGCCAGCGCCTTGTACGCCTTGTCGAAGTCGGGCTTCAGTTCCTCGAAGGGCACCTCGACATTGATGCGGACCCGGGTCGGGCTCAGCTGCTCGACGGTGCTCTTCACGGACATGCTCCTCGTTCTGTTCGTTGTGACGATGTCGGTTTCCCCCCGATCACATCCAGCTAAGGCTAGTCGACGGCACCGACCGGACTGCAATCGGCCGCGCGTCAGCCCACCTTCACCGCGTCGGTGACGAAGACCAGGGTCTCGTTGGGCTTGATGCCGTTGCCGCCGCGGCCGTAACCGAGGTTCGGCGGGACGATCAGCAGCCGGCGCGCGCCCTGCTGGACGCCGAGCAGGCCCTGGTCCCAGCCCGGAATGACCTGGCCGGCACCGAGAGTCAGCTGGAACGGCTCGCCGCGGTCGAAGGAGCTGTCCAGCTTCTGGCGATCCGACCAGGTGACCAGGGTGTAGTTCATGGTCAGCGGCTGGCCCGCGACCGCGCCCGGGCCGCTGCCCGCGACGAGATCCTTGGTGATCAGCTTGGTCGGCGGATCGCAGTTTTCGGGGATGGTGATGGTCGGCGCCTCGCCGAAGCCGCCCGTGACGCCGATGTCCTCGGCGGCGCATTCGCGGCCGTGGCTCGCGGTGGGCGTCGCCGCGGCGGTCGACGGGCGGGCGAGGGCGGACGACGAGGGCGCGGGCGTGCTCGTGTCGTCGCCGCTGCCGCAGGCGGTGAGCGCGACCGCGGCGGCGGCGAGCGCGGTCGAGCCGAGGATCCGGGCCAGAGAGGTCATGGGCGGCACCCTATTCCACCGTGCCGACTCCGCCGTGCGCCGGTAGCGTGACTGGCGAGCCGCAGGATGGGTAGGCCCTTCGCGACACCCACGTGAGGAGTTCGCATGACCCAGTTGGCCAGCGCCGGGGGCGACACCTCGGCCGACAATGTCGGCAGCCGCGGCGGCGACACCGTCGCACCCGAGCCGTACCGCCTCGGCGAGGCGCCCGGCCCGCTCGATCGTGATCAGCTCGCCGACCTCGACGCCTGGTGGCGCGCGGCGAACTATCTGGCGGTCGGCCAGATCTATCTGATGGACAACGCGCTGCTGCGCGAACCGCTGGAACCCGAGCACATCAAGCCGCGCCTGCTCGGCCACTTCGGCACCGTCCCGGGGCTGAATCTGGTGTGGGCCCATGCCAATCGGGCGATCCTGGCCCGCGAGCTGGACGCCGTCTTCGTGGCGGGCCCGGGACACGGCGGCCCGGGACCCAACGCGTGCGGCTGGCTCGAGGGCACGTATTCCGAGCTGTACAGCCACATTCCGCGCGACGCCGAGGGGATGCGGGAGTTCTTCCGGCAGTTCTCCTACCCCGGCGGCGTGCCCAGCCACTGCGCCCCGGAGACGCCCGGATCGTTCCACGAGGGCGGCGAGCTGGGCTATTCGCTGCTGCACGCGTTCGGCGCGGCGCTGGACAATCCGGAGCTGACCGTGTTCTGCGTGATCGGCGACGGCGAGGCGGAGACCGGACCGCTCGCGGGCAGCTGGCACGCCAACAAGTTCCTCAACCCCGCGCGCGACGGCGCGGTGGTGCCGATCCTGGCGCTCAACCAGTACAAGATCGCCAATCCGACGCTGCTGGCCCGCATTCCGGAGTCCGAACTGGTGTCGCTGCTGCGCGGCTACGGATACGAGCCGATCGTGGTCGCGGGCGACGACCCGGCCACGGTCCATCAGACGATGGCCACGGCCGTCGACTCGTGCCTGGACCGGATCACCGAGATCCAGCGCGTCGCCCGCGCGGGCGCCGACGGCACGCGACCGACCTGGCCGATGATCGTGCTGCGCACTCCGAAGGGCTGGACCTGTCCGCCGGTCGTGGACGGCGATCGGGTCGAGGGCACCTTCCGCGCGCATCAGGTCCCGCTGCCCGGCGCGCGTTCGGACGCCTCGCACCGCGCGGTGCTCGAACAGTGGCTGCGGTCCTACCGCCCCGAGGACCTGTTCGACGACGACGGCCGCCCGAAACCCCGGCTGCTGCGGCTCAATCCGATCGGCGAGCGCCGCATGAGCGCCAACCCGGTCGCCAACGGCGGTGCGCTGCTGCGGGATCTGCGATTGCCCGACTGGCGGGAGTACGGCGTCGAGGTCACCGAACCCGGTGCGAGCAAACACGAGGCGACCCGGGTGCTGGGCGCGTGGCTGCGCGACGTGACCGCCGCCAACCCCGACAACTTCCTCACCTTCGCCCCGGACGAGCTGGCCAGCAACCGGCTCCAGGACATCCTCGAGGTCACCGGCCGCAACTGGCAGGCCGAGATCGGCGAATTCGACGTGGGCCTCGATCGCCGCGGCCGGGCGATCGAGGTGCTGTCGGAGCACATGTGCCAGGGCCTGCTCGAGGGCTATCTGCTGACCGGCAGGCACGGGGTGTTCACCTGCTACGAGGCGTTCATCCACATCGTCGACGCCATGTTCAACCAGCACGCCAAGTGGTTGGACGCGAGCGCGAAAGTGCCCTGGCGACGGCCGGTTCCGAGCCTGAACTACCTGCTCTCCTCGCATGTGTGGCGGCAGGACCACAACGGGTTCACCCATCAGGACCCCGGCTTCCTCGACGTCGTGCTGAACAAGAAGCCCTCGATCGTGCGGGCGTACCTGCCGCCGGACGCCAACACGCTGCTGTCCACCTACGACCACTGCCTGCGTTCACGGCAGTACGTCAATGTCGTGGTGGCGGGCAAACAGCCGCAACAGGATTGGCTGTCGGTGCCCGAGGCCGCCGCGCACTGCGCGCGCGGGGTGGGCATCTGGGACTGGGCGGGCCACAACGACGAACCGGGCACCCTTCCCGATGTCGTGCTCGCCTGCGCCGGGGACGTGCCGACGCTCGAGACCCTCGCCGCCGCGGCCATCCTGCGGGACCGGTTGCCGCGGTTGCGCATCCGCGTGGTGAACGTGGTGGATCTCATGCGCCTGGTGCCCACCGAGGAGCACCCGCACGGTTTGCCCGACCGCGAGTTCGACACCCTGTTCACCACCGACCGGCCCGTCATCTTCGCCTTCCACGGCTACCCGTGGCTCATCCACCGGCTCACCTACCGCCGCACCAACCACGGCGAACTGCATGTGCGCGGCTACAAGGAGAACGGCACCACCACAACGCCGTTCGATATGGTCATGCTCAACGATCTGGACCGGTATCACCTGGTCATGGACGTCATCGACCGGGTGCCGGGACTGGGCGCGCGGGCCGCGGGACTGCGGCAGGAGATGGTCGACGCGCGGCTGGCGGCGCGGTCGTGGACGCGCGAACACGGCGAGGACATCCCCGAGGTGGCCGACTGGACCTGGCCCTACCAGCGGTCCTGAGATCGCGGTCGCGCGATGGTAGCCAAGTCGTCATACCGATTAAGAATGAATACAATCCACCAAAACCGTGCGTGCGGTTATAAGCTCCCGTCATTGCCCCTGGCAACAGGGGCAGGGATGAGGGATTGGACAACCGCATGCAGTTGCGCAGCACCGGCACGATGCCCACGCCTCCGTGGCACGCCGACACCGTCACCGGCACGACCTCGTTCGCGCTGCGATTCACCGGTTACCTGTACGCGGTCGGGCTGCGCGACGCGGTCGCCGATCTGATCGCCCGGCACGAACCCCTTCGTACGGTGGAATCGGCGGCGGCGCATCTGGTGTTAGCACCCGAGGCCGCGCCGATTCCCGATCTCGTTCCGGTGCTGGTCACGCCGGGCGAATTGTCCCGGGCGGTGGACGAATTCGTGACCGGGCCGATGCCGACCGCCTCGGCCGCACCCGTGCGGGCGCGATCGTTCCGGGTGCTCGGCGGTCTGGACGATCCGGCCGAACATCTGCTGGTGCTGGTGATCTCCACCCATGTCACCGACCGGATCTCCCCCGCCCGGCTGGCCCGCGATCTGATGACCGCCTACGCGGCCCGCCGCCGCAACCTGCCGCCGACCTGGAGCCTGCCGCGGCCGGTGCATCCGCTGCACGTCCACGAGCTGCGCCGGGTCGAACTGATCGAGGACGCGCTGTCGCTGGTCGAACGGCTCGCCACCGCAAGCTGATTCGGCTCACCCGCGCGGCAGCTCGACGGTGAAGGTCGCGCCCGCGCCGGGCGCGCTGGTCACGGTGACCCGCCCGCCGTGCGCCTGGACCAGTGCCTGCACGATCGACAGCCCCAGCCCGGTGCCGCCGCTGGCGCGGGTGCGGGAGCTGTCGGTGCGGTAGAAGCGTTCGAAGACGCGCGCCGCGGCGTCCTCGGACAGGCCGGGGCCCCGGTCGATCACCTCGACGCGCACCCGCTCGGCCTCCGGGGTGAGCCGCACCGTGATCGGCGTGCCCGGCGGGGTGTGCGCGACCGCGTTGCCGACCAGGTTCATCAGCACCTGCCGCAGCCGCCCCGCGTCGCCGGAGATCTCCAGAGTGCCTGTGCCCGAGGCGATGTCGAGATCGATGGGATGCTCTCGTTCGGCCATGACGCGAGCGCTGTGCACGACCTCCCCCGCCAGCGACAGCAGATCCACGGGCGCGCGGCGCAGGGGCCGTTGCGCGTCGAGCCGGGCCAACATGAGCAGGTCCTCCACGAGCACGCCCATCCGCGCGGCCTCGGCCTCGATCCGTTCGAGCACCAGATGCGGATCCGGGCTCGCCCCTTGGCGATACAGTTCCGCGAAGCCGCGGATGGTGGTGAGCGGGGTGCGCAGCTCGTGGCTGGCGTCGGCGATGAACCGGCGCATATTGGCCTCCGACCGCCGCGCGGCCTCCTCGGACGCCTCGGTGGCCGCGACGCCGTGCTGGATCTGGGCGAGCATGGCGTTGAGCGAGCGCGCGAGATGATCGATCTCGGTGTCCACGCCCCGCACCGGCACCCGGCGGTTCAGGTCCCCGCCCGCGATGGCGGCGGCGGTCTCCTCCACCTCGCGCAGCGGGCGCAGACCCCGGCGCACCACGAAATAGCCTGCGACACCGAGCAATACGAGGGCGGTGACGCCGGTGCCGGTCTCGAAGACGATGAGCCGGGAGACGGTGTCGCGATTGTCGGTGAGCGGCAACGCGATCACCGTGGAGCCGTAGTCGTTGGCGACGGTGAGCACCCGCCACTTCGTATCCCCGCCCGCCGCGGAATCGACCGTGACCGGACCGGATCCGTGCACCTCGGTCAGATCGGGCGCCGATCGCTCGCGATGGTCCAGATAGACCTCGCCGTCGGGCAGGCTGCGCACCTCGAAGAAGCGCCGCGGCTGATCGGCGTCCTGCGCCTGCGGCGGCGGGCCGGGCATCCCGGCCGGGACGTAGCGCACGCCCTCCGGCGAGTCGACGCGGGTCACCGGGCGCGGTTTCGCCCAGTCCCGCGCGGCGTCGTAGAGCTGATCATCGATGCGGGCGGTGAG
The DNA here is from genome assembly GCF_042874315.1 of Nocardia sp. NPDC004068. NCBI lineage: Bacteria > Bacillati > Actinomycetota > Actinomycetes > Mycobacteriales > Nocardiaceae > Nocardia > Nocardia sp. NPDC004068. The sequence continues at coordinate 80,268 of NZ_JBIAMW010000012.1, forward strand.
CGATCTCGACAGCGCGGAGGTGACGGCGAAACCCGATGCGGCCAGGACGATTCCGGCCAGGGTCACCATCGCCACCACGAGGCCCACGCGCAACGGGATCGCCGAGACCCGGCGCGCGATTCCCGCCCGGGTCAGCGCTCTGATCATAGGTCCAGGTCTACCGCCGGGCGCTGGGAGCGGACTGCGTCGGTCCTGGGCGTTTGCTGAGCGCTCAGCCCACGCCGAGGCGCTCGATCAGCCGATCGATGAGCGGCCGCTGGCCCGCGGACAGTTTGGTCCGGGCGAGGTCCGGTGCGAACCACGCGGCCCGATCGATCTCCGGGAACGTCTGCGTCCGGCCCGAGCGCGGCGGCCATTCCAGTTCGAAGGTCCCCGGCACGACGTCGTCCGGATCGAGATCGCCCTCGACCGCCCACACCACGACCTGCTTGCGGCCGCCGCTGTAGCGCACCTCGCCGAGGTCCACCCACTCCCCCGCGGGCACCGGCAGCCCGAGTTCCTCGGTGAACTCCCGCGCCGCGGCCACCCGCGGCTCCTCGGCGCCGGGCTCGTACTCGCCCTTGGGCACCGACCACGCGCCCTCGTCCTTGCGCGCCCACAGCGGTCCGCCCATATGCCCGAGCAACACCTCCAGGCCGGGCCGCCGCCGATAGACCAGGACTCCCGCGCTGTATCTCATGGTCGCAGTCTGCCGTATCGAAACCCGCGCGCCGCCAACGGCTTACGCAGTCGTCTCGGACGAATCGCCGTCGCCGTCGTCGGTCGTGGAGACCCCGCCGCCGGTGGCCTCGGCGATGATCCCCAGGATCAGGAACAGCACCAGCAGCACCCGGCCCGCGGTGGACACGAGCAGCGGCCGGGTCGGCGAGTGCGGGGCCGTCCCCGCGGCCGGGGCGTCTCCGAACAGCCCCCACGGATACGCGGGCGTCAGCAGATACACATACGCCGAGGTCCGCAGGTGCAGCCGCAGCCCCGCCGCCGACGCCTCGAACAACGCCCGCGGCTGCCGCCCGAGCACTAGCACCACCACCCACACGACGATCGCCACACTCGACCACCCCGCGTACAGCAGATTCGTCACGACGAGCACCGGCAGCGCCAGCACCAGCCGGAAGAACACCGCCACCCGATTCAACCGCGTCGCCGCCGGAAACCCCACGCGCACCGGATGATCCGCGGGCGCCGCCTCGAACGTGAACGGCGGATACCGATCCACCACGAGCATCACATACGCCCCCACCCGCACCTCGTAGGCCACGATCCCCCGCAACACCTCCCCACACCACTGCGGCAACCGCCCCAGGACCAGCGCCGCGAACCACCCCACGATCACCACGACGAGGGCCGCCACTTGCAGCGCCCAGACCACGATCAGCTGCGGAATCGCCAGCAGCAATCGGAGCAGCACGGTCCACCGGCGTTGCGGGTAGGGCGCGAGAATATCCAGCTCGACGGGTTCGGGTGCCTCGGCGGCGGGCAGCTGTCCGGGGGCGACGGTCATATTCGCAGACGATAGGCAACTCGTCAGCGAATCGCGGGATCCACGCCGAGGTTTCGTTCGCGCGGTCGAACCGAGACGCGTCCGGAGGAAGTCGACGCCGAATTCGGAACCCCCGAACTCGAGCACCGAACCTTCGCAACGTTCAGTAAGTACCGTTCGAGCCGGAATTTACAAGGCGCTTAGACGTCCGCGTTTCCGATCCCCCGCGGTGATTCGAGACCGCCGTATTATCATGAGCCCTCCGGCAATTCACCGCGCGACGAAAGGGCTGTTACGCATGGCAAAGAAGGTCACCGTCGAGCTGGTCGACGACTATGACGGCGAGTCCAAGGCCGAGGAGACGATTCGCTTCGCCATCGACGGCGTCGAGTACGAAATCGACCTGTCGACACTCAACGCGGGCAAGTTGCGGGAAACGTTGGAGCCGTGGGTGAAACCCGCCCGCAAGGTCGGCCGGATCGCCAGGGGCAAGCGCACCGTCGGCACGTCGAGGACCTCGACGGACAAGGCACAGAGCGCCGCCATCCGCGAGTGGGCCCGCAAGAACGGTTACGACGTGTCGAGCCGCGGACGCATTCAGGGTGAGGTCATCGAGGCGTACAACAAGGCGAGTTAGCGGCTGCACCCTGGTTCCGGCTGAGCCATACCCTACGAATTCGGCGCTCGAGTAGCCTTTTCCGCCATCATCCCCAGAAACCGGCGCACCTCAGGCACTTTCACATAGGGCTGCAACGCGACAGCGGTCTCATTCAGACGCTTTTGCAGCCGGGCTGAAGCCAGATCCGAGACTGTCGGCAATGTCGCGGTGAGAACCGAGCAGGCCCGCGCGATGTCGCCGCTCTATCGGACGGCCTCTTGGTCCCTGTCGCGGCGGTCATCATCTCGGCCGTCGCACCGGCAAGCTGCCGCCCGACGGCGTCGCTGGAACTACCCGCGTCGAGCAGGTGCCGCACATAGCGAACCCGTCCTGGGCCAAGCCGCGCAGGCGATCACCCCGGTCACCAGGTCGAGGTCATGAATCTGGGTGACGGTCTTGTTGCCGCTCAACCGATTTCGCCCCTGACGAGCGGCTCATACGGCTTCGAGTATTTCCTCGAAGCCCTCGGCCGGAATACCGGACTCACCAGCCGAGCACACCGGCAGCGAATGAGGCGGTGAGTGCTCGACGACCGAGGACGCGGACACCGAGGGCAGTCGCACGACGGCCGGACACCCATCCGGCGACCGCCGTGGGCGTATACCCCTACTCCTCGACGGCGACGAAGTTCACCCTTCACCAGGACCCACCCCGGCCCGTTACCCAAGTCAAGGATCCGATCAGCCCATGGTCGAGTTGCTAGGACGGTACTCGAACCAGTGGCCGTCTGACCAACTCCGTCGAGTGATCGAGCGAGTCGACGTGTCTCCACTACGCCAGCCGGAGGGCCCTGCGCCCGTTCGGGTCCGGCGGCTGGGATGGCGGTTGTCGCCTGCCGTCGTCGCTGCGCTAGTGGCCGACTACGAAGCGGGCATGTCGACACTAAAGTTGTCCAAACGCTACGACGTGTCCAAGACCAGCGTTTTGAAGCTGCTCCGAGAGGCCGGGGTGCAGACGAGACAGCGTGGACTGAACGATCAACAAGTAGCACAGGCGGTAGAGCTGTACGGCGAGGGGCACTCATATGCTGAGATTGGGCGACGCCTTGGAAAGGCGAAGAGTAGCGTACGTGAGGTCTTGAGGCGAAATATCCGATGAATGACCTCACCTCGCCTAGGGTTTCGCGCGCCGTCTGTGTAGAGAATCCTGTGATCCCAACCTGATATATCCGGCTCAGCATTCTCGCCACAAGTAGGAATATTCTGCTATTGCAAGCGCCGATAGGTATGCGATACAATTGAGACAGAGCATTTACATCCGCAGCTCGAACCTAGTTCCAATGTCGTTTGAAATGGGTATTCGAGATGACGATCTCGAAATCGCTGCACGTAAATCTCGGCCGTGAGCCCCGTTACCAACGGGGATTTCTGGTTTCAGGGAGACGTGAATGTAAACAAAAACAAAATCCGGCTCGAGCGGCCGGTCTTTGCTTGTCGTTTGAAATGGGAACAAGTTGATTGCTTGGCGATTTGGTACTATCAAATCCTGAGCCATGCACCTTGTTATACTTCTAGTATTACAAATGTAATACGGAAAAGCAATGCTTTTATGCAAAAAACGTATTACATTTTTGACTAGCCCGCAGGTGTTATTTCGGCGCTGTCGTATCCTTTCAAGGATTCAGGATTTAAGCTCTCCAAGCTGTGGTTGATGAGTCGAGCAACCGCCAATAAGTACCAGCTGTTATGCCTCCGTTTCGGTATCAATGGGGAAACCAAGACTCCGAAGGTATGCTTGGATCATCGCAGTAAACTCTCCATCCGCAGCATCCAATCGGATGGTATCGGCCAAAATCTCGCGGCGAGGACCCGTCGCGGAATGCCAGCGATCCAGCATTTCCCATACCTTAGTCAGCCTCTCTGCCCGGGCATTTACCAGATCCATCCTGTTGAGCTTCAGTTGTTTAACGGTGACTTCTCCGCGCCCTGCTCCAAGGTGGGGGCTCAAGTACGGGCCAGAAAAACGTAGATGAGCGGTTATTGTGTCCTCGTAAGGATTAATCAACCCTTCGGTCTCATCATAGAAGTCGCCCTTCTCGGTATTACATACCTGACACGCCCAGGTCAGATTAGTCCATTGATGGGCCAGTTCGGGTCTAAGCGCCTTCGGGATCAGATGCTCAACATGTGGATACGAGATATCCGCCATAAGAGACTCGCAGTAGGCACACTTTCCCGAAGTCTCTTCGCTAAGAGTAGTCTTAATTTGTGGATCTCGCCAGTGTTCAGGTTTCCGTTCTTTCCTTTCTGCGACCGCAGCAACGTATGCCTCTGTCCATTCGTCTTCTTTTTCCTTGAGGATTGCCGGCTTCTCGCCTTTGGTTAACTGCCTCATGCTGACGTCCCTGGATTATCCCGGTCAGTCAAAGCAATAACGGCGTCAGGAAACTCCATGTCTAGGCCGCGTTCTTTAAGCTCGTTCCGAAGCGACCTCAACCGCTCGGCATCGAGGGGACCTGATGCGTATCGATCCACGATCTCATCAAATGCCTCTTCCGCCCACCTCGGCATAGTACTTTCGACGCCGAGCACTCGGCGTAACGTCGCATCTGCACTTGCTGCTTTATTGGCGTAGTCCAGTAGTCTCGATTCGACACGTTCAGACTCGTTATAGTCCAGTGCATAGACCGCTGAGTCAGGGGTTGCAGTTACGACAAATGGACTATGAGTGGCGACAATGAACTGCACTGCCGGAAAAGCTCTTAGCAAACTCGGCAGTATCTCCCGCTGCAAACTTGGGTGTAGGTGATTCTCTGGTTCGTCAAGTAATACAGTGAACGAAGGTTCTGTCCTCGACTTCAGAAAGATCTGCCACGAAACCTCAATTATTGCGGATAGGCCTCCTGAAACATCATCCAAAATGAAGTCACCGGAGCGCATTTGCACGATCACATCGGGGACGCGTACCCGCATACCGGTGTATCCCGCAGAGCGAGGCATTACTTCTTTCAGGACCTCTTGAAACCCAGTCCATACCGCAGTAGCTTCGGGATTGAAATCAACCGAATCATTTCCCCGCCCACCAAACGTTGCCGCCGCTATAAGTGACTCCTTTAGTGCACGTTGCGGGCTCTTGCCACTCCAGCTTCCCGCCCATCTCACGCGCAATTCATTGGTGAACTGCTCGAAAATCTGGTTAGCATCACCAAATAGAGTGGGAATCGTGTCGACTTGAGTGTAACTGTTTGTCATAGACCGGTGGGAGGTGAGGAAGGCACCCTTTACCTCTTGAGCGTGCGGCATATGGAGGTCGTAGTTAGATCGCTGAGATTCATTCGACGGACGAGTTGGCACGCTAATCGGCGCAGGCTCTCCAAAACCGTAAGTTAAGCTGCCAATCTCGACCATTGGCTCACTTACCACCGTGGTATCGTCTTGCTCATCAACTTTCTGTTTCCAGAAAGTCCACCACTCGACATCATCTTTTCCATCACGTCGCACAGGGGACGCGGAATAAGACTGCGACCAATTGAAGTGGCGACCAAGAATACCTAGAATCGTACTCTTACCTGTCGCATTGGCTCCTGTGAGAATTGTCAGGTGAGGGTGAAAGTCGATCTCTACTTTCTCAAACTGACGCCAGTTATGTAACGTTAACGCTTTGAAGCCCGGCGGCGGACTCGATATTTCATTTTCGGAACTTGTCACACTTTACTCCCCTGCATATGATAAAAGTAACAGAAATTGAAGGCATTGAGAATACTGTTCCGCGTCGCTATGGAGCTACCTTGCAGGTGGGTGGGGTCCGTTGCGCTTAGTTGAGCGCACTCCATCCTTTCCACGGCCGCTCGCTCATCTGGCCCTGAATGCACCGCAGCCGGTGATTGGCCTGGTCTCGCCATGCTGGATCGTTGGTGGCCACCTGCACCGCCATCGCCGTCATCCGGAACTCCCGGATATCGCGAAGCAGCTCGAACCCCTCCCACGCCGTGACGTCATACCCATAGACATCGCAAAACTCGCCGTACTGTTTCGCGCTGATCCACCCGAACGACGACCACTTGATCGCCGTGTGCACCAAGTCCCACTCCGGCGGCCCGATCGACGTCCGTTCCAGGTCGAGCAGGATCACGCGGCCGTCGTCGGCAGCCACGACGTTGCCCACCCAGGCGTCGCCGTGGATCACACACCAAGGCAGCCCCTCCGGCAGTTCACTCCACCGCTGCCGCAACTCGGCGAGGTGCTCGAACATCCAGCGTCGATCATCATCTGCGAGAACCGTTGCCGCCGTGAGCCTCTCTTCCAGGCGAACGAAGGGCGCGACCTCCCCGAGCGTGAAATTCGCCGGCGGCGCCAGCGCATGAAGCTGCTTGAGCGCGGCGGCGACCTGGGCGGGTGTGCCGTGATGGTGCGGCGGCAGCTCCCGCCAGAACGTCACCGATCGGTCTTCGATCTCCACGGGTTGTTCTACGCCCGGAACAGCTCGCACGGCGGATATGCCGGAGGCCCCCAGCCACCGCGCGACATTGATCTCACGTTGAGCAGCGGCGTTCTGGCCAGGCCGACTGATCCGCGCCACCACGTTGCCTGGTAGTCGGTAGATAGCGTTCTCGCTTCGGTGCAGCAGTTCCGCACCGTCGGCATCCTGCCCAACCTTCACGCAGGCAGCGTGCAGGATGCCGAGGGTGTCGTCCGCAGCTGACTCGGCGGTCATACACCCGCCACAGTGGCACCGATTCGAGTCCGAAGTTCTTCGACTTCGGTTGCCTTGCTGTGTTGTTCGGAAAAACCGGCCAGCTCGCGCAGATCGTCGGCTGCCCGCCGCGATCGAATGTGTCCGGCGTCGAGCAGCGCCGCATTGCCGAAGGCTGTCGCTTCATCCGGATCGCCGGTCGCCATCGTGAGCGACGCCAATTTGATACCCGAAATCGCTCTGGATCGGACGTATGTCTCGGTGTGCCCTTCTACGGCTGTTTGGAGTCGCGAGCGCGCTTCGGTGACGAACTGACCCTGAAGTGCCAGGTCGAACAGTGCGTGGCCGGTATCGCCGGAGTGCTGTGCTGCGTCGTAGTAACTCATCCAAGGCGGATCGTTCTGCGGTGCGGAATGGGAAAACTCGTCGTCGGCTTGTCCAACCGCCTGAGCTGCCTCCTCGACCCGATGCAACTTGGCGAGTGCCCGCGCTCGTGCCGAATGCAGCATGGCGCGCTCGGTCGCCGTCAGCCGGTCGGCGCGCACCATCGCGAGTTCGATGTAGGTCAGTCCGTCGTCCACATTGCCGCACCAGATCGCTTGGCGGGCCATTGACGAGAGCACCTTGCCGCGAAGGTGCCAGTCGCCGGCTTCTTCGGCACACGTCCAAGCCAAGCGGAACATACTTCGAGCGTCGGCATGGGCGTAGGCGTCGAAGGCCATGAACGCCGCGGTGTGGCCCAGGAACCCGACAGCGCTTTGCAGGTCGGTTCGATGCTTCTCCAGACAATGGGCGTTCAGCAGAGTCACGGCGTACCGGAGTTGCGCGGCGACTGCTTCTCGAACCAGCCCGCCCCCGTAGGTGTGGTCCCACGTGCTGAACTCGCGAGCAGTTCGGCGAATCTGTTCGATCTCGGTCGAGCCGACCAGGGATGGGACGGGGGTTGGCTCCAGGGTGTTCAGCAACTCAAGCAGCGGCGCGGCGGCCCCTGTCACCGTGACGCCAAGGGCGGCGCGTAGAAAGTCCTGGCGCTTCACATCTTCGAGCGTAGCGACTACAGCGCCCGGCAGTTTGAACCACAGCAGTTCAGGCGGGATGTTCAGGGCTTCAGCCCATCGCCGCAACTTGGACAGATTCTCCGGAGCCGAGCCCTTCTCCAGTCGGCTCAGCTGTGCTTGCGTCACCCCAAGCCATTCCGCAACCCGCTCTTGCGGCAACGGCTGCCGATGATACGGATGGTTGCGGTAGGCGTAGATCACGCGGCCCATATGCCAGGTGGCGAGTGCATCGCGCATCTGGTCGGTCTGCCAGAACGCCGGTGGTACGTCCGGCGGTCGATATAGTTCGCGGCGTGCGCCGAGAGTACAAGGGCCACAAAGTGATTCGCCGTTATAGCTGTTGAGCCTGCTCCCGCACCGAACGCAGTAGCGCTGCTGATCGGGTACGCGCGTCATGAGGCCACTCCGTTTTGGTCGTTTGGGGCACCTCATCACCCCGTTTGCCCTGGTCAGATGACGTTACCACCGGTTTTCTCGGGCGGATATGCATTCCATGTATATCGCGCATTCGCCGTGGTCGTGGTGGCGTATCGGCCCGAAACCGACCCTGGGGACCGGACACACCCGGTCCTATCGAAAGGGGTTGGCCATGCCATTGAGCCTGGTAGTGCCCATCTTTGGCCCACCGGCCGCAGGAAAAACGACGCTCACCCTTCACCTCGGCCTGTCACCCGGTCGGACGATCTTTCGCCTTCGTGAGCATGTCCCCAAGGAGGTACTTGCCGCCACTGCTACCGATAGCGCCCGCCTCGGCTGGATCGACGAGTTCACCGTCGCCGATGCGCTCCGTGCATATTTCGCGGGCGTTCAGGCTGATCCCACGGTGCACACGGTCCTCCTGGACAACTTCCCCGGTTCCGGCTCGCAGGTAAGCCAACTGCTGGCAACAATCTGGCCGCTGGTGCCACCCGTCCATATCGAGCCGGTCGAGATCGTAACGGACGCAAAAACTCTGAAACAGCGAGCCCAGCACCGCAAGGTCTGTCATCGGTGCGAAGACGATCCGATTCACGACCCTCGGCTCCCTGCCGTTCCCGCACAGGACGACGACTGGGCGTGTAGTCGGTGCGGCGGCCTGCTCCATCCCAGGCGCGGGGACTCGCCGCGGCTGTTCAAAGCCCGGCTCCAGCGCTACCACCAAGCGGCCGAAGGCATTCGGGAGGGCTTCACCGCCTCCGGTCTCGCGGTCACGCAGCTTGACACCACCAACACCATCGACGGTGCAGCCAATCTGCTTGCACCACTTCTAATTTCACGGAGTCCAGTGTCATGACGAGTACCAATCTGCCTATGCCGTCACTGAAGCCCAGCGGCAATGGGTACGGCCACGCACGGATGCCCAGGGGCGGCAATGTCCCCGAGCCACAGAAGATCGACCGCGTGGCGTACGGGCGATTCCGCAACGTCTACCTCTACATCACGGAGGCCTGCCAACTGCGGTGCGAGCACTGCTACATGGGCGAACGGCTGGAGCGAGCGCTGAAAATGCCGCTCCCGAAGATCGTGGACACGCTCACCACCTGGCGCCGGCTGGGCGGGAGCAAATTGACCATCCTCGGCGGCGAACCGACGCTGCACCCGCACTACTGCGAGGCGATCCGGCTCAGTCGGCAACTCGGCTACGAGCACGTCATCACCACGACGAACGCCCAGAAACCCGCCCTCCGCCGCTTCCGCCAGCTCACGCCGGATGACTTCGCCTACGTGCAGGTCAGCCTCGACGGCGGCAGCCAGGAAACGCACGACGCCGTGCGCGGCGCTGGCACCTTCGATGAGGCATTGGAAACCACGCGGGAGTTGGCCGAACGCGGTTTCGACGTCCGGATTATCTGCACCGTCAACAAAGCCAACGAGCGAGACGTGATGCAGCTCCTCGCCATTGCCGATGTGCTGGGCGTCAGCCTGGTGAAGTTCCACGTGTTCTCGACCATCGGGACTGGTCACGGCAACGCCGATATGGCCATGACACCGCCGGAATGGGTGGACTTCTGCGATCGGCTGAGCGAGATTGCACCGCAGTACAAGACGCGAGTGTGGTATCAGCCGACGTACGCCCGGCGCGATCAGATGGAGCGCTACGCCGCCGAGGGGTATCAGGGGTGCATCGGCCGCACGCTGGACCGGATCTCGATCTTTCCGGACGGCCGTTGCTACGTCTGCTCGTACTTGTTCGACACCGAATTGCACTTCGCGCAAATGGTTGACGGCCACGTCCAGCTCAACCACGACGTCAACGAGTTCGATCTGTTCACGCAGCCTCTGACCGAAAGCGCTTGCGGCGGCTGCAAGGCGGGAGCCTGCATGGGCGGCTGCCCGGCCGAAGAGGTCGTGATGGGTCAGTCCTCGTGCGCGGCCTACGACGACATCGTGCCGGTTTGCCGGTTGTGGAAATCCAGCGCAAAGCCCGAGGAGTGAAACCGATGGACGACATGGATCGCGTGGTCGAGGAACTGTGCTGGATCGACTGGAACGACATCGACGAGGTCGAGATGATGTGCCGCGCCGCCCTCGATGAACTGGTGGCGAACCCGAGCATCGTCCGGGGCCGGCTGGCCGACCTGGTGAACCGGCCGGAGCTGCTGAAGCTGTGCGAGCACTACGACATCCTGGACAAGATCGTGCTCGCCAGCGAGGACGATCCGGGCGTGCGGCTGCGGCTACACGTCTTCCTACCAGGCTATTTCGACCGGCCGCACAATCACCGCTGGAGCTACGCCAGCAAGATCCTGCGCGGACACTACCGGCATTACCTATTCGGAAACGCCGAGCTGGACGAACAGGTTGAGCCGGACAAGCTGCCCGTCCTCCATGTCTGTGAGGAACCGGTAGGCACGACGTACGCCCTGCATCACTCGATGGTGCACGCCGTCGTCGCGGAGCCGTTCACCGCGAGCCTCGTCATCCGCGGGCCAGCGGTCAAAGAAAAGTTCCTGGTGATGGACCGGCACACCAACGAGGCATGGTGGCAGTTCGGGGCGAAGGACGAGCGCAAAGAGGAGGCGCAAAAGAAGCAGATGAGCCGAGCGCGGTTCGCGGAGGTATCTGGCTGGTTGGAGGAATGGGGCGTGGCCTGAACCACTAACCGAGAGATCCGTATCCGGCTATTCGGCTGGATACGGATTTTTTCGTGTTTCGCCGCGCCTATGGACTATTCGATACCTCAGTTATTAAATACTCATTAAACGGTAATTGGAATGTCGAGCATTATCGTCATTTTCTATTGTCAAGCTTCTATTTAGATGTTATCGTAAAAATCTACTACTGATAGTAGTAGTTGCCGAACCGGCACATTCCCGCGAGAACCATCTCGCACATCTCTCCGAGAGGATCTAGAAATGGCAGGCCATTCTTACGAACCTGGTTGCCCTTGCTCCTCGTGCAAACGGGGTTGGCAGCCGCCGCACCAGAGGCGGCAGTCGCAGCCCAAGAAGAAGCCGCGCAAAACCGGCAACTTCGAGAGCAAGCAGAAGGACGGCACCACCCTCTACGGGCCGAGGGAAACCGAAGGCAGGCCGGGCCACAAACACGGCCACCGAGGTGAGAATTTCAACCGCTCGCCTCACAGCACCATCGGCTCCGCCGCGCTCGGCGATGCTCACAACTCCGATGAGCACAAGCACGACCGCACGCACCGCTGGTGAACACTCGGTTGGCTCGACCCGTTCGGGGTCGAGCCAACCGGGCTCATCACACTAGAATTTATCTAATTAGACTATTATGAACGAACCAACCAACCCAAAACGGCTTGACGAAACGCAACTTCGATTAAAAGTCTATTCTGAACCGACATCGAAGAAGCTTCGCCCCTACATCGTCGAATACTTACGTCGGCGAGCGGCTGAAGCTCGGGCGGTTTCAAACGAAGACATGCTTCGCGGGAAGGGTGCAGGATGGGGCGACCCAGCAGGTTATATATGCGGCGCCCTGGCCTGGCAAGGTGCTGATGGCGTCGAAGGTGATGACTGGATAACCGAGGAGGATGAACCGGAATTATTCCAAGCACTCCAACTTTCAGGGAAGTTGGACATCGACACTAACAACCAGACTGCCTGGGATGAGCTACTGGCGATTATAGATAGACTGTAGGTTCCGAGAGTATTCTGTTAATGGAATTGCAAACCCTATCCAATCATATTGATAAACTGGCCAGTTTAGAAGCACGAGCACATATGACGCAGTTCTTGAAAGAACAGGCGGTAAGGTTGCGTGACGAGCCAGGCCAGGCATTACAGATCGCCTACGAAATTGCCGGGCTCATGGCGACCGAGTTTGCCCGTACACTGGGTGACGATGATCCTCTTGACGAGGTTCTAACTATTGCCGGAGAGCTAGAAGTTGATCCTGAAAATGCCGACGAGCTTTACAAAGAGCTGATTGAGAAGATTGGTCAGCTCTAGGAGTTATCGACCTTTTTCAGTTTCGCCAGTCGCATCGTCGCCTCATCGAGGCGACGATATTTCTCTTCGGTGTCGTAGCCGTCGTAGTGGTTATCCCCTGGTGGAACATGCTCGAACAGATGAAGATCGCATGGTCTGACGTGCCAGCCTGCCGGACCTGTTGGTAGCCATACAGTGACGACAGTTGGGGCGTCAGGCTCCTCAGGATCGGTCACGCGCACGCTCGGATAGATGGCGGCAAGATGTGCCACGAGATGTGCCCGCTCCCGGTAAATGTACTCACACATGATCGGCCTCCCAAAAAGAAACTGCTTCATCTATGGCACCACGTGCAGAGCGGGATCAGCTTGCGGCTGAGTGTTTTTCGGCCGAAAGTACCGCCAGAAGTTCAGCCAGCGTTGGCAGTGGGGCCTTCTGGAGTCGTGCACATCTCAACGCTCCGCTCGCCGATCCGAGCGACATACTCCGCTGCATCAGCCACCCCGCCCGCAGGCCATAGACCAGACCAGCGGAAAAGGCGGCACCGGCACAGTGGGTGTGGCGAACTTCTACCGGGAACGCTGACAGCTCAACCAGTTCCGACCGGCTGAGTGCGACTGCACCGTGGGCGCCAGCGGTCACGATCACCCAGGCTGCTTGCGTCTGGTGCAGCACAGATCGAGCCAGAGTCGCGGCGTCATGGTGTGCAGCATCATCGACGTTGGTTTGTACCACAAGGCCGGAGTATCCACGTACCGCGGCCACCAGCGCAGGCGAGAGTTCGGAACCTCCGAGATTGAGCAGCAATGGCACCTCGGCGGCCCGGCCGGCCTCGATCACGCGGAGCGCTGCGGCCTCGATCAGCTCGTAGCAGTCCAGATAGATGAACGAGGCCCTGGTCAGTGGTGACAGGTCGGCTCGCTGCAAACTAGCCACCACATCCGGCACGTACGCGAACCAGGTGCGCGTGTGCTGGTCGTCGCCAGTCACGACGATCCGCGGCGTGACAAGCTCCGGCCGCGCGGCAACCGCATGTTCGACGTGACGCTCATCGAGCCATCCACGAATGTATTCGCCGTGCTCGTCGTCGCCAACGTCATTCGAGATCAGCAGGCTTGGCACTCCCAGAGCGGCGAGCGCCGCCGCTGTCATCGGCCCATCGGCCGCTATCGACTGTTCGATGCTTCGGATTGCCGTCCCGTGGTTGGCAAGCGGGAACTGCGGCACCGTCCACAGTTCCGCCAGCGCCAAGTAGCTGACGCACACCACCGGCCCCGCCGGATTGCTCATTGCTACCAGCCGTAGACAGAGAACGAACGACCATGGGCGGTGTGCTCCATAGCCACGCGGCAGTAGTCGATCATGTGGTCCGGCAAGGCGTCGGCCGCGAACCATTCGAGCGCGCTGCACTTTTCGGGCTCCCGATTCGTCGGCTCATCCTGCCAGGTACGCACGGTGAAGAAGAATGCCATCCGTCCGCCGGACGACGAGTTGTGCATGATGTGGCTGAAGTGTACGTCGCCCGGTGCGATGGTGATGCCGATTTCCTCTTCGGCCTCGCGAATCAGGGCATCGACCACGGATTCGTCGGCTTCGAGGTGGCCACTCGGCAGATGCCAAGCTCCATCCTCGAAACCGGTGTTCTGGCGCTGTCCGAACAACACCTCACTGCCTCGACGCAAGACGAGATGCACATCCCCTGTCACCTTGTGGCGCTGGGGCTTCGAGCTGGCAGTCTGCGGAGTGATGATCTCTGTCATGAAGTGAAATCCTTCTCCCGTAGTAGTTGACCTGCGGTTTTGCAACAAGACGTAGGCAGGCTGAGCTTATTCGTTCGCCACGCACCGCGATATACGCCCGACGTATACCGACCAATGGGTTCGCGTATGGATACGGGCGCATGGCCCGTTCACCCTCGTTACCAGGCATTTTGGCCGATTAACGAAACGGAGATGGTGGACATGCGCCGCGTGCGACACATCCACATCGAATACGGCGCGCTGCAGTTGGATTACCAAGCCTCAGCCGAACAGGTTTGCGAGGTCGCCGAGGAGCTGGCCGCGCTGGAACTGGTGGTGACAGTGGACGACGACGTGCGCGCCGATCTGCCGATGTTGCCGTGTGCCGAACTCTGGGACTGACGAGTAAAGCGGTTGTCGCCCAATGCTTCTAGTGATTTATTCCGCAGAGAGGAACACAAGATATGAGTACGCCGGTGCCGGATCGGACGTTCGTGTACGCGGAAAGCGTTCTGGCTGAGGTCCTGTGCCGCGCGCACCTGATGGAGTTGACGCCGGAGCGCGCCGAGGAACTGCGATTCATCCACCGGCACCACCACCCCGACGAGTGCACGGTGCACCTGGAGGCGGCCTATCTGCTGATGATCGAGGCCGACTGAGGTGGTGTCCTCGTTCGTCTGGGTGTTGTGGCCCGCGTCGGTGTTCTTTACGGCGATGCTCAGCTACCGGATTGGGGTCTACTGGAGTTCGACTGGCACCGCAGGGCGGCATCGGGTGGAGGTGGTGGCGAACGAGGACCCCTGGGACGAGGAGCTGACTGAGGACGATGATGAGGATGAAACGGGAAGCGACCCGACGCCGGCATCGGACCAGGCTTCTCGCTGGTGGAGCGACGATGATGACACGGAGGTGTTGCCACGGATGCAGGATGTTCGGCCGCCGATACGGGCAACGCCGATTCGGCGACCTCCGTGGATGGATAGCGACACCTCATAGTGGAAAAACAAGCCAAATGAAGAGGGCCGCATTGTCTTTTGACAACACGGCCCGGTCCCTTCATGTGGCGTCGCTGTTCGCGTCCACTGTGCTGGGCCTCTCGCCCTGCAATTCTGCCAACTCGTCCTGCAACTGGATCATCGTGTCCCAGTAGTCCTGAGCCAGATCACACCGCTCGGCGTACTCGTCCAGCCGGTAGCGGAAGCATTTTATCGTCTTGACGAAGCAGGCGAGAATGCCTACTGCCCAGCCGATGAAAAGTGCTTGTTTCCACGTCGACATGTAGTCCCACTGGTAGTACAGATTGACGAGGTCGAAAACGATGAGTGCGGGCTCGTAGACGGCGTGCACAAACACGCCGTACCAGCTGTAGCGCCAGCCATCGTGCGACTGATTGAAGGAACGGAGTATCGCCGCCATTTTAACCTCCGAAGCGAGAGCTCCTGGATAGAACCAGAGTCGCGACGGGAATGCCGACGACCGCAGGCATCGCACCGGCGAATAGTCCGGCGTGCTGTCTGCGGTATATTTATTGTATCATATTTTGTATCAATCGTCAATTACCAGAAGAGGTGCCTGTGAGTATTTGCAGATGGATTTTATTTAAGTATAATTACAGCAGCTATGACGAAGAATGAATCGGCCCGCAAATATCAAAGACTACGCAGATGAAACTGCATGGCAGTACAAGAAGCGCACGATGAAGACTGAACTAATAATCTATGTAGTTCTCCTGTTTATCTTCCCCCTCATTGGCTTGGTAGGACTCGTCCAACTCGGTATTAGGTGGTTCCTTATCGACAGACCTCGACGCAAAGATGCCCTTAGAAAGCAGCCATAGCAATGTGAGTCCGCTTGTACGGCGTACCCTCCTGGGGTGAGTACATGGCATACCAAGAACCGCCTTCGACGGTTAAACTACTGAGCTGAGCTTTCTTGGTGTCAGGCGGTTCGAGCCAGCGCACTGTATCAAGAAGTCCATCATCGCCGGTTTTCCACTCCGTGGCTAGAGTTGGGCCGAACTGGGTGCCGCAAAAGTACATAGGCTCCTCTTTAAGAGGTGGCTGGTTGCGAAGCCCCATGAGATAGCTGTCACCCTCCCGAATCATGACGCCAGTAATCGAACGACATACGGTGCCGTCGTCTAGAACGACCTGAAACGGCCAAGTGCGCGTGCCCGGAGGTACTGGGTTTGAGTCGGCAGCCTGGACGCCCCGGGCGTGAAATCGCCAGAACTTCTGCGGCTCACCGAGTTCGCCACATACAACAGACTTGTCATCGACTCCAAAACATGGGTCGAGCTTGGGACGCGTCGGCCCTAGTTGCGGGGGAAGTACACAGAGATACGCATCCGCGCGGTTCGAGGCAGGAGATTTGCCACAGTAGGCCTCATCTGGATTTTCAAAATCTTGGTTCAAGAACCTGTCGCCTGCGATATATATCTCATTCGTGGCTGACGGATTCGAGGGCGGCGGTCCGCCTGGATAAGGTTGTGGAGATACGGCGGGTGGACTTTGTTGGGCTGTGTCGTGTGGGCTCTGGCATTGATTGAGTGCCAGCACCAGGCCGATAACACCTAAGATTGCGCCACACCCAATTCCCGCCGTCTTTCGTATCTCTGAATTGTTGAACTTTTTCGCCCCCTCCTCCAGGCGTTGGTAGAACTGTCGCCAACGCTTTTCCTTTGTGGTTTGCGCCTCTTTATCAAAATTATTAGTTTCCTCCGGCTCCGGCTCTGGTTCCCCCGCTCGCCGTTCTTCCTCCTGGGCGATTCGCGCCTTGCATTCGTCCAGAATTGCGATGGCGAATTTGCGAATTAAGGTTGCCTCCATGTGACGCCGAAATCCCTCGGAGGAGAGATGGACGGCTCGTGCAGCTCGATCGCGTCGGACAGAAAGTGATGTGCGGCGCAGGTCGGGCGCGAGACCGAGTAGGCATTCTACAGCGGTACGTTCACCCTCGATTCCCATGCGATCAGTGCTGATATTGAGCAGCATTTCGAGATCTTTTGGTGTCGCTGAAGATTCGATGAACCCAGCTTGAACGGCGCACTTCTGAAGCGCAGGCACGTTCACCCGCCCAAGTTGGTTGATGCCCTTCTTCCGGATGGCAACCAAGTCCTCATGGACCTCGTCGGTAGAGGGCAGCAATACGCCGTCGATCATCCACCGATCATGCCCCATTCAGCATGACAGCGCGGCGCGAACCCTGGCGGAGCTGGGCAACACGACAGCTCGCCCACTCCTGCCCACTTCCGCCCGCTTTGGGCCGCATATCCGCCCAGTTCAGCCCGTTTTTTTGGTGCAGCCTGGATGTCGTTGAACATCACCGATTAGTAGGGAGCAACATGTCCAACCTCATCCCCCGCCCCAGCAGTCAGCTGGAGTCGAGCATCCCGGACGGCTTCAGCCGCACCGAAGGCAAGGAGCTGCAACGCCTTCAGAACAAGGAGGTTGCCCGCGGGCTGGTGACAGCCACCCGCGTGCAAGCCGCCGGCATGGTCGCGACTGTCGGTCTCCAAACCACAGCGATGCTTAGCCGCGAGGCGGCCTTTCAGGCTGACGGCGATCCGGCAACGGCTGCGCGCCTTGGGCACATCGTCGATCAGTACGCCACCTACGTCGGCAGTGAGGTCGCGCGCTTCCGTCACTGACGCATCACGGGGTGAGCGATCGTCCCCGGTCGCTCACCTTCTTTCCCCAACCCACTCCACGAAAGGATGCAACATGAGTACTTCCGATCTTCCCGAAAGCGCCAGCGAGCCTGACGATTTCGATCAGCTGGCCCATGAACTGGTTGATCTTCTGAAGGTGACGCCACCCGGCGATCACCCGATCGTCGCCGAACACCTGGCGACCGGTGTTGTCGTCTCCATGTCGACCGCGCTGGCCGATATCAGGATGATGGTCGACGTCCATCAGGACATGGCTCCGGTGAGCGCGCACCGCGTCATGACCTTTGCCCAAGCAGCCGCCCAGGCGACCTTGGCATGGGTGAAGGGGTTGGCACAGTGACGACCACCGTTCTCGCTCAGGGTTTCTGGACTACCACCGGCCAGATCGCCGGACTGTTTGTTCTGTTCGCGCTCAGCTTTCTGCTGTCAATCGTTTTCCTCGAACTCCTATTGAGGAGCGAGAAGTGGTGGCGGCAGCGCCGTGAGGCCAAGAACCTTCGCCAGACCACCAGCGCAGCCTTGCAGCGTATTGACGAGGAGGCGGCCGACAGCGTGAGCCGCCTCCATGCCGCGTATTGGCAAGCCCAGCAACGTATCCGAGACGAAGTGAACGGGAGAAACCAGTGAAAGAAACGAGCGGCATGATAGATAGTTTCTTCAGTCGCTGTCTCCGCTTCTTCCTGGGGGTCATCTTCCTTTACCTGGCCGTCCAGATCTTAAAGGCCATACTTCCCACGCTCATTGCCCTGCTGGCTGTGGCGGGCCTGGCTGGGCTGGTGTGGCTGGGGATTGTTGTCGTCCGTACAACTCGACAAAAGTGGTAAGGCAAGCGTTTTCATCGCAAGGTCATGTAGCCGTATCGGGTGTTGTAGAAATGCCAACCTCAATTGTCTATTTCACCCATGCAATACATAGTGAGTGCAGAGCTATTGCACGGATGCAATAGCAAAGAGCCCCGGACCGCAACGGCGTTCTGAGCGGGCTAATCAACCAACGGATATTCAAGGAGGGATCGACGCATGTCAAAAACAGGACGTACCAATCCACGACGACGACCGAGTCGGCGCAACCGGCCGAATCGTCGCATCACGGTCTACAGCGAACGGCGCGGCGTGCCGGATCTGCGCAAGCTGGGTCGCGCCGTCATCGCGGCAGCGATGGCCGAGGCCGAAGCGCAGGCCCTCGCAGCCGGGAGCGAAGAGGAGGAACGCGACCATGACGATTGACCGTCCCTCCTCGCTTGGCCCCGACACGTTGGTCTGGCAACAGGTGCACTGGCCGCACCCACTCCGCGAAGCGGCAGCACTGTCGCTGCTGACAACGTGGGCCGCCCAGAAGCACGCGCCGCTCCTGATCCTCGAAGCTCGCGCCGATGTGACTGGTGTCGAATATCTGATCGGTAGCCGCCTGCGCCACGCTCAGGCCATCCGGCGCACTGTCGAACAACTGGTGCGCGGCAGCATCGTCACCGAGTTCGAGAGCACCGACCGAGCCACCGTCAGTACCACCCGTCGCCTGCGAGCCAGCACGACCAACCGGCCGTTGGAACCGGTCGACGCGGTGGCCTCCCACCGCTCCATCCTGAGTGCGCTTACGGCAGTCGGGAAAAATGAACGCCTGGTGATCCAAGCCGTTCTCGGGCCTCGTCACGAGCCGGCCTTGCCGCCTCCGGCACCAGCTCGCGACGATCAGACGGTCACGAGCAAACTGCTCCAAGGGATTTTGCCCGACCGTCGCGCCGAAGTCCGGCAGGCGTTGACCCGCAAGCTCGGTCAACACGGATTCGAGGTTGTCCTCCGGCTTGGGGTGCACGCAGTCACGGCCGAGCGGCGCCGGACGTTGCTGCTCGGCCTGGCCGCGGCGATTAGCACGGTAGAAGCGGCCGGAGTCCGCTTGCGCCTCGCGGATGACAAACCGGCACACGTCAATACGCCACAACCGCGCTGGTCGCTATTCATGCCGTCACAGCACTTCAGCGTGCCCGAAGTGAGTTCGCTCATCGCCTGGCCGATCAGTGACCACGACAGCGACCAGTTCCCCGGCCAGCCGCCGATCCATCCGAAGCCAGTGCGGCCGACGCCCGCCGTCCAGGCCGGTACGCGGACGGTTGCACTGGCGAACGCGCCCGGTGCGGATGGGACGATCGGGTACGACGTCGTTGACGCACTGCGGCACACCTGGATCACCGGGCCCTCCGGCGTGGGTAAATCGGCGCTGCTGCTCAATCTGATCGTGCAAGACCTCGAAGCCAACCGGCCGGTGGTGGTGATCGAGCCGAAGGACCTGATTGCCGATCTGCTCGAACGCATCCCCGAGCATCGCAAACACGACGTGGTGCTGCTCGATCCGATGGACAGCGCGCCGGTTGGCCTCAATCCGCTCGATGGACGCTACCGAGGCAACCGGACGCCGTACGTTGTGGCTGACTCTCTGTTCGGCATGTTCAAATCCATCTACGGCGATAATCTCGGCTACCGCAGCGAGGATATCTTGCGAAATGCTTTGCTCGCCCTCGCCTTTCATGAGAGCACCTCTCTAATCATGTTGCCGATCCTGCTGACCAACCCAGGCTTTCGGCGGTCGATCACCCAGCGCGTCATCAAGGACGATCCATATAATGCGGCCTGGTTCTGGGAAAAGTTCGACAGCCTGTCGCCGGAGACCGCCACCAGCATTATTGCCCCGCTGTCGAACAAACTGCGCCCACTACTCACGAAACAACTCCGCGGCGTCTTATCGCAGCGCAGCCCCAAGTTCGATGTACGCCAGGTTCTCACTGAAAACAAGGTCCTCTTGGTGCCGCTTCAGAAGGGGGTCATCGGTCCCGAGTCGGCACAGCTGCTATCGGCAGGAGTGCTGTACCAGCTTTGGAACGCCATATTGGAACGTGCTGGAACTCCGGAGGCGAGCCGCACGCCCGTCATGGTGTACGTCGATGAAGCCCAAGAGTTCCTGCGCTTCTCGCAGGACCTGCCCGACGCGCTGGCAATGGCACGCAGCCTGAAAGCTGGATTCCATGTCGCGCATCAGCATGAGGCGCAGCTCCCGAAAACCATGCTGGAGGCATTTCGTAATAATGCGCGTAATCGCATCGCTTTCCAGCTGCAACCGGGCGACGCAAAGAACGCCGCAGCCGGGCAATCAGTGCTCAGTCCCGAAGATTTTAGCGAGTTGCCCGCGTATCACATTTACGCGCGCCTGGTGCGAGACAACAGCGTGCAGCCCTGGGTATCAGGGGTGACATTGCCACCGCCCCCGGTTGTGAGCAACCCAGAGGAAATTCGCCGCCTGAGTCGAGCGCAATACGGACAGCCCCTCGATGAGATCGAGGCCGGCTTCGCCGGACTGCTTGACGACATCAGTGATACGCCCACCGCCATGCACCGCAGAAGGAGGCAGGCATGAACCGTTCTCAAGATATCGCAGTGGAGGTAGACGTGAAGATCAGAGCCGTTCCTGGCAGCCGTATCGGCAGCCACCTCGCCTCAGCGGATTCCACAGCATCACCCCTGGTCAGCCGTGTCCGCCCGGCAGCTCGTGCAACGACTGATGGTGCCCATACGGGCACCACACCCCCGGCCGACCCTGGCAGGTCTGTGGTTGTGCGCCGTGATGTCTGGAGCATCGGCGAAAGTCTCAGTGAACGAGATTGGGACATTCTTCGCTCCGTTTACGAGCATCGGTTCTTGACTGTCAGGCAGATATACGAAATCCATTTTGCCGACCTGAGCCCGACACATGGTCGACGAAGTGCACAGCGTGTCCTTGAACGGCTGCGCAGGCTGCACATACTCGGAGATATCGAACGGCGGAAAGGCGGTGCCGAAGCAGGATCAGACGGCATGGTGCATTTTGTCGACACGAACGGCGAACGGCTGCTACGTGCAGAGACCGGGCAGCCGGTCAGGCGTCATCTGACAGACCCAAGCGAAACGTTCTTGAAGCACGCGCTTGCCATTGCGGATGCGCATGTGACACTGGTGCGCGCCCACCGTGCGGACGAATTGGAACTATTATCCTATGCGATGGAGCCTGCATGCTGGCGGCGCTATATCGCACCCGGCGGGGCGCGCCTTACCCTCAAGCCTGACATGCATTTCAGCGTCTCGCCGAGTGAAGGCAGCGATTACATAGACGATTACTTCTTGGAAGTAGACCGAGGGACCGAGCCGATTCCTCGACTTATCAAGAAGTGCCGGGATTACGAGACCTATCGTCGTACGGGCATCGAGCAGGACCAAAATGACGGCGCGTTCCCGCGCATCATCTGGTCTATGTCCGCCAAAGACCCCGCAAAAGCCTTGCGGCGCAAGGTAGCACTTCGGGAGGCGATCGACCGAGACCGAAACCTGCCGAGCGAACTGTTCTGCGTCATCGTTGCCGATGAATTGGTCAGCCTCGTGAAGCAAGGAGGCAGCCTATGACCGTACCTCGCAATAGGCTGCTCATTGGTGATGCCACTACCATGCTTCGCCAACTCCCAGACGCGGCCGTGGATATGGTGTTGACCAGCCCACCGTATTTTCGACTCCGCAATTACGACGCCAGCGGGCAACTCGGACTTGAAGGCCACGTCGACGAGTGGACAGGCCGACTGTTAGACGTCAGCCGCGCCGTGCACCGTGTCCTCGTGCCGACAGGCACGTACTGGCTGAATCTCGGGGACACGTACTCGACTCATCGACGCCAAGGGGCCACCTACAAGAGCCTGCTTCTGGCACCTGAACGGCTCCTGCTCCGTCTCCAGGCGGACGGCTGGATCGTGCGCAACAAGGTTGTCTGGGCGAAATCCAACCCGATCCCGAGCAACGCCCGAGACCGGTTGAACACGACGTACGAACTGGTGTACGTCCTGGCGAAACAGTCGTCGTACTTCTTCGATCTGGACAGTATTCGCACGCCGCACCGTTCCCGGCCGCCGAAGTCGTCTCGCGTGGCCGTACCGGACAGAGGTCGCGAGTGGCGCGGCCCAAACACCGACACGACGAACGGCCTTGCTGTGGTCAAGCAGGAGGGGCGCGTCGGGCATCCGCTCGGCAAGAACCCTGGTGACGTCTGGCAATTGGCCACCTCCACCTTTCGGGGAGCCCACCACGCGACCTTTCCGCTGTCGCTGGCTGACCGTGCCATCCAGGCCGGCGCGCCCGAGCAGCGTTGCTCCATATGCAAATTGCCGTGGCGGCGCCGGGTGATTCGTCAGCTCGGCGGCCGGGCTGTCCGGTCGGCGCTTACTCCGTCGTGCCGCTGCGACGCCACGCCGGAGCCGGGGCTCGTGCTCGACCCGTTCATGGGCAGCGGTACGACGGCCGTAGCCGCTGAACGATTTGGTCGGGACTGGGTAGGGGTCGAACTCAATCCGACGTTTGCGCGGCTGGCGG
The DNA here is from genome assembly GCF_042874315.1 of Nocardia sp. NPDC004068. Taxonomy (NCBI): domain Bacteria; kingdom Bacillati; phylum Actinomycetota; class Actinomycetes; order Mycobacteriales; family Nocardiaceae; genus Nocardia; species Nocardia sp. NPDC004068. Next base: position 103,259 of record NZ_JBIAMW010000012.1, read on the forward strand.
ACGAACGGATTGCAGCAGCGCGCACAGCGGCCTCAGCGATCCGGCCGCGGGCCGGGCCGGTCGATGTTGCGGCGTAGGCCGCCTCGTCGGCGCTATGCGGCCGTTGTCGTAAGCCACCAGCGCTTACCGGCCGCATCACCGCCGAGGAGGCACCAAAATGTCCACACCCGATGCGTCCGACGGGCAAGAAAAGAAACTTGCCGTCGGACTCAACCCCTACCGTCACACGCAACTCTCATGGATCGCGAAGCTTCGCGGCAACACACTGACCCAAGAGTTCCTCGACGCCATCGACGCCCACATCGAGGCGGCGAAGCAGGATCAGGAACTCCTCAGCCAGGCTGCCAAGGTCCGCGAGGAGATCGAGCGCGAAGCCCGCGCCCGACAGGAGGCGATTGACGCGCTCTTCACTACTCCGCCTGTCACGTCGCCCGAAGGTGACAGCGACAGCGCGCCGCGCCCGCGGTCCCGCCGGGCTCAGAAGAGCGATCAGGGGTCGACGGAAAGCTGAACCGAACGTTCAGCACTCGGCACGCCGGGAGGGTGGCAGCACGAACATATTGTTCGGCTGCCGCCCGACCGGCTCATCACACAAAACTGAAACGAACATGAAAAATAGAAAAATCGTCTCCAATTTGTGTTGTCAAATTGTGCATTATCCTTGCAATTGCGCAACCGATTTCGGTATTATTTCTATACCAAGGAGAATTATTAAATAAAAATGAAATCAGACAGCAGCTCTTTACTACAGCCGATACTAGCCGAACGGCGGCGAGTGCTGAACCTGAGCAGTAAAGAAGTCGCCAAGCGGGCTAAGCTCGACTACACAACGTATTGGCGTATCGAGACGGGTGTAGTTGCCAAACCGCAGGTCGAGAATATTACTGCGATCGCGCGAGCGCTAAACCTCTCGTGTACTGACCTCTTCGCTCTGCTCGGCTGGTTGCCGTCAGATGAACTACCTAGCATCAGCCCGTACTTGCAGACGAGATACAGCGAGTTGCCTGTTGAGGCACATCAGCGCATTAGAGGCTATCTTGTGGCATTAACCGAGCAGTATGGTGTCAGTTTCGATATTGACCCGTATGACCCGTCTGAGCGTACACCGTTCGTATAACAAGACTCGGAGAACAACGTTTTCGACCTAACAGGAGAGGAGGGGATCATGAATCAACTACTGGAGAAACCCAAGGTTGCACCGCGGACGACGCAGCGAAATAATACTATTTCCCCTACTCTGCCACGTGATGTTAAGCCACTGCTTCGAGTTCTCGGCACGCTTGCCTTGAAGCTGTCGGAGGGGGATATTCCAGATCGCCGTTGGCTGACTGACGAGCTTGCGCGACTGGATATTAGACGCGCCGATAATGATGATCTACTCACGCTCGCGGAGGCGTGTTCGCGCCTTCGGCTCAGCAAGTGGAGCGTCTATAAGCTGATGCACAATGGTGAACTGCGAACCGTAAAGGTCGGCAGCCGAAGGTTTGTACCGCTTCGCGAGGTCGAGCGCTTTCTCAAGACTCTTATTGCAGATGGGAGCGCACTATGACTCGTCGTGGCCGGGGCGAAGGCAGTATTTATCTCCGAAAGGATGGGCGTTGGGAGGGTGCCGCCTATCTGCCTACTGCGAGCGGAAAACTGCGCCGAGTTCGTGTCTATGGGAAAACTCGCAAAGAAACCGGCGAGAAGCTAACCCTCCAACTTGCTGACGCAAAGCGTGGCATTCCGATTCCGGAACGATCGTGGACGGTCAGAACGTACCTGGACTACTTCCTCCAGGAGGTAGCTCCGAAGACGCTCCGACCTGCAACGATATCCGGATACTCCAATGTCATCGAGCGCCATCTAAAACCGATGCTCGGGTCACGTCCACTCACTCGTTTGACTGTGACCGGCCTGCAGCAGGTCTTTGATAGCGAAATTGCTGACGGTATGACAATTCCGACTGCAATGCACACAAAGCTCGTACTGAGCGCGGCTCTTACGCGAGCCATGCGTGAAGACCTTGTTGTCAGGAACGTCGCGCGCCTTATTGTGCTGCCGCACCATGACCCCAAGGAGATTGAACCCTGGTCCGCTGACGAAGCCGCGCGGTTTCTTGTGGCTGCCCAATCCGAAGATCTATACCCCCTCTTTCTGATGCTGACGCTCTATGGCATGAGGAAGGGCGAAGTGCTCGGTCTGCAATGGTCCGATATTGATTGGGATAGAGACGCCTTTCGCATACGCCAGCAGCGCCAGGTGATACGAGGACAGACGCATGTAGGGCCAGTGAAGACCGCCAAGGGAAAGCGGCGGCTACCTCTTCTCACCTTCGTACGTCAGGCACTCAATAGGTACCAAGCTATTATTGACGATCGCCCTTCTCGCGTTAACCCTGACGGCTTCATTTTCGTTGGCGAAAGCGGCGAACCGCTGTCGCAGTCGCAGCTATACAAAGTCTTCTCGGATATCTGCAAGCGCGCTGGAGTGCGTCGCATTCGGATACACGACCTTCGTCATACCGCTGCAACTCTGCTCAAGAATTATCACGTGCCGGATCGCGACATCCAACTCATTCTTGGGCACTCGCGCATATCAACGACGCAGGAAATCTACCAACATGGTGACAGCGAGGCTCAGCACGAAGCTTTGAGCCGTCTGGAGGATAGATTGCTGCTGGCCGCAGATGACAGTGGGAGTAGCCGTCAAACTTCACCGTCAAAAGTGGCTTTGGCCGCAGTTGGAGCCCCATTCCAACAGCGGTCGTCCGTCGTTCTCCAAGTCCGCGAAGATCTTTTATCCACTAAAATCTCGCATCTCCGACGCGACCCCAGTATCACCTCAATACTCCAACGCCTGCGCGTTGCCACAAACGCGCACGTTCTCGGCGCTGTTGCCGTCAGAAATAGCCGTCAGCCCGACCAGGCGAACCTTGTCCTATGGGAGTGGATTCCACTTCGGGAAACTCTCACACCGCTAACGACCCCCTTCACCGACAGCCGGGTTCCGGCAGACCTCGATTTCTAGGAGAAACCGTTGACCGAACAGATTGCCCGTGCTGGGCGGCCTCAGCTCAAGAAGGCCGTTGCGCTGCTGCGAGTATCAACCAAGGGACAACTGGGAACTGCAATGGATGCCGACCCTGACGGCTTGTCCATCGGCACTCAGCGCGCCAGCACCGAGACCAAGGCAGCCTCCCTGAGCGCCGAAGTGGTCGAGTTCTTCATCGAACCGGGCTACTCCGCATCCAAGCTCACTATCGAGCAACGACCGGTGTTCAAGGAGCTTTGGGCGTACGTGACGACGCACCGGGAGGTCGAGTATGTCATCGTCTACATGCGCTCCAGGATCTTCCGCAACCGCTACGAAGCCGCGATCGTGGAACATCAGCTCAAGCAGCTCGGCATACGCCTGGTGAGCGTCCACGAGGACTTCGGCGAAGGTCCCTACGCCGAGGCGATCGCCGGAGTGGTCGACGTGATGAATCAGCTCACCACGACCGTCCAGGGCCTCGACATCCAAGAGAAGATGCGCCGCAAGGCTGTCGATCTCGGTGGCACCCTCGGGCGGGCCAAGCTGGGCTATCTGAACGTCACCATCAAAGTGGACGGCCATGACGTCAACACGATCCGGCTGGACGAGCAGCGAGCGCCGTTGGTGCTGCGCGCCTTCGAGCTGTACGCCACCAACGAGTACTCGATAGAACGACTCGAAGCCACGATGGCCGATCTCGGACTCACCACGAAGGCGACGAAACGCTATCCTGAGCAACCGGTTTCGGGCAGCAAGCTGCACACCATGCTCAGCGATCCCTACTACATCGGCTTCGTGACGTACAAGGGTCAGGTGTACCCCGGTCGCCATGAGCCGATCGTGAGTCACGAGCTATTCGAGCGCGTTCAAGAAGTCCTCCAGGCGCGCAGTGGCCGAGGACAGCGCGACCGAGTGCACCAGCACCACCTGAAGGGCTTTCTGTTTTGTCAGCGGTGCCGCAAGGCCGGGCGAACGTCCCGCCTGATCTACACCGAGCCGCAGGGTCGAAGCCATGTTCGCTACCGCTATTTTGTTTGCCGTGGCCGGCAAGAAGGCGTCTGCGACCTGCCACACCTTCCAGTCGAACTGGTGGAGCAAGCCGTCACCGACCACTACGGCACCCTCACGCTGCCCGCGGACTTCATCACCGAGGTTCGCGCCAGGATGGCGGAGGTCGTTGCCGACGAGGCGACGACAACCCGAGAGCTGCACGCGGCACTCACCCGCAGGCTGAAGGAACTCGATGACCAGGAGGACCGGCTGATCCGGCTCATGCGGTTCGGGTCTATGCCGGAGGCCAAGATCCGTACCGAACTGCTCGATATCCAGATTGAACGCGAACGGGCCGAAGCAGGCCTGACCCAAACTAGCGCCGAACTCGCCGCCGGTGCGCAGGTCCTCGATGACGCGCTCCACTTGGCATCGGACCCGCAGCGGCTCTACCGAGGCGGCGACGACGCAACTCGGCGACTACTCAATGAGACGTTCTACGAGCGGTTCTACCTGGACGATCTGGAGGTGGTCGAAGACGATAAGACGCCGATCATGCATGAACTCCACGACGCACACCGCGCCTACCGGCAGCATCACGCGGTAGTTTCAGACGGACTTGCCCTAGTCGGGGAGCGTGCTGGACACCCAGCGAAGAGAGCGGCACCGAACAACGAGCCACCGCAGAAAGACCAAAGCGGCCCTAGTCTCACCAGCGTTTTTTCGGTCGCTGGTTCAACTAAGGCCGCTCACGTCGGGGTGACAGGATTTGAACCTGCGACCCTCCGCTCCCAAAGCGGATGCGCTACCAAGCTGCGCTACACCCCGATACACCCCAGAAGGGACAGAGCGGGCGACGGGAATCGAACCCGCACCATCAGCTTGGAAGGCTGAGGTTCTACCATTGAACTACGCCCGCAGGCATACGACACCGATGGGATCGCCACGATGCCGTCTGCGTCTGAGACTGTACCGAACGTCGCTTCTCGAACGCCAATCGGCTCGTCGGTACCGGAAGTTGTCGGCGCGTCGCGTGCGACACGCGAACACGCCCGGGCGCGACACACCGCAAGAGCTGTAACACCGCAGGCAGACAAGCGATCTCACCAGCGATCGCCATTCGCGAGACACCGTAACAGGTTGTAAAACATCGCATTTCGGTGTCGAGTGGCTTGCTAGGATCCTTTTTGCCGGACGGGGGTATCTGGAAAGGGGGCGGTGAGCGTGCGCCGATGGTGTACAGGACCGCATAGCAGTGAGCACGATCCGGAGGGCGTGACCGGCGATACCGTCGGCACAGACGGCGTCTGCGCGGGGTGAGGGCGATGCCCACCGACACCGACGCCCGGACCACGGCGGCCATCGCCGCCACCACTCGCGAGTGGGCCCGAGCCGTGCACAGCGGCAGCGGCCTGACGGTCCCGAAGCAACATCTCGAGCAGCTGTTCGCGGCCATCGTCGCCGAACTGCTGGATCTGGCGGGAGGCGAACCGTTTCCGGTCGCGGCGGCCCGCGCGATCGGCCGCAGGTTGGCCGAGGCGCCGTTCGACCGGACCCGCATGCTCGCCCCGGCGACCCGGGCCCTGCTGGGTTTCGCGCCGGGCGAACCGGGTTCGCTGGTCGGCACGCGCTGGTCGTTCGTGGCCAGCCATGCCATCGACAGCTACGCCGAGGCGCTGCAACAGCGCGCGCTCGCGCAGCAGGAACGCAGCCTGTCGGAGAAGGTCTCGGTGCGCGTGCGGGAGATCACCGCCCTGCAGAACCGGCTGCGCCACGAGGCGACCCACGACGCGCTGACCGATCTCGCGAACCGGTCGCTGCTCCAGGAGCGGGTGCGCCAGATGGCCGCCGACCGGTCCCGGGGCGTCGGCCTGCTGCTGCTGGATCTGGACGACTTCAAGCAGATCAACGACGGCTTCGGCCACACCGTCGGCGACGAGGTGCTGGTCGAGATCTCCCGGCGGCTGCGCGCGATCTGCCCGGAGGAGACGGTCGTATGCCGTTACGGCGGAGACGAATTCGTGCTCGCCCTGCCCGCCCGCCGCGACACCCTGAGCGAGGTCGCGATGGGTGTGCTGGCCGCGCTGCGCGATCCGGTCAAGACGACATCGGGCCCGGTCCCGGTCTCGGCGAGCGTGGGCACCGCGTTCTGCCCACCCGGCCGCGTCTGCGACTTCTCCGACCTGCTGCGCAGCGCCGACCGCGCGATGTACTCGGCGAAGACCGCGGGCAAGCGCCGCTTCGCGCTGTCGGAGATCGACGAGGAGGTTGAGCCAGCGCCCCTGGCCGACACCCGCCCGATCTACGACACCGCCGTCGCCGGGTAAGCCGCGGTTGGGGGTCCCTCGACCGAACCACGGCCACCGGCCGCAGCGAAATCACGGCCCGCGCCAGCCGAACCGCGCGTCGGGGGTACGGGACTCGCGCCGGCGAGCGCGCTGACCTTCGGGTACCTGTCACTCGCGCTCAGGGGGCCGTGGCCGCCAGCCGCATAGCGGGCGCGAGGCCGCTCACCCGAACCGCGCCCGACGCGAGAGCGAACAGCGGCCGGGGCCACTTCACCGACACCGCCGCAGGCGTGCGCCGGATAAGTCGGGTTCGCGTGGCCGACGCGTACGCTGGTCGTCGTGGCACTCTTGCTGATTCTTCTGGTCGTGGTGCTGATCGTGTTCGTGGCGGTGACGTTCGCGGGGCGCAACTCGCGCAATCGTCAGGCAACCCAGTTGGCCGATGCCAAGGCCGACGCGCGGCGGCTGATCGAACGCCTCGGGGGGCAGGTGTACAACCTGACCGGGACCGACACCGCCTCCAAGCAGGCCCTCGCCGACGCGGGTGAGCGGCTCAACGCGGCCGGTTCGCAGATCGAACAGGCGACGACGGTCGCGCAGGCCAGGCTGGCGAAGGAGACCGCGCTGGAGGGCCTGTACTACATTCGCGCGGCCCGCACGGCCATGGGCCTGGATCCCGGCCCGGCGGTGCCCGAACTCGACGGTCAGCGCACGGCCGGGCGGGTCACCGAGGATCGCACCGTCGACTTCGACGGCCGCAGCATCGAGGCGTCGCCGACCCCGTCGGCGCAAACCCCGAACTACTATCCCGGCGGCCGCGTGGCGGGCCGTCCGGTCCCGGCCGGGTGGTACTCCGAGCCGTGGTGGAAGACCGCGCTCGTGGCGGGCGCCTGGGGCGTGGGTTCGGTGCTGCTGTTCGACGCGCTGTTCAGCGGGATGTCGGGAGTCGCCTACGGCGCCACCGGTTTCGAGAGCGGCTACGGGGAGGGTTACGACGCCGGATTCGACGCCGGGCAGGCGGCCGACGGCGGCTTCGACCAGCAGGGCGCCTACGACGGCGGCGATTACGGCGGCGGCTACGACAGCGGCGACTTCGGCGGCGGTTACGACGGGGGTGGCTTCGACGGCGGCGGGTTCGATGGGGGTGGGTTCGACGGCGGAGGATTCGACGGGGGCGGCTTCGACGGCGGGTTCTGACCCGTCAGCTCGGCTGACACCCGGGGCACCAGAACAGGTTTCGCCCGTCCAGCACCGCGTGCAGCACGGTCGACCCGCACACCCGGCACGCCTCACCCGCCCGCCGATACACATACGTCCGCGGCCTGCCCTCCGCATAGGAGGGCGCGCCGCGATCGTGCTCACGCCGCACGACCACGATCTTGCCGCGCCGCACCCCGGTCCGCATCAGCTCCACCAGATCCGCCCACAGCTCGGCCCATTCGGTCGCCGACACCTCCCGACCCGGCCGATGCGGTGAAATACCGTGCCGGAACAGCAGTTCCGCGCGATACACATTACCCACCCCGGCGACCACGGCCTGATCCATCAACAGCGCCCCGATCGGCCGGGTGGACTTGCGGATGCGCTGCCAGGCCCGATCGGGATCGGCGTTGCGGCGCAATGGATCCGGGCCCAGCCGCGCGGTGAGGGCGGCCACCTCGGGTTCGTGCAGGACCTCACAGGCGTTCGGCCCGCGCAGATCGGTGCCGTACACCTCCGCGCCCGCGCGGCCCGCCCCGATCATCCGCATCCGCACCTGCCCCACCGGATCCGCCAGCGGCGCGGGCGATTCGGTGAACGTGCCGTACAGCCCGAGGTGCACGTGCACGATCAGCCCGGAGTCGTAGTAGTGCAGCAGATGTTTGCCCCACGCCTCGGCGCGCACCAGCACCCGCCCGTCCACGAGCGCGGCGCCCTCGGCGAAGCGGCCCTGGGGGCTGGACACCCGCACCACGCCCTTGGCGAACCGCTGGTTGTGCGAGCGCGCCAGCCGGTGCAGCGTATGCCCCTCGGGCATGACCTACCTCTCGAAAAACCTTGCGCGCGAGATCAATTCGGCACGGCGGGGGCCTCGCCGGACTTCTCGTACTCGGCGATGATGTCGATGCGGCGCTGGTGGCGCGCCTCCTGCGACCACGGGGTGGCGATGAAGGCGTCGACGATCGCGAGCGCCTCCTCGAGCGGATGCATGCGGCCGCCGATGCCCATCAACTGCGCGTTGTTGTGCTCGCGGGCCAGCTTCGCGGTCTCCACGCTCCAAGCCAGCGCGCAGCGGGCGCCGGGAACCTTGTTGGCGGCGATCTGCTCGCCGTTGCCGCTGCCGCCGAACACGATGCCCAGGCTGCCCGGGTCGGCGACCACGCGGCGGGCGGCGTCGATGCAGAAGGCGGGGTAGTCGTCGACGGCGTCGTATTCGTGCGCCCCGCAATCGAAGACGTCGTGACCGGCCTGCTCGAGATGGGCCTTGACGTGGTTCTTCAGTTCGAATCCGGCGTGATCGGCACCCAGGTATACGCGCATGGGACCCGATTCTGTCAGGCGGGCGAGATTCCCTTCGCGCCGGGATAACACCGGAGGCCGATAACTAGAGTTCCTTACATGCAGTCCGATGATCAGTGGGCCCAGCCCTCCGCGCACACCGGCCCGCCCGGCTGGAATCCCGTAACCGGTATGGCCGGTTGGGATCCGCGGGTCGGACCGCCGGGTTGGGCTCCGCAGCAGCCGTATTCGCCGCCGCCGACGCCGACCTACCAGCCCACCCGCGGCCTGTCGCCGTTCGGGTTGCCCGCGCGGCACAGTTGGGAGATCCCGCTGTTGGTGATCGTGATCATCGCCACGGCGCTGGCCTACCTGCTCTGCGTGGCGTTGCTGCTGTTCGGCTACTTCGACCAGTACGTGGTGCTGTTGATCCTGGCCCCGCTGCTGCTGTGGTTCGGGCGCGGCGTGAACTACTCGACGCAGCGGCTGAACGCGGTGAAGATGTCGCCGACCCAGTTCCCCGAGGGCTTCCGGATGGTCGAGGAGGCGGCGGCGCGGTTCGGGATGGCCAAGGTGCCCGACGCGTACGTGCTGCTGGGCAACGGGGCGATCAACGCGTTCGCCTCCGGGCACGGGTTCCGGCGCTACGTGGTGGTCTATTCCGATCTGTTCGAGGTCGGCGGCGCGGCCCGCGATCCGGACGCGCTGGCGTTCATCATCGGCCACGAGGTCGGGCACATCGCGGCGGGGCACGTGTCGTACTGGCGGCAGTTGGGCATGTTCCTCGTGCCGTTCCTGCCGCTGCTGGGCGACGCGTTGATCCGCGCGCAGGAGTACACCGCCGACAACCACGGCTACTGCAACCGCCCGCAGGGCGCGCCCGGCGCGATGAAGGTGCTGGCGGGCGGCAAATACCTCAACGCGCTCGTCGACTTCGACGAGATGGCCGACCGCGCCCCGCGGGAGAAGGGCTTCTTCATCTGGGTGGTCAACGCCGTGTCCAGCCACCCCGTGCTGACCTGGCGGATGTGGGCGCTGCGTGACCGCAGCAGGCACGGCCGGATGTTCCTGCGCCCGAATCCGCCTCCACCGCAAGCGTATTCGGGCTATCCCCCGGCCGGGGGCTACCCGCCGCCGGGCCAGTACGGCGAGGTCCCCGGCCTGCCCCGCGATCCGGGGTCGTACGGGGAGTACCCCGCACAGCCCGAGAGTCGAGGGCCGTACGGGTAGCGCCGGAACCAGGGCCGCACGCGGAGTACCCCGAACAGTCCGGGGATCGAGCGCCGTACGGATAGCACCGGGACCAGGGGTCGTACGGGGAGTACGCCGGACAGCCAGGGGGTCGAGGGCCGTACGGGTAGCACCGGGACCAGGGGCCGCACGCCAAGTACCCCGCACAGCCCGGGGACGGAGGGCCGTACGGGTACTACCGGACCCCGGGGCCGTACGCGGACCTGACGGCCCCGAAACCAGGAGAGCTGCGGCCCAGCGCCCGAACCGTCAGTCGAAGACCGGGTCCTCGGTGCGGGTGCGCTTGAGTTCGAAGAAGTGCGGGTAGGCGGCGAGGGCGACCGCGGCGTCCCACAGCTTGCCCGCCTGCTCGCCGCGCGGGATGCGCGAGAGCACCGGGCCGAAGAAGGCGACGTCGTTGATGTGGATGGTCGGGGTGCCGACATCCTTGCCGACCTTGTCCATTCCGGCGTGGTGGCTGCGGCGCAACTCCTCGTCGTAGTCGCCGCTGTCGGCGGCCTTCGCTAGCTCGGCGGGCAGGCCGACCTCGGCGAGCGAGTCGGCGATCACCGCGGCCAGCGACGCGGCGCGGTCCTCGCGCTCGTACTCGGCGCGGCGGTTGTGGATGCGGGTGCCCATCGCGGTGTAGAGCGGGGCCAGCACCTTGTCGCCGTGCTCGCGGGCGGCGGCGATGGCCACCCGGACCGGCGCCCAGCCGGTGCGCAGCAGCTCCTGGTACTGCTCGGGCAGATCCTCGCGGTCCTCGTTGAGCACCGACAGGCTCATGACGTGGAAGCGGGCCTCGATGTCGCGCACCTGCTCCACCTCCAGGATCCAGCGGGAGGTGATCCAGCACCACGGGCACAGCGGATCGAACCAGAAGTCCACACGGTCCTTGGCACCGGTGTTGTTGTCGGTCACGTCGACGTCCTCTCGGGCAGCTCGGGTTCTCCGGCAGCGCGCACGCCACCGTCGTTCGGGACAACGATCCGAACGCGCGGATACTTCCCGGGCGGCGCAGTAGGGTCGGAGGCGACCTGGTTGCCGTCCTACGGAGGTTCGCCATGACCACAGATTCCAGGTTCGTCGTCGTGGGCGGCGGGCTGGCCGCGGCCAAGCTCGCGGAAGCGTTGCGCGCCAACGATTTCGACGGAACGATCACGCTGATCGGCGCGGAGGAGCGGCTGCCCTACGAGCGCCCGCCGCTGTCGAAGCAACATCTCCAGGGCAAGCAGGCACTGACCGACTTCACGGTCGACACGCCCGAATGGTATCGCGACCATCGCGTCGATCTGCTGCTCGGCAGCACCGTCACCGCCGTCGACCGGACCACGAAAACCGTTGCGCTGCCGGATGGTTCGACGCTGCCCTACGACAAGCTGGCGCTGGCCACCGGTTCGCGCCCGCGGCGGCCGCCGCTGCCCGGTGCGGACGCGGCCGGTGTGCACGTGCTGCGCACGATAGACGATTCCGACGCCCTGATCGAGCTGTTCGGTTCGGCGCGGCGACTGGCGATCATCGGCGCGGGCTGGATCGGGCTCGAGGTCGCCGCGTCCGCCCGCGCCGCCGGACTCGAGGTGACCGTCGTCGAGACCGCGCCGGTGCCGTTGCACGCCGCGCTCGGCGACGAGATGGGCGAGGTGTTCGCCGACCTGCACCGCGAGCACGGCGTCGATCTGCGCTGCGGCGCCCAGGTCGCCGAGATCGTCACCGCCGACGGCCGGGCCACGGGGGTGCGCCTCGCCGACGACACGGTGCTCGCGGCGGACGCGGTGCTGCTGGCCGTCGGAGCGCGCCCCAATGTCGAACTGGCCGCGGACGCCGGGCTCGCGGTGGACGGCGGTGTGCTGGTGGACGAGAGCCTGGCGACCAGCGATCCGGACATCGTGGCCGTGGGTGACATCGCCGCGCACCAGCATCCCGTGCTCGGCCGTCGAATTCGCGTGGAGCACTGGGCGAACGCGCTCAATCAGCCCGCGGTCGCCGCGCTGACCATGCTCGGCCGCGACGCGGTCTACGACCGGCTGCCGTACTTCTTCACCGATCAGTACGACCTGGGCATGGAGTACACCGGCCACGTCGCCCCCGATCAGGACGCGCGCGTGGTGGTCCGCGGCGATCTCGGCGCGCGCGAATTCGTCGCGTTCTGGCTGACCCCCGACAATCGGGTGCTGGCGGGGATGAACGTGAACGTGTGGGATGTGACCGACCGGATCAAGGACCTGATCCTGGCGCAGCGACCGATCGATCCCGCTCGGCTGACCGACACCTCGGAAGACCTGTAACCGAATGAAATACATGCTGCTCAAGTCCTACGATCCGGCCGCGAGCACCGGCCCGGAGTGGACGCCGGAGGAGATTCGCGCGCACATCGAGTTCCAGCGCGTGCTCGGCGAGGAGCTGCGCCGCTCGGGCGAACTCGTCGACGCCCAGGGCCTGGCCTTCCCGGACCAGGCCCGCATCGTCCGCTCCGACGGCAGATCCGCCCCGGTGGTGACCGACGGCCCCTTCCCGGAGTCCAAGGAATTCCTCGCGGGCTACTGGATCGTGGACGTGGACACCCCCGAACGAGCCCTCGAGATCGCCGCCCGCGCCTCGGCCGCACCGGGCCCGGGCGGCGAGCCGATCGCGGAGGCCATCGAGGTGCGACAGGTAATGAGCGCCCCTGCCGGGGATCTGTGACCCGGTGATGGAGATCGCGGCGATGAGTGCCCCGGCGCGGACCTGCGACCCGGTGAACGAAATCGCGGTGAAGAGTGCCCCGCCAGCGAACCCGCGACCGGTGAACAAGATCGCGGCGATGAGCGCCCCGGTTGCGGATCCGTGTCGCGGGGAACGAGATCGCGGCGACAAGCGCCCCGGCCGCGGATCGATGACTTGGTGAACGAAATCGCTTTGCTGCTACGGGAATTGGCGCCCGCGACCGTGGGCGCGCTCACCCGGCGGTTCGGCGATTTCGACGCCGCCGAGGACGCCGTGCAGGAGGCGATGTTGGCCGCGGCGACCCAGTGGCCGCGGGAGGGGCTGCCGGACGATCCGCGGGCGTGGCTGACGCGGGTGGCCCAGCGGCGGCTCGTCGACGATGTGCGGTCGGAGATCGCGCGGCGGGCCCGGGAGGACGCGGTGGCCGTGCGGGAGGCGCGGCCGCCGATCGACGCGGCGCGCGATCGCGACGACACCCTGACGCTGTTCCTGCTGTGCTGCCATCCGGTCCTCTCCCCCGCCGCCGCGATCGCGCTGACCCTGCGCGCGGTCGGCGGCCTCACCACCGAGGAGATCGCCCGCGCCTTCCTGGTCCCGGAATCGACCATGGGCCAACGCATCTCGCGCGCCAAGAAACGCCTCGCCGCCCTGGACCGGCCGTTCGCGGACGCCGACGCCGCCCCCGAACGCCTCGCCGCGGTGCTGCACGTGCTCTACGTGATGTTCGCCGAGGGCCACACCGCCACCACCGGCGACAGTCTCTACCGCACCGATCTGTCGGCGGAGGCCATCCGCCTGACCCGCGTCGCCCACCGCCTGCTGCCCGACGATCCCGAGGTGACGGGCCTGCTGGCCCTGATGCTGCTCACCGACGCGCGCCGCGCCGCCCGCACCGGCCCCGCGGGCGAACTCGTCCCCCTCGCCGACCAGGACCGCACCCGCTGGGACCGCGCCCGGCTCACCGAGGGCCTGCGCCTGGCGACCGAGGCGATCGCCCACGGCCTGGACGGCCCCTATCGCGTCCAGGCCGCCATCGCGGCCGTGCACGCCGAGGCGGACCGCGCCGAGAACACCGACTGGCCCCGAATCCTGTTGCTGTACAACATCTTCGACCGTATCGCCGCCAACCCGATGGTCACCCTCAACCGCGCGGTCGCCGTCGCCATGGTCCACGGCCCGCACGCGGGCCTGGAACTGCTCGCCACCCTCGACGATCGGCTCCCCGACCATCACCGCCTCGCCGCCGTCCGCGGCCATCTGCACGAGATGGCGGGCGAGACGGACGCCGCCATCACCTGCTACACCGCCGCCGCCCATCGCACGGCCAGCACCCCCGAGCGCGACTACCTGTTGTTGCGCGCGGCCCGGTTGCGCACCGAATAGCACGACCGTCGAATTCGCGGCCCCTGCGGGCACAGCTCGACAAGAGTTGACACCAACCAGTTCGCTGCGGCCGTTGCGCTTTCGAGGGGACGGGAGCTAGGACCAGGCGTGCCCGGTGATCAGTTCGTAGGCTTCCCGATACTTGGCCCGAGTGGCCTCGACGATATCGGCGGGAATCTCCGGGCCGGGGGGTTCCTTGTCCCAGCCGGTGGCCGTGGCCCAGTCGCGGACGAACTGTTTGTCGAACGAGCGCTGCGTGCGTCCCGGCTCCCATTCGGCGGCGGGCCAATAGCGCGAGGAGTCGCTGGTGAGCACCTCGTCGGCGAGAGTGATCTCGCCCGCGTACCAACCGAATTCGAGCTTGGTGTCGGCGATGATCACCCCGCGTTCAGCGGCGTAGGCCGCCCCGCGCGCGTAGACGGCGAGGGTGAGTTCGCGCAGCCGCTCGGCCACCTCCACGCCCTCCTGCCGGACTACATCCTCGAAGGTGATCGGCTCGTCGTGGCCCTCGGACGCCTTGGTGGTCGGGGTGAAGATCGGTTCGGGCAGCTTGTCGCCCTCCCGCAACCCGGGCGGCAGCGCGATCCCCGACACCGAGCCGGTGCGCTGATACTCCTTCAGCCCGGAGCCGGACAGGTAGCCGCGCGCGATGCATTCGACCTGAATCATCTTCAGCGGCCGGACCCGAACCGCGCGCCCCGCGAACTCGGCGGGGATATCGGTGGTGGACACCACGTGATTGGGCACGTCGGCGAAGAACTCGAACCACCAGTTCGACAGCTGGGTCAGCAGCGCGCCCTTGTCCGGGATAGGCGTCGGCAGCACCACGTCGTACACCGACACCCGGTCCGAGGCGACCAGCAGCAGCGAATCGCCGTCCTCGTACAGGTCGCGCACCTTGCCCGCGTGGATGTGCCGCACCAATCCTCCTCTGTCCGTGCCGACGTCTCACCCTACCGATCGGCGATGCGCGGATATGCGCGCGCCCGAACCACGGGGTTGATGGCATTGTGGGATGCGTTGCGTCCGGAATCCGATCAGCGAAGGAGCTTCCTTGTCCGCACCGAATCTCACCCGGGAGCAGGCGATCGCCCGGGCCGCGGCCGTCCGCGTGGAGAACTATCGCGTCGAACTCGACCTCACCGAGCCGGACACCTTCTTCTCGCGGTCCATCGCCACCTTCACCGCCACCCCGGGCGCGGAGACCTTCGTCGACATCGTCGGCCGCGGCGTGCGCTCGGCGACGCTGAACGGCGAACCGCTGGACGTGAGCGGCTACGACGAGGCCGAGGGGCTGCGCCTGACCGGCTTGGCCGAACGCAACGAACTCGTCGTCGAGGCCGACTGCGAGTACTCGCACACCGGTGAGGGCCTGCACCGCTTCGTCGATCCCGCCGACGACAGGGTCTACCTGTACTCGCAGTTCGAAACCGCCGACGCCAAGCGGATGTTCGCCTGCTTCGACCAGCCCGATCTGAAGGCCACCTACGACGTGGTGGTCACCGCGCCGCAGGACTGGGAGGTCATCTCCAACGGCGCGTGCATCGAGACCCGCCAGCTCGGCACAGTCGTCGAGCACACCTTCGCGACCACGCCGCGGATGAGCACCTACCTGGTGGCGCTGATCGCCGGGCCGTACGCCAAGTGGACCGACACCTATTCCGACGAGCACGGCGACATCCCGCTGGGCATCTACTGCCGCGCGTCGCTGGCCGAGCACATGGACGCCGAACGGTTGTTCACCGAGACCAAGCAGGGTTTCGGGTTCTACCACCGCAACTTCGGCGTGCCCTACGCGTTCGGCAAGTACGACCAGCTGTTCGTGCCCGAGTTCAACGCGGGTGCGATGGAGAACGCGGGGGCGGTCACCTTCCTCGAGGATTACGTGTTCCGCTCCAAGGTGACCCGCGCCTCCTACGAGCGCCGCTGCGAGACCGTGCTGCACGAGATGGCGCACATGTGGTTCGGCGATCTGGTGACCATGAAGTGGTGGGACGATCTGTGGCTCAACGAGTCCTTCGCCACCTTCGCGTCGGTGCTGTGCCAGGCGCAGGCCACCGAATACACCAGCGCCTGGACCACATTCGCGAATGTCGAGAAGTCGTGGGCCTACCGGCAGGACCAGTTGCCGTCCACCCATCCGATCGCCGCCGACATCCCCGACCTGGCCGCGGTGGAGGTGAACTTCGACGGCATCACCTACGCCAAGGGCGCGTCGGTGCTCAAGCAGCTGGTGGCGTATGTGGGGCTGGAGCCGTTCCTGGCGGGGCTGCGCGACTACTTCGCCGCGCACGCCTACGGCAACGCGACCTTCGACGATCTGGTGGGCGCGCTCGAGAAGTCCTCGGGCCGTGACCTTTCCACGTGGGGCGCGCAGTGGCTCAAGACGACCGGCCTGAACATCCTGCGGCCCGACTTCGAGGTGGCGGACGGCAAGTTCACCCGCTTCGCGGTCGTCCAGGAGGGCGCGACCCCCGGCGCGGGTGAGCGTCGCGTGCACCGGCTGGCGATCGGCGTGTACGACGATCGGGACGGAAAGCTGGTGCGTACCAAGCGGATCGAGCTCGATCTCGACGCCGCCGAGCGCACCGAGGTGCCGGAGCTGGTCGGCGTCGAGCGCGGCAAGCTGGTGCTGATCAACGACGACGATCTCACCTACTGCTCGGTGCGGCTGGATCCGGAGTCCCTCGACACCGTGGTGGCCCGCATCGCCGATATCGCCGAATCGCTGCCGCGCACGCTGTGCTGGTCGGCGGCGTGGGAGATGACCCGCCAGGCCGAACTGCGGGCGCGCGATTTCGTGGCGCTGGTTCAGCGGGGTGTCGGCGCGGAATCGGAAATCGGTGTGGTGCAACGGCTTCTGTTGCAGGCGCAGACCGCGCTGGGCAGCTACGCCGATCCCGGCTGGGCCGCCGGGACGGGCTGGCCGCGCTTCGCCGATCGGCTGCTCGAGCTCGCCCGCGAGGCGGAGCCCGGCTCGGATCATCAACTGGCGTTCGTCAATTCGCTGACCGGGGCGCTGCTGTCGCCGTGGCATCTCGAGGTGCTGCGCGAACTGCTCGACGGCGACCCCGCGAAGGTCGGGCTGCCCGGTCTGGTCGTCGACACCGATCTGCGCTGGCGCATCGTGCAGGCGCTGGCCGCGGGCGGCGAGATCGACTCCGACGGTGTCGAAACCCCGTTCATCGACGCCGAATTGGAGCGCGACCCCACCGCCGCGGGTCGTCGTCAGGCCGCCGCGGCCGCCGCCGCCCGGCCCATCGCCGCGGTGAAGGACCAGGCGTGGGAGACCGTCGTCAACGACGATTCGATTCCCAATATCACCGCCCGCGCCATCGTCGGCGGGTTCTCCCCCGTCGGCCAGTCCGACCTATTGAGCGGCTTCACCGAGCGCTACTTCGCCGATATTCCCGCGGTCTGGGAACGGCGCTCCAGCGAGGTCGCCCAGACGGTCGTCGTCGGCCTCTACCCGCACTGGGCCATCTCCACCGAGGCCCTCGCCGTCGCCGACAAATTCCTCGACCAGGACCATCCCCCGGCCCTGCGCCGCCTGGTGGTCGAGGGGAAGGCCGGTATCGAAAGGTCGTTGCGCGCACGGGCTTTCGACGCAGGCTAACCCTCACCCCACCGCGATCAGCACGCTCGCGCCCAGCGCCGAAGCCAGACCGACCAGCTGGCTTCGGCGCAGGCGTTCGTTCAGGACGGTCACGCCGAGCGCCACGGGGACGACGGGATACAGCGAGGAGAGCACGACCGCGACCGCGAGGTACTGGGTGCGCGCGGCGAACAGGTAGGCGACGAGCGCGGCGGCCGCGAGTACCCCGGAGGATAACGCCGCGACCCTGGGCCGGGTGAGCGAGCGTCGCGTGGGACGGCCGCCGAGCGCCAGCCCCCCGGAGGCCAACGCGGCGGGGCGGGTGAGTGATTGTCGCGCGGGACGGCCGCCGAGCACCATGGCCACCAGCCCGCCGGAGGCCCACGTGGGGACCCCGGGCCGGGTGGGCGATCGTCGCACGGGACGGCGGCCGAGCGCGACGGCGATGGCGCCGACGAGCAGCACCGCCGCGGCGCGCCCGGCGGTGACCGGCCAGATCCCCGACGCCGAATCCGCTTGCGCCAGAGCGAGATACTGCACGGCGATGCCGACGCCCGCGAGCAGTCCGTCCCCGATCGCCGCGCCGACGACCGGGCCGCCCGAGAAGCCACCGGCCACCAGCCAGAGCGCCGGGAGGGCCAGCACGATGCCCGCCCACGCCAGCGCGGGCGGATGCTGACCGAGGACCGCGGTTCCGACGACGACGGGCAGGGCGACACCCCCGACCGCGCTGATCGGCACGACCACCGACAGGGCGCCGCGGCCGATCCCGCGGAACAGGAACGTCATCGCGATCCCGGTGCCGACGCCGGACAGCGTGCCCCACAACAGATCTCGCACGGCGGGTGCGCCGGAGGACACGAGCGGCGCGGCGACGATCGTCACGAGCAGGCCGCCGAGTTGGCCGAGCAGCGCGCTGCGAGCGAATCCGATGCGGCGGGAAGCGATCCCGCCGACGAAGTCCGAGACGCCGTAACTCAGGGCGGAGAGCAAGGCCAGGATGGTACCCATTCGCGATCACTCCCGCGCGTCTCGTTCGGCCTGCCCGACCGGGCAGACGGCGTTGTCGGTGCAGCAGACCCGATCGCACAAGCGGCACAGTCTGTTCGAGTCACCGGCCGTACCGTGCAGTCGGGTGAGCAGCTTGGTCGTCAATCCGGTCAACTCCCGTCGCTCCCTTTCGTCGAGCCCGGAAACCAAATCCCGCAACGCTTCCGCACGGGCCGTGAGGATGCGCTCGGCCGCTCGCCGACCCGCCTCGGTGAGCTCCACGCCCACGACCCGCCCACTCGCCCGCGTTCTGCGGACCAGCCCGGCCCGTTCCAGCCCGTCGACCATGCGCACCGCCGCCGACTGCGTCACCCCCACCCGGCGACCCACCTCGCTCACGCCGATGCCGGGGGCGGTCGCCAGGGTCACGAGGGCGCCCGCCCCGCTCGTGCCGACCGTCCCCACCTCACGGATTCGGGTGAGCATCAGGTCGTTGACGGCCAGGACGGTCGCGCCGAGCAAATTGGCCAACCGGGTGTCATGCATGAGTCATGCATACCCTTTCGAGCTGCGACCAATCGCCGCCCCCGCGATGCCCCCGGACGGCGTCTGAGCGCGCGGCACGTGCTCTTCGGCCCGAGGTCGCGAACCCGGTGCGGCGGGCCAGATTCGGGGCGGCACAATACGCGCGTCTCAGGGGCCGGTGCTCGATCCGGACCCCGGCACCCCGGAACTCCGGAAAGTTCTGGGCGACAAGCTGATTCGTCCCCGGCAGCGGGACGGCACGCGGCCGCTGTCGAGACCCGGACGGTGTCCGAGGGCGCGTGTCCTTCGGTTGCCGTGATCCGGACGGTGTCCAGGCGCGCAGCTGATGAGCGATCGCGGCGACAGTGCTGCGGGGCGGTGCCCGGCGTGCCCCGCGACCGCCGCTCGCTCGCTGCTGTGGGCAGATCTGCTGTGGGCAGCGTGGGGCGCGATCGGGCGTATTCCTGGGGCAGGCTCGGAACATGGCTCAGGACAACAACACTCCGCTGTTCGGTTGGCGGGCGCGGGAGCAGCTGCTGGCGCGGCGCATCGTGGTGCTCGACGGTCCGCTCGACGACGACAACGGCACCCTGCTGATGACCCAGATCCTCACGCTGGCGGCCGAGGATCCGCAGGCGGGGGTCTCGCTGTGGATCCATTCGCCCGGCGGGTCGGTGCCGTCGATGCTGGCGATCCGCGACACCATGCGGCTGGTGCCGTGCGAGGTGTCGACGCTGGCGCTCGGAACCGCGTACAGCGCGGGGCAATTCCTGCTCTCGTCGGGGACGAAGGGGCGGCGGTACGCGCTGCCGCACGCGCGGGTGCTCATGCATCAGGGCTCGGCGGGGATCGGCGGCAGCGCGGGGGAGGTCGAGATCCAGGCCGACGATCTGCGGCACACCATCCAGACGGTGCTGGGCCTCATCGCCGAGGACACCGGTCAGCCCTACGAGCGGGTCTACGAGGATTCGCTGCACGACCGCTACTTCACCGCGCAGCAGGCGCTGGAGTACGGCTTCATCGACAAGATCGTCGACTCGTTCGGTCAGGTCATTCCGCAACGGCAGAAGGTGGGCATCTCGTGACCAGCTACACCATCCCCAATGTCATCGCCCAGCATCCGCGCGGCGAGCGCATCATGGACGTCTACTCGCACCTGCTCACCGAGCGCATCGTCTACCTGGGCACCCCCATCGATTCCGGCGTCGCCAACGCCCTCATCGCCCAGCTCCTGCACCTCGACGCCGACAGCCCCGGCCAGGAGATCAACCTCTACATCAACTGCGAGGGCGGCGACCTCTCGGCCATGCTCGCCATCTACGACACCATGCAACACGTCTCCTCCCCCGTGGCCACCACCTGCGTGGGCCAGGCCATAGCCGTCGGCGGCGTCCTCCTCGCCGCCGGCGCCCCCGGCCACCGCTCGGTCCTCCCCCACGCCCGCGTCGTCCTCCACCAGCCCGCCGCCCGAGGCCAGGGCACCATCCCCGACCTCATCCTCCAAGCCGACGAACTGGTCCGCATGCGAGCCGAAATCGAATCCATCCTCGCCCACCACACCGGCCAATCCGTGGAAACCCTCCGCCACGACACCGACCGCGACCGAGTCTTCACCGCCCAAGCCGCCATCGACTACGGCCTCGTCGACAAGGTCCTAGGCGCCCGCCCCTAACCCCAGCCCCACGAACCCAGCCGCACCCTTTATTCGAATCCGCACCCGTTTCAGAGCCCTGGAAGGGGTGCGGATCCAAATAAAGGGTGCGTCTGGTGTTGCCGGACCTGGGGGCCGGGCCGTTTTTTGGGGGGGGTGGTCAGGCAGCCAGGAGGGTGGGGGTGGCAGTGCGGTGGGGAGCCGTCGGGCGGAGGAGGGCGGCGGTGCGGTGGTGGCGGAGGTCGGTGGCCACCTGCTCGGTGAGGTTCGCGAGGGTGGTGCCGAGGGCTCCGGCGAGGGCGGCGATCATCTCGCTCGAGGGCTCTTTGCGGCCGCGTTCGATCTCGGAGAGGTATTGGGGGGAAATGCCTGCGCGCGCGGCGGTTTCGGCGAGGGTCTCGTCGTGGTCGCGGCGGAGGGTGCGAAGGCGGCGGCCGAGTACCTCGCGCCAGAGGGGTTCGCGCACCGGCTCGTCCTCGCGCCCGCCGGGGATGGAGTGCAGTCTGGGATGCTCGGCCATGGTATGAGCCTACGGTCCGAAACCATTGGCCTGCCCTGTGATTACGCTCAGGGCGTACAAAGGGGCGCGATTTCGGTGTACGGCAGGCGCTTCGAGGTCGATTTCGGGCAGTACTGTCGTCCCGCATCCGCTTCAGGGGCGACACCCAAGCACCACTGCCGCCCCGCAACGGCCTCGGGGACGAAGCTAGACCCCCACGGCCGACTTGACGACGGTGCGAGCAGCGATTGCGGCCCGGCACCCGCTTCGAGGACGCCGAGCCTGGCTTCGCGAGCGATACCGGGCTCTCCAACGCCCCGCAGCCGCTTCGAACCCGAAGCGGCTGCGTCGAACGGCAGAGCCGAGCGTCAGTTGGGGCGGCCGATGGCCGCGGCCATTACTCGTACCGCGGAGACGAGGCCGTCGATGAGCTCTCCCTGGCGCAGGGAGGCGAGCGCCGCTGTGACGCCGAGTTGGCATACGCGGTCGTTGACCCGGTCGGCGACCTCGCGGCCCGAGCGGACCTCGACGGCGTGCTCGTTGGGGGAGACGGCGATGAGGACCGAGTGGGCGGCCTCGGGGGTCGACGGGAACAGGGTGTCGACGCCGGTGGCGGGGTCCGCGCCCAGGTCGCCGATGTAGATGTTGAAGCGGACCTTGGTGCTGCGGGTGGCCTCGGTGAGCGTGTTGTCCATCAGCAGGCGTTCGCGGTCGTTGAACGGCGCCTCCTTGAACACGTCGCCCGCCTCGTGCACGCCGGAGACGCGACCGCTGCTGGTCACCGCGTATCCGTGCGGCAGGTCGGCCTCGACCACCGCGGGCCATCTAGAACTTGCCACTTGCCCGGCCTCCGATCAGATTCGCCTCGGCGGATTCGATTGCGGCATGACTGCCGTGCGAGGTATGCCCGTGACCCGTCGCGGTCACCTCGTCGGTCGCACTCCACAGCACCGGCTCGGAGGTCCACTTGTCACCGAGGTTGTAGTGGACCGGCTTCTCGCCGGGCAGCGGCTTGCCGAGAAACGACAATCCGGCGATCACCGCGTAGATCACCAGCGGGATGCCGACAAAGATCAGCACTGTCTCGAGAATGCTCACGACCCAACGGTAGACGATGCGTCCGACGGCGCAATCCACCGGTGAGCCCACCGCGATCACGGGTGGGTTTCGATCACACCAGCCAGGCCGCGGCGTTCGCGGGCAGCCGCCCGTCCGCGAGGGGCGCGCTCGCCAGCAACAGCTCACCCGGCGGCAGCGGAACCGGCGCGGCGCTCGCGTTGAGAACGCACACCAGCCCACCCCGCTCGAAGACCAGGCAGTCCGCCGGACCGTGCCGCCACACCACATCCTGGACAGCGAATTCGCTTCGCCGCGAACGCAATACGAGCGCGGAACGATACAGCGACAACGTCGAATCCGGTCGCTCCGACTGGGCCCGCACGGTCAACTCGGCCCACTCCGGCGGAATCGGCAGCCACGACTGCCCGGTCGTGAACCCGAACGGCGGCCGGTCCCCCTCCCACGGAATCGGCACCCGGCAGCCGTCGCGCCCGCGCTCGGTGTGCCCGGACCGCTCCCACACCGGATCCCGCAACACCTCCTCGGGCAGATCGTCGACATTCGGCAGACCCAGCTCCGACCCGTTGTAGAGGAACACCGCGCCGGGCAGCGCCAGCTCCAGCAGGATCATCGCCCGCGCCCGCGCCACGCCGACCGGGCCACCGCCGTAGCGGGTGACCTCGCGTTCGACGTCGTGATTGGACAGCGTCCAGGTCGCGCTCGCCCCCACCCAGGTCACCGCCTGAATGGAATTGTCTATGGCGGAACGGATTTCGGCCGCGTCGAAGCCGGTCTCGGCGAGTTTGAAGTTGAAGGCCAGATGCAGTTCGTCGGGCCGCACGTATTCGCCGAACCGCACGTTGTCGTTGACCCACACCTCCCCGATCGTCACCGCCTCCGGATACTCGTCCATCACCTTGCGGATCCGCCGGTGGATGTCGTGCACGCCGGGATTGTTGAAGCGGTAGTCGTCGTCCTCGAGGTGGAACATGCCGGTCGGCACGGGATCCATATCCGGCAGGCCGGGCGGTTTGGCCATACCGTGCGCGACGTCGATGCGGAAACCGTCGATGCCGCGCTCGAGCCAGAACCGCAGCGTCCGTTCGAAATCCGCGGCGACCTCCGGATTGTCCCAGTTCAGATCGGGTTGTTCGCGAGCGAAGGTGTGCAGGTACCACTGCCCGGGGCGGCCGTCGGATTCGGTGACGCGGGTCCACGCCGGGCCGCCGAAGATGCTGGGCCAATTGTTCGGCGGCTCCGAACCGTCCGGCCCGCGCCCGTCGCGGAAGAAGTAGCGCGCCCGCTCGGCACTGCCCGGCCCTGCGGCCAACGCCGCGGCGAACCACGGGTGCTGGTCGCTGGTGTGGTTGGGCACCAGATCCATCGTGACCCGGATGCCACGCCGGTGCGCCTCGGCGATCACCTCGCGCAAGGTGTCGATGTCACCGAAGAGGGGATCGATGTCGCGCGGATCGCTGACGTCGTAGCCGCCGTCGGCCATCGGCGACCGCGTGATCGGGCAGATCCACAGCGCGTTCACCCCGAGCGCCTCGAGATAACCGAGCCGATCGCGCAGACCGCCGAGATCGCCCACGCCGTCACCATCGGAGTCGGCGAAGGATCGGGGGTACACCTGATAGAAGACCGCCGATCGCCACCACGGGTCGACGGGAGAGCCGCCGGAGGAAGGTGTCACGAAATCCCATAGTGCCAAAGATTTCCGCGGGCTTCCCGCCGAGCGAGCGGGCGTAGCGGTGATCGGACCACCGGTCGCGGCCCGCGGATGGGCTCGAAACGGTCTGCGCCGCAAGCGAATCGGTTCGACAACCTCAGAACGGCGCGTTCATGAGCGAGTTGGCCGCCATCTCCAGATAATCCAGCAACGCCTTGCGATGCTCGTCGTCGAGCACCTCCGGCTCGAGTTCGGCCACCGCGATGCGCATGCAGCGCAACCACGCGTCCCGCTCGATCGGCCCGATGGTGAACGGCATGTGCCGCATCCGCAACCGCGGATGCCCCCGCTCGTCCGAGTACGTCCGCGGCCCACCCCAGTACTGCTCGAGGAACATGCGCAGGCGTCGCTCCGCGGGCCCCAGATCCTCCTCCGGGTACAGCGGCCGCAGCACCTCGTCGTTCGCCACCTCCCGGTAGAAGGCGCTCACCAGCCGCCGGAACGTCTCCGCCCCGCCGACCGCCTCGTAGAACGACGTCACCGCCTGCTCACCCGAACTCATCGACCCTCGAATCTTCCGCTCGTCCGCTCATCCCGCTCCATTGTGCCCGGCGCGGTCGGGCGACCCCATTCTCCCGCCCGCCGCGGCGGGCGGGACCGATGTGCGCGGGCGGAACACATACCACCCCCGGGTGTAACCACGCGTTCACGAACACCACAGACGGAATGTGTCAAATCAGCTGGCAAAGGCGGCGGTTCCATGGTCAACTGAGTGGCAGTGTCTGCCCAGATACCACACGAACCGGACCATACGAATTCGGGGTTCCCATGAAGCAGCGGCACGGCGCCCGGCCACACGAGGCGAGAACACACCGACAACTCCAGCCCGCCGACGTCCACAATCGTGGGTCGGGGGCTACTCCGCTGCATGTCGTAACAGAGAATCACAGTTATCCGGGTGCGCCCGCGCACCGCACCACCGAAACCCCGCCGAACTCCGCCCCCTGGGTCAAGCGCCGGGTGTTGCTTCTGAACGCCACCTACGAGCCGCTGACCGCCCTGTCCGCGCGTCGCGCCGTCATCCTGCTGATCTGCGACAAGGCCGATCCCGTCCACCACAATCCCGAGGGTCCCGTGGTCCACTCGGCCGGTGCGTCGGTCGCCCTGCCCTCGGTGATCCGCCTGCGCAACTACGTCCGCGTCCCCTACCGCGCCCGCGTGCCCATGACCCGCGCCGCGCTGATGCACCGGGACCGATATCGCTGCGCCTACTGCGGCGGCAAGGCCGAGACCATCGATCATGTGATCCCGCGCAGCCGCGGCGGCGCGCATTCGTGGGAGAACTGCGTCGCCTCCTGCGCCCCCTGCAACCATCGCAAGGCCGACAAGCTGCTCAGCGAGATCGGGTGGACGCTGCGGCAGCCCTTGGTCTCGCCGAAGGGGCCGCATTGGCGGTTGCTGTCGACGACGGCGGATCTGGATCCGGTGTGGTTGCAGTATCTGGGTGAGGGTGCCGCGTAGGTTTCCCGAAAGACGCTGCGCGGCAAGGATTTTCGCTCCGTCGCGGAACCGGGAACGATCGCTGCCGCGCTCAGCGATCACGAAAGAGAGCACTGCTCTTGACAAGGAGTGGGTCGCTGACGCATGCTTTGAGCACACCGAGAGCAGTGCTCTCAAAGCAGAAGGAGTCACCCAGATGTCCGAGTTGCACGTCGTCACCGGAGCCGGTCCCGTCGGAACGACCGTCGCCGAGCAGTTGGCCGCCGCGGGCAAGCGGGTTCGGATCCTGACCCGCTCGGGCAGCGGTCCCGACCATCCGCTGATCGAGCGCCGTCGCGTGGATGTCACCCGCGCCGATCAATTGACCTCGGCCGCCGAGGGCGCCGTAGCGATCTACCACTGCACACACGGCTCGCGCTACGCCGCGAAGGCGTGGTGGGCGGAGCTGCCCGCGACCGAGCAGAACGTGCTCGCCGTCGCGAATCGGGTCGGCGCGGTGGTGGTCTTCCCGGAGAGCCTGTACTCCTACGGGCCGGTCGACGGACCGATGACCGAGAACATGCCCCGCACAGCCGATTTCGGTAAGCCCGCCGTCCGCGTGGCGCTGCTGCGAGCCCGCGACGAGTCGGCGACCCCGACCGTGAGCGTGGCGGCCTCCGACTTCATCGGGCCGCACGTGCGGATGTCGCACGCGGGCGAGCGCATGATCCCGAACATCCTGCGCGGCAAGGCGGTTCAGGTCTTCGGCCGTTCCGATGTGCCGCATTCGTTCACGTTCATGCCGGACCTCGCCGCGGCGATGATCAAGGCCGCCGCCGACCGGACGCTGTGGAATTCGTTCCTGCACGCCCCGACCGCCCCCGCGGTGACGATCCGGGACCTGGTCGCCGCCCTGTCCGCCGCCGCCGGTGTGCCGAGCCCGCGCGTGCTCGCCCTGCCGACGTGGACGCTGCGCGCGGCCGGTCTGATGAACGAGATGATGCGCGAACTGGCCGAGATGAACTACCAGTTCGAGCGCCCCTTCATCCTCGACTCGACCGCGAGCGAGGCGCGCCTGGGCCTGCGTCCGACGCCGATTCCCGAGGTGGCCGCCCAGACCGTGGCCTGGTGGAAAACCGTTGTCGCGCAGCCGGGTCCGCTCGCCGGTCAGCCGTACTCGCTGGCCTGAATTCCCCACGTGCCCGGCTCCAGGGCCTTGAACGTGTGCGGTTGGTCGCCCGGATAACGGATGTAGTCGCCGGGACGCAATTCGACCGGATCGTCGGACGGTCCGACCAGCGCGCGGCCCGCGGCGAGAATGACGTGTTCGATCTCACCGCGCAGATGCGGATCGGACTGCCGGGGCTGGCCGGGTTCGGCGGCGACCAGGTAGATGTCCCGCCGCACATTGGGCGGACAGGCGGCCAGCAGCGTCGCGTGATAGTTCGCCTGCGCCGAGGCCAGCACCGGCCCCTCCCCCGCCCGGATCACTTGCACCTGCGGACGCGGCGGATCCAGCAGTCGCGAGAACGGAATGCCCAGCGCCACACACAGGGCCCACAGGGTTTCGATACTCGGATTGCCGGTGCCCGATTCCAGTTGCGACAGTGTGGATTTCGCCACCCCGGCGCGCTTGGCGACCTCGGTCAGCGACAGCCCCGACCGCGTGCGCTCCCGGCGCAACGCGGCCGCGATGGCCTCCTGCGGTGGCGCGGACCGCGCGCCGTCGTGCTCGGTCATAGTGGAATCAGACAGTACCCGTGCGGGGCGTCGGCCTCGTTGACGAACCCCCGCGGCATGTTCATTATAGAAGTCATGCGTTCGATATGGCGAACATTGGATCGCACCGACCTGACCGGAATCGCGGCCGTGACCGTCGCGGTCGGCGTCATCGGCGTGTCCTACGGCGCGACGGCGGTGACCGCGGGCCTGCCGGCCTGGTTGCCGCTGCTCATGAGCCTGCTGGTGGTGGCGGGCGGCTCGGAGTTCCTGTTCATCGGCATTGTCGGGGCGGGCGGCAGCGTGATCGCGGCCGTGCTGGTCGGCCTGCTCGTCAACGCTCGCCACCTACCCTACGGACTGTCCGTCCCCGACGTCGTCGGCACCGGCTGGCGTCGCCTGATCGGCACCCATGTCATGAACGACGAGTCCGTCGCCATGGCCCTCGCCGAATCCGAGCCCGCCCGCCGCCGCGCCCGGTACTGGCTGTGCGGTGTCGGTGTCGTCCTCGCCTGGCCGGTGGGCGCCCTGCTCGGCGTGGTGATCGGAGCCGCCGTCCCCGATCCCTCGCGCTTCGGGTTGGACGCGGTCTTCCCGGCGGTCCTGCTCGCGCTGTCGCTTCCGGCGTTGCGCGGCAAGCGGACTCGGCGGGCGGTGCTCGCCGGTGCGGTCATCGCGGCGGTCACGAGCCCGTTCCTGACGGCGGGATTGCCGGTGTTGTTGGCGCTTCCGGCGGCGTTCCTGGCGTGGGGTCGGAAGGGCGGGTCGGCGTCCGACGAAAGCGCCTCCGGCGCTTCGGAGCTGGCTCCTCCGCACCGCGATCGACGGGTGAACGAGGGCTCCGATCTCGCCGATGGCCGCGAGCGTGGTGACGCTGTGGACGGGACACCCGACGGCAGGGCCGCCGTTCGTTCCCTGGCGGGCGCGTCGACCTCGTGCCCGGCTCGAGCCGTCGAGTGAATCCGCCGACGACGCTCCCGCACAACGACTTCCGAGAGACGAGGCGAAGCACGTGAATATCACCCTCCTGGCCGGAGCGGTCGCCCTCGCGGCCGGAACCTACGCCATCCGTTTCGTCGGCCCCTTGCTGCGCCGTCGGCTCGACGTCCCGCCCCGCGTCACCGAGCTGTTGGAGACCGGTTCGGTGGTCCTGCTGGTCGCCCTGGCGGTCACCGAGCTGATTCCCTCGGGCCACGCGGTGAGCTTCGCGTTGATCGCCGGTGTGGCGGTGGCCCTCGTGCTGGCCTGGCGGCGAGCGCCTCTGATCGTGGTGGCCCTGACCGCGGTCGGCGCGACCGCCTTGTTGCGGCTCGTCGGGGTCGGTTAGCGACGGTCGTGGGGAGCGCGACTACGCCGGGGTGAGCGGCATGCCCGGCCCGCGACGGCGGGCGACCGAGCCGTAGCGGGCGTCCAGCCGGAGCCAGGTGCGGGTGGCACGGACCCGGACTATCTCGCTCGCCGAGATGCGGCGGGAGTCGGCCTTGTCGCCGGAGTGCGGGATGAAATCCATTGCGGTCAGGGCGAACACGACGCGCATGGGGACCTCGACCCGTTCGGCGGCCGCGGTGACGGTGACGACGGTCTGGTCGAGCAGCGACGCCGGGGGGCCGTGGCCGCCGCCATGTTCGTTGGCCAATTCCGCGCCGCGCTCGGCCAATTCGACCAGGGCGCGCGCGGGAACGTCGTCGACGTGGGTGAAGCCGTCGGCCGGCGGGAGCGCGCCGCGCCAGGCGGAGTCCATCGAGTAGCCGAGGTCGATCGGGCCGCTCGCGTCGATGCCGCTCAGCCCGGACAGGATCACATCGCCGCTGACGGTGACGTCGTCGACGCCCAGCTCGGCGACCACCGTCCGGACCGCGAGCGCCTCGAAACCCGTTGCGGCCCAGGCCGCGACGTAATCGCCGCCGCGACGGCGCAAGCGGATGACGGCCGCGGGGTCCAGACGGGTCGCGCGGGCGACGAAGGTCGCCAGATTCTCCCGTTCGGCGGGATCCGGGACGCGCAGCACCCGCTGATCGCTGTAGTCGAAGGTCATCTCGTCGGCGGGTGCCTCAGTCGGCCTTCCACTGGCTGAGGTATTCGCGTTCCAGCGGGGACAGCCGCCGCAGGCGCTGGGACTCGATGTCGAAGGCGGCCAGCTGGGTGCTCGCGACGACCGCGGGCGCGGAACCCGCGGCGACGCCGTTGGCGCGCACCTCGTAGCCGATCGTGAAGTCCACGGTCCGCAACTGCTCGATCCACATCGCCACATCCAGCGGCGTGTCCTCGTGCCGCAACTGCGCCTTGTACCGGACGTGCAGATCGACCATCACGCAGCCCGACCGCAGACCCGAGGTCGGCCGGTCGTCGAACAGCCAGGGAATCCGGGCCTCCTCCAGCAAGGTCACCATGCGGGCGTGGTTGATGTGCTGGAAGGCGTCCATATCGGACCAGCGCACCTCGACCTTGGTATGAAACCGCCTGGGCAGCACGAGAGTCCCGTCCCCCGACCCGTTCCCGGACCGCGAATCACCACTAGTCAACGCATTACCTCCGATCGGTCGGCAGCTCCCAGTATGCCGCCTCTGTCCGCTCGGTCCCGTCCCGGCCCGCGCCGCCGCCCCCGTCGGGCGGGGCGGCGGGCACGGCCGGATCGGATTACCTCGGCACCTCCGACTGCGCGCCGACGCCGCTGACCATGCTGCGCACCTGCCGGGCCGCCACCGACAGGGTCGCCAGATCATGCGTGCCGGACTCGAACAGCTCCGACAACGCCGCGCGGGCGCGACCCAGCCGGGACTGGTTCTTCGACTCCCAGTACGCGATCTTCTCCTCGGCGGTCTCCTCCGGGTCACCCGCGGAGAGCACGTCGAGGGTCAGCGAGCGCAGCGAACTGTACATGTCGTCGCGCAGGGCGAGCCGGGCCAGCGCGTGCCAGCGGTCCCCGCGTTCGAGGTGACTGACCGCCTGCAGCAGCCAGTCGATCTTGAGGTGCTCGTTCAGCGCGTAGTACAGCGCGCCGACCTCCTCGCCGCCGCGGTCGGTGATGTCGGCGATATCGATGACGTCCAGCAGCGGGAAGAGGTTGAGCAGCCCGAAGACCTCGGCCGCCAACTCCTTCGGCGCGCCCCGGCTGATCAGCTTGGCCGACTCCTGCTCGAGGGTGTCGATGTGATGCCCGCGCAACCAGCCCGGCACCTTCGGCGCGAGTTCGTGCACCTTACCGGCGTAGCGATGGATCTCGGCGCCGACCGCGATCGGCTGCGGCCGGTTGCTGAGCAGCCAGCGCGACGCGCGATCGAGGGTGCGCTTGGTCTCGAGTTCCAGCTCGTCCTTGACCGCGGTCGCGGTGTCCGCGGCCCGGATCCGACTCCACACCGAGTGCAGATCGAAGATCTGGCTGGCCGCGGCGAACGCGCGCATGGCGTCCCCGGCGGTCGCGCCGATCTCCTCCGACAGCCGGAAGGCGTAGGTGATGCCGCCGAGATCGACCATCTCGTTGACCATCATCGTGGTGACGATCTCGCGGCGCAGCCGATGCCGCTTGATCGCCGCGCCGAATCGCTCCCGCAGCGGGGTCGGGAAGTACTTCGGCAACCGCGCCGAGAAGTGCGCGCTGTCGGGCAGTTCACCCTCGAGCAGATCGGCCTTCAACGAAAGCTTCACGTGCGCAAGCAGATTCGCCAGCTCCGGCGAGGTGAGCCCGCGCCCCTGTTCGAGCCGCTGGGTCATATCGGCGTTCGAGGGCAGCGCCTCGAGCGCCCGATCGAGTCCGCGTCGCGCTTCCAGCTCCTCGATCAGGCGCATGTGCACGTTCAGCATCCGCGGGGCCTCGGTGCGGGAGGAGCCCATGAGGAAGTTCTGCGACACATTGTCGAACAGCACCATGTCGGCGACCTCGTCGGTCATCGACGCCAGCAGCGGATTGCGGTCGGCGGCGGCCAGTTCACCGCTGGAGACCACCCCGTCCAGCAGCACCTTGATGTTGACCTCGTGGTCGGAGCAGTCCACGCCCGCCGAGTTGTCCAGCGCGTCGGTGTTGCACTTGCCGCCGTTGCGGCAGAACTCGATACGACCGAGCGCGGTGACGCCGAGGTTGCCGCCCTCGCCGATCACCTTGACCCGCAACTCGTTCGCGTTCACCCGGACGGCGTCGTTGGACTTGTCGCCGACGTCGCCGTTCGATTCGGTGGACGCCTTGATGTAGGTGCCGATACCACCGTTCCACAGCAGCTGCGCCGGCGACTTCAGGATCGCGCGGATCAGCTCGGGCGGCGACAGCGTCGTGACGTCGTCGGCCAGGCCCAGCGCCGCGCGCGCCTGCGGGCTGATCGGAATGGCCTTCACCGTGCGGTCCCACACCCCGCCGCCCTCGCTGATGAGGGAGGTGTCGTAGTCGGCCCACGACGAGCGCGGCAGCGCGAACATCCGCTCCCGTTCGGCGAACGACCGCTCCGCGTCGGGATTCGGATCCAGGAAGATGTGCCGGTGGTCGAACGCGGCCACCAGCCGGATGTGCCGCGACAGCAGCATGCCGTTGCCGAACACGTCACCGGACATGTCGCCGACGCCGACCACGGTGAAATCCGTTGTCTGCGTATCGATGTCCATCTCGGCGAAGTGCCGCTTCACGCTCTCCCACGCGCCCTTGGCCGTGATGCCCATCGCCTTGTGGTCGTATCCCGCCGAACCACCCGAGGCGAACGCGTCACCCAACCAGAACCCGTAGGACTGCGCCACCTCGTTGGCGATATCGGAGAACGTCGCGGTGCCCTTGTCGGCGGCCACCACCAGATAGGTGTCGTCGCCGTCGCGGCGCACCACCCGCGCGGGCGGCAGCACCTTGCCCGTGGCGTGGTCCACGTTGTCGGTCACGTCCAGCAGGCCGGAGATGAAGGTGCGGTAGCAGGCCACGCCCTCGGCCTGCAACGCCTGGCGGTCCGCGGCCGGATCGCCCGTGCCCGCGGGCGGATGCTTGACCACGAAGCCGCCCTTGGCGCCGACCGGCACGATGACCGCGTTCTTCACCGCCTGCGCCTTGACCAGGCCCAGAATCTCGGTGCGGAAATCCTCCAACCGGTCCGACCAGCGCAACCCGCCGCGCGCCACCGGCCCGAACCGCAGGTGCACGCCCTCGACCCGCGGCGAGTACACGAAGATCTCGAATTGCGGTCGCGGCTTGGGCAATTCGCTGATCTCGCGGGGCTCCACCTTGATCGACAGATACGGCCGGGGCTGGCCCTGCTCGTCGACGCGGTAGTAGTTGGTGCGGAGCGTCGCCTTCACCAGCGCCAGGATCGCGCGCAGGATCCGGTCGGCGTCGAGGCTGACCACCTCGTTGATCCGCTCGCGCACGGCCGTCTCGAGTTCGGCGGCCCGCTCCGCCGAGGCGGCGTCGGGATCGAACAGCGCCGCGAACAGCTCCACGAACAACCGCGCGATATCCGGCGAGGCCAGCAGCACGCGGGCGATATTGGCCTGGCTGTAGGGGAAGTCGGCCTGCTGCAGATACTTCGAGTAGGCGCGCAGGATCGATACCGAACGCCAGTGCAGACCGGCGCGCAGCACCAGCTCGTTGAGGCCGTCGGCCTCGGCACGCCCGTACCACAGCGCGTCGAACGCGTCGGTGAACCGCTCCCGCAGACCGCGCTCCTGGGCGTCCAGCGCGTCGAGCCGCTCGGAGGTCTCGACCAGTTCGGCGTCCATATTGCGGTCCAGCGATTTACGCAGCAGATCCGGCCGCGCCTGCAGGCCGAAGTCGTAGATCCACGCGCCGCGGCCGTCCTCGAATTCCACGTGATAGGGCCGCTCGTCCACGACCTCCACGCCCAGGCTCTGCAACAGCGGCAGCACCTGGCTCAGCGAGATCCCCGCGCCGACGTAGAGCGTGAAACGCCAGGAGCCGGGCTGGGATTCGGGCCGTCGGTACAGATGGTGATCGATCCGGTCGGCCGCGAGCCGCTCCAGCCGGATGATGTCGGCCATCGCCCGGCTGGGCTCGAAGTCCTCCTTGTAGGCGTCCGGCAGCGCGGCCGAATACCGTTGCACCACAGCGGGATCCAGCAGCGCCGAGGCCGCCGACTCGTCGCGCAGGTGGTCGGCCCAGGTGCGGCTGGCCTCGGCGAGCAGCGCCTGGATGCGCTGCCGATTGGCCTCGGAGGTGTCCACCCGGGTGCCCGGTTCGGGCAGGCGCACGGTGAAATACACGCTCGCCAGCTCGCTTTCGGAGACGCGCGCCGAGTAGTCGATCGACACGCCGCCGAGTTCGCGCACGAGGATGTCCTGGATCTCCAGCCGCACCCGGGTGGTGTAGCGGTCCCGCGGCAGATAGACCATGCAGGCCACGAATCTGCCGTAGGAATCCGAGCGCAGGAACAACCGCACCTGCCGCCGCATGCCCACATTGAGCACCGCGCTCGCGGTGCGCCGCATGGTCTCGATATCGGAGGAGAACAGCTCGGTGCGCGGGAAGGACTGGATCACCTCGAGCATGGCCTGCCCGGAGAACGAGTCCAGATCGAATCCGCTCTGCTCGATCACCGTCCGCACCCGCCGCTCCACGACGGGGATGTCGAGCACGTTCTCGTGCATGGCCGCCACGGTGAACACGCCGATGAACAGATGTTCGCCGGTGACCGCGCCTGCGCCGTCGAATTCGGCGACGCCGACGAAGTACGGATACACCGAACGGTGCACGGTGGCCGGGACCAAGCCCTGGGTCAGCATCAGCAGCGGCCGGTTGCCGCCGTTGACCGGAACCTCGAAGTCGGTGCCCACGTTCGGCCGCAGCACGCCGAGGCAACTGTCCGGAACCACAACGGATTTCGCGTCGTCGCGCCGGTAGCGGGCGTAGCCGAGCACCGTGAAGTGGCCCGCAGCCAGCCAGCGCAGCAACCGCGCGCAGTCGACGAGATCGGTCCGGCTGAACGGCGCCGTGTCCGAGTCGGCGGCTGCCTCGAGGTCGGCGGCCAGCCGCTCCTGCACGGTGTCCATCGCCTCGGTGTCGCCGATCACCTGCCGCACGTCGGTGAGGACGTCGGGAATCGAGGCCTCGACGCGGTCGAGCAGTTCCGGGCTGGTCGCCGGATGCAGTTGCACGTGCATCCACGACTCCCGCAGGCCCGTGTTGCCGTTGCCGTCCACCCCGTGCGGTTCGGCGGATTCGAGCCGACCCGAATCGTCGCGCGTCACTTCGAAGATCGGATGGATGATCTCGCTGATGCTGACGCCCATCCGGCTCAGCGAGGAGGTCACCGACTCCACCAGCAGGGGCATGTCGTCGGTGACCATCTGCACGGCGGCCCCGAGACCGGAGCCGTCGTCGGGCTGGTACACGCGCACCCGGGACGCGCCCGGTGGTCGATGCATGCCCAGTTCGATGTGCCTGCGGAACACCTGGAGCGAACTCCCCGTGATCGCACAGTCGACGTCGCCGGCGTCCACGTGGCGGAAGTATGCCTCCTCGAGGGCGGCGAGTTCGCCGCGCAACTGCTCCGGCAAACCCGCGACCCACGCCGCGCTGGACAATTCGGACGAGACCGTCATTTTCTTCGCCAACTCCCTCGGATTCGGTTCCGTAACAAAGTGACGCCGGGGTCGAGAGTAGCTGGGTGCCGGAGCAGCCGGGAGGGAATCTTTCCAAAGCCACGGCAAAGTCCGAACGCCCGACCGGTTGCTCGAAGACGAATTCGCCCGCGTACCAGCCGAACACGCTGATGGTACGCCTAGCACGTTGCGCCGACAGGGTTTTGGGCGCCCGCCCGCCGTGGCCGGTTGACACTATTCGCCTATAAGTAACCGAGCAGTAGCCAGCTCCTTGCTGTATGACACAGGTGCAACGAGCCGCGACGATCAGGGATTCGGGTGATGGGCCATCACCCGGGAGGGGCACCCCGGCACGGGGAGCCCCCGGGCTGGATCAGTCGCGGGTGAGCTTGCGGTGGGTGACCCGGTGCGGACGCGCCGCGTCCGGACCCAGCCGCTCCACCTTGTTCGCCTCGTACGCCTCGAAGTTCCCCTCGAACCAGAACCACTTGGCCGGGTTGGTGTCGTCACCCTCCCAGGCGAGGATGTGGGTACAGGTGCGGTCGAGGAACCAGCGGTCGTGGGAGATGACCACGGCGCAGCCGGGGAACTGCTCGAGCGCGTTCTCCAGCGAGCCCAGAGTCTCCACGTCGAGGTCGTTGGTCGGCTCGTCGAGCAGGATCAGGTTGCCGCCCTGCTTGAGCGTCAGCGCCAGGTTCAGCCGGTTGCGCTCACCACCGGAGAGCACGCCCGCGGGCTTCTGCTGATCCGGGCCCTTGAACCCGAACGCGGAAACGTATGCGCGCGAAGGCATTTCCTGGGTGCCGACCTCGATGTAGTCGAGGCCGTCGGAGACCACCTGCCACACCGTCTTCTTCGGATCGATGCCGCCGCGGTTCTGGTCGACGTAGCTCAGCTTGACCGTGTCGCCGACCTTCACCGTGCCGCTGTCGGGCTGTTCCAGGCCGACGATGGTCTTGAACAGCGTCGTCTTACCGACACCGTTGGGACCGATGACGCCGACGATGCCGTTGCGCGGCAACGTGAACGACAGATCCTTGATCAGCTGGCGGTCGCCGAAGCCCTTGTCCAGGTGCTCGACCTCCACCACGACACTGCCCAGGCGCGGGCCCGCGGGGATCTGGATCTCCTCGAAGTCCAATTTCCGCATCTTCTCGGCCTCGGCGGCCATCTCCTCGTACCGGTCGAGGCGGGCCTTGTTCTTGGCCTGGCGGGCCTTGGCGCCCGAACGCACCCAGGCGAGTTCGTCCTTGAGGCGCTTCTGCAGCTTCTGGTCCTTCTTGCCCTGCACCTCGAGGCGCTCGGCCTTCTTCTCCAGGTAGGTGGAGTAGTTGCCCTCGTACGGGTAGGCGCGGCCGCGGTCGAGCTCGAGGATCCACCCGGCCACGTTGTCGAGGAAGTACCGGTCGTGGGTGACGGCCAGCACCGCGCCCTGGTACTGGGCCAAGTGCTGTTCGAGCCACTGCACGCTCTCGGCGTCGAGGTGGTTGGTGGGCTCGTCGAGCAGCAGCAGGTCGGGCTTGCTCAGCAGCAGCTTGCACAGCGCGACGCGGCGGCGCTCACCACCGGAGAGGTTGGTGACCGGCTCGTCCGGCGGCGGG
Source organism: Nocardia sp. NPDC004068 (assembly GCF_042874315.1). Classification (NCBI taxonomy): domain Bacteria; kingdom Bacillati; phylum Actinomycetota; class Actinomycetes; order Mycobacteriales; family Nocardiaceae; genus Nocardia; species Nocardia sp. NPDC004068. The sequence goes on from NZ_JBIAMW010000012.1 coordinate 139,660, forward strand.
CAGCGCAGCGCGTCCATCGCCTGCTCGAGCTGGGAGTCGAGATCCCAGGCGTCGGCGTGGTCGAGGTCCTCCTGTAGCTTGCCCATCTCGTCCATGAGCTCGTCGGAGTAGTCGGTGGCCATGAGTTCGGCGATCTCGTTGAAGCGGTCCAGCTTCACCTTGATCTCGCCGAGACCCTCCTCGACATTGCCGCGAACGGTCTTCTCCTCGTTCAGCGGCGGCTCCTGCTGCAGGATGCCGACGGTCGCGCCGGGGGCGAGCCACGCCTCGCCGTTGTTCGGCTGGTCCAGTCCGGCCATGATCTTCAGCACGCTCGATTTACCGGCGCCGTTCGGACCGACGACGCCGATCTTGGCGCCGGGAAGGAAGTTCAGGGTCACATCGTCGAGCACGACCTTGTCGCCGTGTGCCTTCCGAACTTTCCTCATCTGATAGATGAACTCAGCCATGTGCGAAAGCCTATCGGTAAGTGGTTGTCTGATTCCGCCCACCGCCCCGCTGGGCACGACCCCTCGGGCGGCGGACGCTCGGGCTGGTACGGACGGGCCGGATCAGGCCGTCCGGAGGTCCTCGCGGGTCGCCTCGACACTATCGAAAGTTTCGGGCGGCGACGGCGGGCGCTCGGTCTGTTCCTCGCCCCCTCGTTCGGCAACGATCGAGCCGTTCGACGAGTTCCCGGAGCCGCGGCGGACCACCTCGGCCGAACATCGCGCCAGATCCGGCCCGACCGCGGTGGCGCGCATCTCCAGATCGCGGCGCTGCACGCCATCCTTGGTCGCGTACTCGGTGGAGCGCAGTTGTCCGTAGACGATGATCGGGTCGCCGCGTCGGATCGAGGCGTCCACCCCCTCGACCAATCGGCGCCAGCAGTTGACGGTGAGATACAGCGTGCCGTTGTCCACCCAGCCGCCGCTCTCGCGGTCGAACCGGCGGGAATTGCTGGCCATGCGGAACGTCACCACCTGATCGCCGCCCGGCAGGCTGCGCCGCACCGGATGGGTGATGACGTTGCCGACGACGGCCGTGTTCGCCTCGTACATGCTTCCACCCCTTGCCTTTTCGACGTTTCGACAGTTCGCGGATCTCGCTTCCGGCCGCAACCCCTCGGCCGGTGGAACACGTCCAACTCTCCTCGGCGATCGGCCTCGGCGAAAGGTCGAATCGAGATTTGTGGATGGATTTCCGGTTGTGGATTCCGCCTGTTTCGGACCACCCCGCCGACACCCGCCGACCTGCGCCGGAACCGTTGCGCCCCCCGAACTCTCGGCATCGCGCATGTCCCCCGGCGGTGATACGGTTCTGCGCGTGGCGGCGGTCGATCCGCGTTGCGGCCGTTGACATCCCAGCACTTGCGCTGACCGCGCACGCGAGCAGAGAGCACGACGACCCATGCATCATCCCTTCCGCTTTCCGCGACTGCTGCTGGCCCTGGCGGCCGCCCTGGCCCTGGCCGTCGCGATACCGTCCCAGGCGCGGGCCGCGATGGGCACCGCCGCGCCGGGGATGGCGCTGAACACCGACGACAAACGGTGCAGCCTGGGGCTGAGCGGTTTCCTGGGCGGGGTCGAGTACGGGGTCACGGCGGGCCACTGCTTCGAGGGCGGCAAGGACGTCTTCGCGCACGACGGATCGCGAGTGGGCGTGTACGACCAGGGCTTCGGCACCGACGACACCGTGGGCGACCTCGGTTTCGCGCTGGTCCGCTACGCGTCGTCGGTCACCGCGGCCAGCACACTGTCGAACCGGCTGACGATCACCACCGCCGACGGCACGGCCGCGGTCGGCGACGAGATCTGTCACGTCGGCTCCACCACCGGCATCACCTGCGGGACGGTGACCGCGCTGCAGAACGGCTACTTCGTGGCCGACTTCCCTTCGGAGAAGGGCGATTCCGGCGGCATCGTCTACCGCCGCAGCGGCCGGGACACCGCCGACTTCCTCGGCATCCTGATCGGCACCAAGGACGGCGGCGGCATCGTGGTCGAGTCGGCGAACTACCTGCGCGACACCATCAACGCCCACGCGGGCGGACACTTCGACTGGCATCTGCCCTCGGCGCAATGAGTCACAATGTCGCCGGATCCGTATTCGCCCCGCACAACACCACCACCGGACGCTCCCCCGGTTCGGGCACGTAGGCGCCGCTCTGGATGGCGGCCAGCGCGGTCGCGCCCGCGGGTTCGACCACGATGCGGAATTCGCGCCACAGATATTCGCGGGCCATGGCGATGGCGTCGTCGCTGACCAGCACCGAACCCATGTCGTAGCGCTGCGCGATCTCGAAGGGGATGGCCCCGATCCTGGTGGCGCCCAAGGCATCCGCCGCGATGCTGTTGATGTGCACGTCCACGGCGCGCCCGGCGGCCAAGGCGGAGTGCAGGGTCGGCGCGCCCTTCGGTTCCACGCCCACGACGTGACCGCGGGCGCCCAGCGCGGCCGCGATCCCGGCGGCCAGCCCGCCACCGCCGACGGCGACGAGCACGGGCGGACGCCCGCGCACCTGACGTTCGATCTCGAGTCCCACGACCCCGGCGCCGGCCACGACGGCGGGAAGATCGTAGGCGTGCAGCTGGACCGCGCCGCGTTCGTCGCTGATCTCGTCGGCATAGCGGTGCGCCTCGGCGTAGGTCGTGCCGTGCCAGAGCACCTCCGCCCCGTAGGCCCACATGGCGGCGACCTTGGTGTGCGGCGCGGATTCGGGCACGACCACCGTGCACGACCGGCCCTCCAGCGCGCACGCGAGAGCCGCGGCGATCCCGGCGTTGCCGCCCGAGGCGATGATCACCGGACGATCGTCGCCGCGGCACTCGAGCAGCGCGTTCAGGCTGCCGCGCACCTTGAAAGTACCGCCGTGCTGGAGGTATTCGAGTTTGAACGTCACCGGGACCGGGCCGTTCGGGCCGCTCACATCGGTGTGGAAGACCGGGGTGACCCGGGTCCGGCGGCCCAGCCGCAGCCGGGCCTCGCGCACGTCGGAACGGTAGAGCCGCTTCACTTTTCGCGATGCGTTCGCATCGGTCACCGACGGACCTCCCGGTCCCGCTTGGCCAGCTCCGCGAACATGGCGTTGTGCGCGGCCAGCGCCGCGTCGTGATCGCGGTCGGCCGCCCGGTCGAGCCGCTGCGCCAGGCGGGAGTCGCTGCGCGACCACTGCACCAGCAGCGCGAGCATCACGACCACGAGCGGGATCTCACCGCTGGCCCAGGCCAGGCTGCCGCCGGTGTGCTGATCGTCGAGCAGATCGGTGTTCCAGCTCAGTCCGAGCGAACGATAGAACCAGCCGCCCATCACCGTGGTCATGCTCATCAGCGCGACCCCGAAGAACGCGTGGAACGGCAAGGAGCCGAACACCATTCCGACCCGCGTGAGCGGTTGCACCGGACGGGGTTTCGGATCGATGCCCAGCACCACCCAGTAGAACAGGTAGCCCGACACCAGGAAGTGCAGATTCATCGCCAGGTGCGCGCCGTGCTGATCGACGACGTGATCGAAGATCCCGCCCAGGTACAGCCCGTAGAACCCGGCGACGAACAGCACCGACGCGACCACCGGCTGGGTCAGCACACGCGACACCGGATTGTGCACGGCGGCCAGGATCCACTCGCGCGGCCCGGGCGGCGCGTCCCGACCGGCGGCCGGAAGCGCCCGCAGCGCCAGCAGCACCGGGCCGCCGAGCGCGAACAGGATCGGCGCCAGCATCGACAACAACATGTGCTGGGCCATGTGCAGGCTGAACATGGCCGGGGCATAGCGGCCCACCCCGGAACTGGTCGCGAACAGCACGACCGCGCAACCGCACAGCCAGGCGACCGTGCGCCCGATCGGCCACGCGTCGCCGCGCGCCCGGAGCCGGCGCACACCGGCCAGATACAACACCGCGAGCACGAGGGACAGCGTCCCGAAGATCAAGTCGAAGCGCCAGTCGAACAGCACCCGCGTGAGCGTCGGCGGCCCGGCCAGGTTGTAACCGAGTTCGACCTCGGTGGGCGAGGGCACCCGCCCCAGCTCCGGCGGCGGCGTCCGGCCGAGCCCGACGGCGAGTCCCACGGTCGCGGCGAACACGAGCGCCTCGACTCCGGCGTAGCGGATCAGCGCGCCCCGATCGGTGGGGTCGGCCGCGAGCGCGGGAATCGCCTTGCGCCGCTGGAAGAATCCGATCACGCCGAGCACACAGAGGGCCGCGGTCTTGGCGATCACCAGGCGGCCGTAGGTGGTGGTGAACAGGTCGTCCCACGGCACGCGCACCCAGGCGTTGAGCACACCGCTGATCGCGACGATCACGAAGGCGCACGTGGCCACGGTCGAGAACCGCGCGGTCGCCAACGCGGTGTGCGCACCCCCGCGCACGGCGTAGGCCAGCACCGCGAACAGCCCGCCCACCCAGAACGCCATCGCGACCAGATGCAGGATCAGGCTGTTGGTGGCGATGTCGTGCGCGCCGCCCGCCGACGAATGGCCGGTGAGCGCGACCGGCAGCAGGCACAGCACCGACCACCCGAGCAACACCGGCGTCCAACCCCACCGCAGGACCAACCGGCAGGCCACCGCGAGCGCCACGGCCATGAAAGCCGTTGCCCGCCAAGACCCGGCGACCTCCACCTTGGGGATCGCGTCCCAGATCTGCTCCGGCCGCAGAATGCTGCCGACCGGTTGCCCGGTGGTGTCCGAGAGCGTCAGCGGAACCAGCAGCGTCGCCGCGACCGCCCACACGAACGCCGCGATCCCCGCGCGCCGCACGGCCCGATACCCCCCGAGGTCCAACAGCCCGTCCCGCTGCGGCGGCGTGAGGAACGCCGCGAACAACAACGACCCGACGGCCAGCGCCCCCGACAGATCGGCCACGGCCCGCACCGCGGGCAACCCGTAGGTCGTCAGCGCTCCCGGATCGGGAATGCCCAGCAAGGTCAGGGCCCGCGCGGCCGACAACCCGACCACGAGCGGCGCGACCAGAGCCGCCACGGCGGACGCGAACACGGCCAGTACGGCGAACGTCGTCCTCGACTCCGCCCGGATGGCCTGGCTGCCAACTTCGACGGACGGGTCCTGCGGTGACGACATGTCTCCCAGCGTAGTTCGACCCCCCACCCCCCTCCGCCCCACCCTGCTCCTCTACCACAACCCTGTGATCCACCCGACACCCGCACCGTTAGCTCGCCGAGAGCCAGGATTGAGCTGGACGGTCGCTATAATCAACACGCTGGACACCGTGCCCAGAACCCGGCATGGTGTGTGGTGCTGCCTCGCCTCCGTAGCTCAGTTGGATAGAGCAAGGGCCTTCTAATCCCTAGGTCGCAGGTTCGATTCCTGCCGGGGGCACGTAAAACATGGGCAACTGTTGTCCCGCTGGTGGCGGTGTCGCGTATTCCTCTCATGGTGGCGGTGTGCCGGTTCGGGGTCGCCCGATGCGGTGCCGGGGGTTCGGGGGGTGTGGTGCCGCTGTGGGGGGTTGTTATCGCTGTGGTGGCGTCGGTGATGCCGGGCAGTGTTTCGGTGGTGAGGGTGGCGTAGATGGTGACGTGGCGGGTGTCGTGGTCGTAGACCACTTTGATGCCGAACGCCGCGTAGAAGTCGCGTTGTAGGGCGTCGGGTGCGTCGGTGAGTTTCAGTGTGAGAGTGGGTAGTTCCTCGATCAGGTCGGGTTGGTGGGGTTGTTCGCGGGCGGCTTGTTCGCGCAGGGTGTCGAGTTCGGTTTGTTTGGTGCGGCGTTCGGTTTCCAGGTCGGCGAAGCGTTGGCGGATGCGTTCGGCCCAGGCGTCGGCGATCTCGTCGCTGCCGGTGACGGTGCGGGTTTCGCGTTCGTCGAGGAGGTTGTTCTGGCGGCGGGTGATGTCGGTGAGGGTTTTCTCGATCGCGGCGATCCGCTGTTCGAGATCGTGGCGGTCGCTGGAGTCGTGGCCGCGTAGTTGGTGGCGTAGCAGTACGGTGCGGTCGGGGCCGAACACGCGCTCGTTGAAGAAGGTTTGCACGCATTCGAGCAGTTTGTCTTCACGCACGTACACCGCGCGGGGGTGGTCGGCGTAGGCGCTGGGGTCACCGACACGGTCGAGTTGGGGCTGGCAGGTGTAGTAGGCGTGACCTTTGCGGGTTTTGCCGAACATCCGCTTCGCGCACTGCCGGTGGTGCACGTAATAGCGCAGCACGTAGGTGCGGCGGGTCGCCGGATGGCTGTTCTTGCCGCTCATCCGCGACCCTTGCCGGGCGGCGGCGATCTGCTGCACGGCGGTCCACATCTCCCGGGTGACCAGCGGCTCATGAGTCGGTTGGGGTGACCAGATCCATTTCTCGGGCGGGTTGAGCTTTCCGCCCTTCTTGCTGGCTCGCCGGTTCCACACCATGTACCCCGTATATTTCGGGTTGATCAGGATCTCCCGCACCGACGAGGTGGTCCAGCAGCCGCGTGCCCGTTCCCCGCGATTGGGGCGCGGCGGCGGGTAACGGTCCAGGTCCTGGTTCAACCGCTGGGCGATCACCTTGTAGGCGAGACGCTCGTCGTGCCGCCACTGATAGATCCGCACCACCGCTGGCGACCGCTCGGGGTCCACGACGAGACGGGACTTGGTGCGGCCCTCCTCGCGTTTGGCCGCGACGGGGTGCGGGACGTGGTCGTTGAGGTAGCCGTGGCAGGCTTTGCCGATGTTCCAGCCCTGTCGGGCGTGTTCGCGGAACCCCTCCATGGACTGTTCGAGGGTGTGCCGCAGCATCCACTCGGCCACACCCTGTTTCACGCGCCGCACCAGGATCTGGGTGGCTCGCTTCTCGGTCAGGGCGATCGGTCCCTCGTCGGCGGCGAACAGCGGCACGTCGACCGATTCCAGCTCGTGTTCGAGCTGAGTGGATTGGTGGGTCCAGCGAGCGGCGCGTTCGATCTCCTCCACGACGACCGCTTCGAAGCGCCGCCCGGGGTGTTTGGCCTCGGCCAGCAGATCGGCCAACCCGCCATCGCGGGGAATCGGGATGTCGAACGCTTCGTGGGCGTGACCGAACCCGCGCTCATCGAGATCTTTACGGGAGCTTTCCACGTCGTAGAAGAACGCGACGATCACGAATCCCGGCGGCAACACGCTGCGGCAGTTCTCCAGCTGCCGTGGCAGCGACAACGTCGGGTCCTGCAGATCCCGCGTCGAGGTCCGCAGGAACACCGCGACCGGGACCTGCGCCTGATCACCGAGACCCATCAATCCCAGCGAATCGGCTGTGCCGGTTGCTATTTCGGGCATCATCACGCTGCGGCCTCCTCACCGGTGTCGCGGCCTGTCACGGGGCCGCGCTCGATCGCCTGCTCGACCGGAGTCGGCGCGGTCGCAGCGGAGGCGGCGGCCCATCGCAGCAGGGCGGCGAGCGCGCGTGCCTGCGCGGCGGAGACACGGTCGGCCTCAGCGCCGTGGACGTAGCGCACCTGGAACGACACCGTCAGCTCGCCGACCCGCCCGTCCGCGAGACGCCGCGCCCGTCGTGACCGGCGCACGGTCCTTCTTTCGTGTAGCGGCACGACCGTCTCGTCCGTAGTTCTCTCGTCCAACTCCATCCCTTTCTCCGGTTGCTTCGATTTCTCGAGCGGAATACTTCTCGCGTTTTCTCTCCGCGCCGTCGCCCAATCCCCGAAACAATGCGATTTCTGGTCGCACGCACCGATTCAGGTATCGGCAAATCAATGGCGCAAAACGTAATGGACGCTCCATGTGCCGGAATTGTCAAGCAATCGTCTCGTGTAGCGCCGCTGCCGGTTGCTATTCCAATCGGCCGTAATCCGCGCGCAGAAACACCGCACAGGAATCCCAGGGAGGCCCTGTGCCCGAAGACGGCATGGACCCGAACCACGGCCCAGGGCCTGGCCCGCCTGGAGAAACCGATAGGCCCTCGGCTCGTCGCCTGGCCGCGCCTGCACCCCCGGGAATCGGTATCATCGGCGTTGTTTACGAGGCGTAGAGAGGGGGTGCTGCGGGGGTGGCAGTGTTTGGACCTGAGCCGTGGGACGAGTGGCAGTCCGAGCTTGACGCTACGGCTGGCTACGAACGGCGAGCTGAACTGCAGCGAGGTATGCTCAAGAGTTCGGAAGGCTGGCGCGCTTATCACGATTGGCAACGCAGCGTAACCTGGCCTGCTGAACTGGCAGTGTGGAAAAAGGCCAGCGAATGGTACGCCGCCGAACTTGCAAGCTTGAGTCAGCGCCGCCGCTCTACCCTTCCGCAGGTGGTCTTTCGGTGCCCCGACAATGGTTGCCAGCTTGGCAGGGTATACGAATTTCGCAGGGTCGACGCACAGCGCTTCTACTTTGTTGGCAAAACGTCGAGCGGAAAGAGGAGGCATGGTATTTGCAACTGGGCTTTCGCTGACTGTTGGGACGGGCTCGACCGATGGTGGCAGGTCGGATGCAAGCACGGACATGTAAAATTGGGCTCCTCTGAGTTGATGGAAGCAGCTATGAAGCCGGAGCCGCCTTCGGAAGACATCCTGGCGACCATGCCTAGGCCGCTGGCCGAGAAAGCGATTGCGGGCCTCCATCCTGACCGATCGGGCGCGCCCCGCGAGTACCAAATTGCTTGGCGCAGCGGGGTTTTCGTACCTCCACCGGATCGATGGATGGCTCGCCCGAGGTCGGTTGGCCGCTCATGATAGAGTTGACCGTCAATTTAACAGGGCCCGCGCCGCATAAGTGAGACTTGGACGCTCCTCAGTCCATGCACGTGGCCGCCTGGAGATGGGTACCAGGAACGAGATCCCGGAAGGGGTTAGTTCCTCATGTCTATTTTCGCATCGGGTCGTCCGGAGTTGCCTGCACAGCCGAGCCGCGGCCTTGAGGAGGCGGAAAGGCTTGCCCGCCTGGAAACCAAGGTCGAACAGCTTGTAGCTGGCAATGTCGACCACGAAACGCGGATCAGGGCACTTGAGCGGTTCCGCTGGGTAATCGCAAGCGCGAGTGGCGCTGCCGGTGTGATTGGCACGCAGGTGGCGAGTCGTCTGCATCTTTTCGGACACTGACATGTTTCGCGTGTCGGTCGCGGTGGCTGTAACTCGTGACCATACAAGGCGTAGTCGAAACGCAGAATCACTCATGCGGCAACGCCCCCGGGAGCAAGCCCATGTGCAGCGAGGGCGTGAAGCACGGGTCATGCCGCTTCTCTCCTGTTAAACGCGGCTTGCTCGTAGGCGGTGTCGACGGTGACCTCACCGCAGGCGTCGAGCGCGGCCGTGGGATCAGGGTCGGGTTCGGTGAGCGGTCTCAGCGACATCGACCGGTCGATGTCGATGTCATCGCTGCTGTCGCTGGTGTCGAGGGCAGCCAGTTCGTTCGGGTCGCTGGTGATCAGCGCGTTCTCCGCGGGTGAGGCCAACGACGCGAAGATCGCCCGATCGGTCCCGACGGCGAGCAACCCGGTGCCGCGCCCGGCGGCCAGCAGGAATTGCTGCTCGCCCTCGGAAAGCCGGAACGCCGCGGCGACCTCGGTGATGGCTTGGGGGGCTTGGCGGAGCAGGATTTGGGTGGACGCGTTGGTGACGATCGCGCGCCCGAGGTCGGTGGACAGCACGTCGGCGCAGTCCTGGGTGGCGACGGTGAGTCCGGCCCAGTGTTTGCGGAAGGCTTTCGCCGCTCGGGCCAGGAATTGGGCTCCGGCGGGTTGGCGCATGAGCAGCCAGGCTTCGTCGACGGTGACCATGCGGGGCCGCCGGTCGGCGGGGTTCGCCACGCGCCGCCAGGTGGCGTCCAGCACGAGCAGGGTCCCGATCGCCATCAACTCCTCGGGCAGGTCCCGCAGCGAGAACACCACCAGCCCGCCGTCGGGGTTGATGGTGGTGGGGCCGTCGAGCAGGTCGGCGAACGCCCCGCCCGCGACATACGGATGCAACGCGGCGGCCAGTTCCGCGGCGGCGGGTGCGCCGAGGCGGGTCAGATGCTCGCGCAGCTCGGTCAGGGTGGGGGCGGGTCGGGTCCAGGTGGCGGGGTCGTCGGTGATCCCGGCGGCGGTGTAGGTCGCGGTCAGAGCGGTGTCCAGCGCGGCGCGCTGGGCGGGAGTTTGGTCGCCGAGCAAGACCTGGATCAATGTGTGCAGGACGAGTTTTCGCCGTGTGAGGGCGTCGGGTGGGGCGGTGTGGCGGCCGTCGGGGTGGGTGTGGATTTCCAGGTCGAACGGGTTGAGCCGGTGCCGGGTGCCGAGGCGGATGTGGGTGCCGCCGACGGCGTGGGCGAGGCGGCGGTACTCGTCTTCGGGATCGATCACCACCTGCTCGATGCCCCGATACAGCGAGCGCAGGATCTCGGTTTTGACCAGGTAGGACTTCCCAGCGCCGCTGCGGCCGAGGATCACCGTGTTGTGGTTGTGGGCTTCCGGGGCGAACCGGTCCACGATCAGCAGTCCCCCGCCTGCGTCGCGGCCGTAGAGCACGCCGTGGGGGCGGGTGGCCGCGACCGGGTCGGCGACGGGCAGTTGGGGGGAGTCGAACGGCACCATCGCGGCGAGGGCGGGGGTGTCGAAGGTGCGCTGGACCCGGATCAAATCCAGGCCGAGGGGCAGGGTGGTGGCCCAGGCTTGGGCGGCGCGGTAGGACAGGGTGCAGGTGTCCACGAGCAGGCTCGCCGCCAGCGCGCGCACCGCGGCGACCTCCTCGGCCAACTCGGTTTCGCTGTCGGCGTGCACGCACAGATACACCCCCACCCGAAACAGGCGCGCCTCGGCCCGCGCCACCCGCGCCGACAGGTCGGCGGCGTCTTCGACGGCGACGTCGACGTGGGGGTCGGGGAGCCGTCCGCGTCCGGCGTCGTGCAGGCGGGAGGATTCGAGGCGGGCGAGTTGGCGGCGCAGGCGGGTGGCGGCGGTGACCGGGTCGACGGGGTCGATGTGGACGGCGACGTCGACGCGTCCGGGGTGCGACAGCAGCGGAGACAGCCACCCGGCGGTCACCTCGCGGGGGTAGCCGGTGACCGCGAGCGTGGTCGTCCAGTCCCCGCCGAGCACGAGGTGGCGGGTGCCGATCGTGACCGACTCCGGCCCGAACCCACCCCGGGGCGCGAACGGATCCTCGACGGTGAGGCCGGTGTCAGCGAACCCGGTCGCCGTGGTGACGACGGTGTCGCGGGCGGTGGTCTCCTCGGTCGTGACGAGGTGGTCGGGGTTGCAGCAACTGGTCAGGACGGCGGCGGCTTGAGTGTCATCGAGGGCGCTGACGGTGACCCCGAGCGGGGCGAGGGTGTCGGCGGCCTCGCTCATCCGGCGCAGCAGCCGCGACTCCGCGCTCCGCCGCGCCGCCTCCGACACCCCCCGCCGGGCCCGGCGACGTCCGCGCAGCCCGAGGCCGGAGGGGGCGGTGAGGGTGTCGAGGGGGTCGCGCCAGATGAGCAGGACCTGGCGGCGGGTGAGGTGGTCGTCGGTGGCGAGGTCGGTCAGGTGGGTGAGGTGGTCGTGGGCGGCGTCAGCCAGCTCCGGGGACATGTCGCTGGTGGCGGCGTGCAGCGTGGCGAGGTAGGGGGTGAGGTCGAGGCGGGCGGAGCGGAGCAGGATCTGCACCGGTTGGCGCAGGGTGTGTAGCCAGCCCGCGAGCTGACCCACCAGCGCGTCTTGTTCGGTCGGGGTGCGCAGGGACAGGTTGACGGTGCCCGCGACCGCGACCACCGCCAACCCGTCGGCCCCGAGGTCGATCACCCCGATCCCGCCGCGCGGGGCCACCGCCTCCGGCAACCGCAACGCCTCGGGCGCGAGTGGGGTCGGGACCGGGGGGCGCGGGCGTGCTCGCCTCGTTCGGTCGGTGATCCATCTCGGCGCCCTCGCGATGACCCCGGTCTCCGGGGCGGTGACGAGGTGCCGTGGGCGCAGGCGGTGGCGGATCGCGGCGACGAGGAGCAGGTCAGCGGGGAGGCCGTCGCGGCGGGTGAGGATCGCGACGGTGACGAGGCTCGCGAGGGGTGTGGCGGCGGCGAGGAACGCCAGGGGCGGGATCAGGGTGCGGCTGGCGAGCCATGCCGCGTAGAGCAGCAGGGCGGTGGCTGCGAGGACGGCGAGCTGGCGGGCGGTGAACGGGCCCAGCAGCCGGTCGCCGCGGTCGACGTCGGCGGGGATCCGCACGGTCGTGGTCATCGAAGGGTTCCTCCTCGGGGAGCGCGCGGCGCGCGGCGACGCACCGGCAGATCAGGCAACGGAAGATGCAACTGCCGCCCCACCGGCCGCACCCGCGCAGGCGGGAGTGGAGGCGGGGGCGGCGGCGGGGCGGGTTTGACCCGGGTCACGGGGAACGGCAGCGGGTACTGGCCGTCGCGGCGCGGCCGGATCCCCGCGTAGGGGTCGTCCCCGCCCGGCGCGGGCGTGTCGAAGTCGAACGCGAGCTGCTCCGGGCGGCGACCGCGCGGCACCGCCGGGGCGCGCGCCGCGGGCCGCGGTCCGGGCGGTGAGGTGGGTTTGCTGACCCGGGTCACGGGGATCGGCAGCGGGTACTGGCCGTCGCGGCGGGGCCGGATCCCCCGGTAGGGGTCGGGTTCAGTGGAGCTGAAGTCGAACGCGAGCTGCCTGCCCCGTGCCGGGCGGGCGGGTTTCGGCTGCGCACCGGCGGACGGGGAGGGTGGGGGGTCGCGGCGGGGTTTGCGGACGCGGTGCACGCCTTCGAGGGGAAGCATCAGCTGCCCGTCGCGGGTGGCGCGCACCCGCGCGTACGGGTCGGGCGGCCCAGCAGCGGTGCGGCGCGCTCGCGAGGCCGACCGAGCGGCGGTGCGGGCTGCGCCGCCGCCCTTGAGCAGGCCGAAGGTTTTGTAGGCGACGTAGCCGCGGGCCAGCGACCCGATGAAGGTGCGACGGCCGTTCCCGATCCGCAGGGTCGACAGCAGCCAGAACGGTGTTTTGATCAACACGGCCATCAACGCGAGCGCGACGACCAGGTCCACCATCCCGGTTTTGGTGGGGCCGAAGAACCCCCACGCGCCGGGGGTGAGGAACACTCGCACGACGGTGACCAGGATCAGTGATTGCGCGACCTGGATGCCCAGGCACGCCGCGAACGAGCGCCACCACCATCGCGCGACCGCGTCCGCGCCGGGCAGCGCGTGACACATCAGGGCGAGCGGGGCCGCGACGATGAGCAGGATGGTGACCACGACCCGCACCACGTAGGTCACCAACAGCACCACGAGCATCACCTGCAGGGCGCTCATCAGCAGCAGCGCGAAGATCCCGGTGTGCGCCCCGGCCCCGACCAACTGCCGCAACGCCGCCGCGGCCGAGTCGGACTCGCCGTCGTCCCCGGCGACCGCCTGGGCCAAAGCGTTGGCCAGACCGATCGCGGCGGTGGCGAGGGCCATGCTCATCGCCCCCGCGACGAACCCGACCACGAGCCTCGGTGCCAGCTCGCGCAGCGACCACTGCGTTTGCAGCGTCTCGCGCAGCATCAACAGGACTCCGGCCGCCATCACCAGCAGCCCGTACACCGCGACCACCAGCTCCCACGACTGCGACCACAGTGCTTTCGTCTGCGGCAAGTCGTCCGGGCCCGGCGTGGTGAGCAGGGTGTGTGACAGCAGCCCGAGCATCGGGTCCAGGCCGGAGTCGACCAGCCGTTGGAAGAATCCGTCGATCGCGGTCGCCACGCAGCCGCCGATGTTGATCACCCCGCACCCGCCCCCGCCGGGCGAATCCGGGGGCGGAACCAGCGGGCCGGTCACCCCCGGGTTCGGCGGGACCGAGGGGGGCACCGAGGTCGTCGGTGGAGGCGGAGCCCACCGCGAGGACGGAACCCCCGGGGGCGGCGAAGGTGCCGGTGTGCTCGTGACAGGCGGTGTGGGCGTTGTCGGGATGGTGGGGGGTACCGGCGGGAGCGGCGGCTGCGCCCCAGCGGTCCCGCCGCCCATCAGGATGGTCAGTGCCGCGGCGAGCACCGCCCCCACCGCGGCGGCCGAGACTCGCCTGATGCAGGGTGCCCGTCGCGGCGCGGGGGCGGGCCGGGTGGGAGCCAGCGTGTTCATGCTCAGGCTCCGACGATGGATTTGAGGACGTCGACGATGACCGGTGCCAGCATCGCCAGCGCGTAGCCCACACACGCCGCCCGCAGCGCGGTCTTGGCCTTCTCCAGCTCGCCCGGATCGCCCCCACCGATCAGATACCGCGCCCCAGCAACCGTCAGGCACACTGTCGCGAGCGCCGCCAGGAGCCCGATCAACCAGGTGCGCAGATTGTCGAGCACCTGACCCAGCGACGACGCGATCGCCAGCACCTGCTCGCCCTGCACCGAGGGCGCGGGCGGCGCGGCTGACGCTGAGGCCGCCGACACCACGAGCACCGCTGCCGCCACCACCAGCACCGTCAGCCACCGCAGGCGGCGTCGCCGCGGGCCGCGGGTGAGGCGGGGGGTGTTGTCGAGGATTCGTGTCACGCGCATGCCCGCACCTCCTCGTATCCGTCGAATCCGGTTCGCGGGCGCGCCGCGGTGGGCGCGTGCGGTTCTCGCTGGCGAGGGCTGTGGGGTGTGGGTGGGGCGGGGTTGTCGGGCAGGGCGATGATCGCTTGGGCCTCGACGGTGTGGGTGTCGCCGAGGTCGCGGGCGCGGTCGGTCAGCCACGGCAGCAGGGCGTGTTCGGCGCGGCGGCGCAGCTTGCGCAACCGGTACGGGGACTGCCCTCGCGCACGAGCCAGCGAGGTGAGCGTGCGGCGTTCCCACCGCGACTCAGCGATCAACTCCGCGGCCTCCGGGCTGAGGACCCCGGCCGCGACCGCCTCGGCCAGTACCGCCTCCGGGTGACCCGGTCGGGCTCCTGCCACCGGCCTCGCGGCGCCGAGCCAGTCGAGATCGCGGTCGAGGTCGGGGAGCGGCAGCACGGGCTGGTGGCGCGCTGCCCGGTCCGCCGCGCGGTAGGCCGCCCACCGCAGCCGATGCCACAACCCCGGGCCCTCCAGCTCGACCCGGCCCAGGTGGGCGAGGAAACCCGCGAGCACGTCGGCTTCGACGTCGTGGCGGTCCCGGCTGCCCGGCGCGGCGAACAAACTCGCCATCCCCGCGAGCATCGGCACCGCCGAACCCGCGCACACCAGGGTCGCGTCGCCGCCGTGTCCGCGGGCGTGGCCGATCAACCGCGCCCAGATCGCGTCGACCGCCGCGATCGGCAGCGCGCGGTCCCACAACAGCGCCCGCAACCCGGCCCACGACTCCACCCAGCCACCCGCCGCGTCCGCGCCCGGGACCGGGAGCGGGAGCGGTAGAAGATCGGCGGGCAGACGGTGGTCGGCGAGGCGGTCGAATGCCGCCGATACCACCTCCAACGGCGACCCTCCCGGGCTCGCGTGGTTTCTCGATCTCGAATTCGCCATCATCAACTCCTGCTCGTGAAGTCACGAAAAGAATTCCGACCTCACAAGCAGACCGAACACCCACACCCAAACCACACCCACAGCACACCCAAAACACCCCCGCAAAACATCCACACCACACCCGATGAACTCGGCTATCAACCGGTGAACCCTCTCACTCTCGCACCTCAGCCCCTCACAAACAGTGTCTCTACCAGTAGATGTGTACGAGCGGGTGTGATCAGGATGCGGTGCGGCTGCCGCCGGGACATGCCGTGTTCCTCCCCGAGCTAATGGTCAGAATTCTCCCTGGATTTCTGGCCAGCCAGATTTCTCATCGCGGCGGCGATATCGCCCCAGCCCCCACTCGCTCGGATTGCGTCGAAGAATTTTTCCGGGCGGTGTCCCGAAAAGACGATTTCGACGGAAGTAGGTGAGTGACAGTCCTCTCTCACCAAGGAGCGCTCTTCTCATGCTTGCGAATTCCCCCGCCTCGGCCACTGTGGTGGTGCCGTCGACCCTCTGGGCGATCGGCCCCGGCCCGCTCGACCCCGGCCAGCGGTGGCCCGCACCGATCATGTCGCGCGCGGTGCGCGAGTTCTCCGCGCCTGGCGAGCGGGTGGCGTTGCTCGGGTGGCCCGCCCCCACCACCCGCGGCGGGTTGCGGGTGGCCGAGCCCGACACCGAGGCCGCGCAGGCGGCGGTGCGCGCCCTGGGCCGCCACACCGCCCCCGGTCTCGAGGAGTCCGCCGATCTCGTGGTGGTCACGCTGCTGGGCGAGGACACCGAGGCGGACGCCGCCGACCGCGCGGTCGATGCGGCGGTGGAGCGGATGGGGGCGGGGGCGGTGCTGGTCGTGCTCGCCCGCTGCCGCCACACCCGCGGCGGGGTGCTGCTCGATCCGGCCGGTGCCGTGGTGGCCGCCGCCCAGGCCGCCGACCTGCTCTACCTCCAGCACATTATCGCCGCCCCCGTCACCGGCGACACCATCCCCGCCGCCCCGCCCGCCGACGCCCCCGACCCGCTGCCCGCACCGCATGTCGTCGTGCACACCGACGTGTTCGTGTTCCTCCGCCCCTCCGCATGACCCCCCGCCCGGCCACTCCCCCTCGACCCCGGTTCGACTCGAAGGACACTCGCATGACTCTCGACCCCACCCCCACCCCCACCACCCCCGAGGCCACCCCCGGCAGCGGCGACTCGGGCACTGGAACCGAGGCCCTCTCCATCACGTCGGTGCCGGTGTCGGTGTGGGCGACGGGCCAGGCCACGCCCGCCGTGCAGCGGAGGGGCCGCCGCTACCACCCCGACAGCGTGAAGCATCCGGCGAAGATGCTCCCGGCAATCGTGACCCACGCCGTCACCACCTACACCGCCCCGGGTGATCTGGTGCTGGATCCGATGTGCGGGATCGGCACCACCCTGGTCGAAGCCCTCCACACCGGCCGCCGCGCGATCGGCGTCGAATACGAACCCCGCTGGGCCGACCTCGCCCGCGCCAACATCGGGCTCGCCCGCGAGGCGGGGATCGATCTCGACGCCGCCGTCTACACCGGCGACGCCCGCAAACTCCCCGCACTCCTACCGGACTCGCTGCGCGGGCGGGTGCGGCTGGTGATCACCTCCCCGCCCTACGGCGACTCCGTCCACGGCCACGTCCGCATCCGTCCCGGCCACCAGGTGCACAAGTTCGATCACCGCTACGGGTCGACCTTGGACCGCGGCAATCTCGCCAACGTCGGCCTCGGCCGCTTGCTGTCGGGATTCACGCGCATCCTGGGCGGGGCCGCCGACTACCTCGCCCCCGGCGGGCACGTGGTGATCACGGCGCGCCCGTGGCGGCAGCACGCAGAACTGGTGAACCTGCCCGCGCATCTGATCACCTGCGGCACCCTGGCCGGGCTCGTCCCGGTCGAGCGGTGCGTGGCGCTGCTGGGGCGGTTGGCCGACGGCGACCTCGTCGCCCGCAGCAGCTTCTTCCAACGAGACTTCATCATCAAGAACCGGGCGGCGGGGCTGCCGATGCATTTGATCGCGCATGAGGACGTGATCGTGCTGCGCAAACCCGATACCGCCACGGCCACCGGCAGCGGGCACGGTCCCCGCCCGCAGTTCGGGGCCGCCCCGTTCTGGGGCGTCAGCACCGCGCACCCGGCGGTGGCCGCGTGAGCACCCTCGCGAACCCGGAGCAGGGGTGGCTGGGCCGGATCCTGCTCCACCCCGACACGGTGTTCGGTGACCTCGGCGCCCGGGTCGAGCACGCCGCCTCGATCCCGGCCGCGGTCGCCGCGGCGGCGGTGGCGGTGTGCGTGCTCGCCGCGGCACGGGCGGCAGTGAGTCTGCGGCGGCGACGGTTGAGCGCGGAGGCGCGGCTGGTCACCGTGCTCACCCCGCCCGAGGCCGATCCGAAAGGCGCGCTCGCGTTCTGGGCTCACCTGATCGGGCAGCTGCGCCCCGCCTGGGCGAGGGTGTTGTTCGGGCAGCCGCATCTGGGCTTCGAGTACACCGTCACCCCCGAGGACGGGGCCGCGATCCGGCTCTGGGTCCCCGCCAGCGTCCCGCCCGGGTTGATCGAACGCGCCGTCACCTCCGCGTGGCCGGGCGCGCACACCACCACCGACCACACCGCGCCACCGCCCCTGCCCGAACCCGAAGCGGGTCGGCGGCGGGTGGTGGCCGGGGGCGAATTGCGGCTGGGCCGCCGCGAGGGGCTGCCGATCCGCACCGATTACGACGGGGATCTGGTGCGGGATCTGATCACCGCCGCCGACGACCTGGGCCCCGGCCAGGCCGCGTGCGTGCAGATCCTCGCCCGCCCGGTCACCGGCCGCCGCGTCGCCCGCGCCACCCGCACCCCCGGCACCGGCCGCACCGGCCGCACCGGCGGCGCGGCGAGCGGGCTGGCCGCCGCCCTCGCCCTCGACGTGCTGAACCTGCTCACCCCCGGCCCCACCACCCGCACCCCCCGCAGCAGCGGCGCAGTCGACGCGCGGCCCGCCGATCAGCAGACCCGGTTGGAATACGCCGCCGCCGCACGCGCCGCCGCGATCAAAGCACGCGGCCCGCACTGGGAGACCGTCGTGCGCTACGCCGTCTCCGTCCCTGTCCCCGACGACGGCGCGGACGGTGAGGACGGCGCAACCTCCGGGCGGGCGGGTGTCGCGGGGGCGCGGGCGGTGGCGCGGGGCCGCGCCGACGCCCTGGCGACGGTGTTCGGGGCGGTGTCGGATCACAACTATTACCGGCGACGCCGCCGCGTCCGCGTCGACGCGTTGCTGGGTGCGCGGCGGCTCGGGCGCGGGGACGTGCTGTCGGTGCCGGAACTGGCCGCGATCGCGCACCTCCCCAGCGACGACGGGTTGCCCGGCCTGCACCGCGCCGGAGCCCGCGCCCTGCCCCCCGCCCCGCAGATCCCCACCTCCGGGCCTCACACCAAGCCCCTCGGCCTCGCCGACAGCGGCAGTCGCCGCCCGGTCGCAGTGAAGGTGTCCGACGCCCGGCACCACCTGCACATCCTCGGCCCCACCGGGGTCGGGAAATCCACCCTGCTGGCGCGGGTGATCCTCGACGACGCCGACGCCGGACGCGGCGTGATCGTCATCGACCCCAAAGGCGACCTCGTCACCGACATCCTGTCCCGGCTCCCGTCGCGCTTCGCCGACCGGGTCGTGTTGTTCGACGCCGACTCCACTGCCCCACCCCCGTGCGTGAACCCCCTCGACATCGGCCGGATCGGCCGGACCGGGCTCGACCTCACGGTGGACAACCTCGTGACCGTGTTCCACCGGATCTACAAGGCGTGGTGGGGGCCGCGCACCGACGACATCATGCGGGCGAGCCTGCTCACCCTGTGCGCCCAACCCGGCACCCCCACCCTCGCCGATCTCCCGCGTTTGCTCACCGAGCCCGCCTTCCGCCAAAGGGTCACCCGCACCACTCCCGACCCGGTCCTGCGCGGCTTCTGGGACAGCTACGAACAACTCAGCGACACCGGCCGCGCCCAACTCATCGGCCCGTTGTTGAACAAACTCCGCGCTTTCTTGTTGCGGCCGTTCGTGCGCGCCGCCCTCGCGGGCGGACCGTCGACTGTCGAGTTCGCCGATGTCCTCGACCACGGCGGAATCTGTTTGGCCCGCGTGCCGAAGGGGTCGCTCGGGGAGGAGACCAGCCGCCTGGTCGGGTCACTGCTGGTCGCCCGCACCTGGCAAGCCGCCACCGCCCGCGCCCGCGTCCCCGCCGCCAACCGGCCCGACGCCTCCCTCGTGCTCGACGAGGCGCAAAATTTTCTGAATCTCAGCACGCCCGTGGAGGACATGCTCGCCGAAGCCCGCGGCCTGCGCCTGTCCTTGGCGCTCGCCCACCAGAACCTCGGCCAGCTGACCAGCGAACTGCGCGACGGCATCTCCGCCAACGCGAGAAACAAGATCATCTTCGCGGTGAGCCCCGAGGACGCCCGTGACCTGGCCCGCCACACCGACCCCTGGCTGACGGTGCACGACCTCACCCACCTCGACGCCTTCCACGCCGCCGCCCGTCTCCTCGTCGACGGCCAAAACGCGCGCCCGTTCACCCTCACCACCCGCCCCCTGCCCCCGCCGATCCCGGGCCGCGCCGCCGAGATCGCCGCCGCCGCCCACACCCGCCTCGCGACCCCACCCAGCCCGCCGCCCGCTCCCCGCCGCGGTGAGTCCCCCGGCGGGTCGGCGGTCCGCCATGATCCCCGCCTCCCCGCACGAAAGGGGCACTCGCACCGATGATCTCCTTCCCTGACCGGCAAGCCGATCTGCGTGCCCCCCGCCCCGCCTCGGGCGGCGAGGTTGTGGTGTTGGTGTCGCGGTTGACCGCGCGGGACCGCTGGATCCTGCGGATGCTGCTAGAGCACCGCGTCCTGACCACCCTCCAGCTCGGTGATTTGGCCTTCTCCAGCCCGAAACTGGCCCTGCGGCGGCTGGCGCGGCTGCACCGCTACGGCGTCGTGGACCGGTTCCGGCCGCTGCGCCCGCGAGGCAGCGCGCCCTCGCACTGGGTCCTCGCCTCTCCCGGCGCCGCGGTGCTCGCCGCCGAGGCCGGAGTCACCGTCCGCGAGCTGGGCTACAACCCCCAACGCGCCCTCGCCGTGGCGCACAGCGTGCACCTGACCCACACCCTCGGCATCAACACCTGGTTCACCACCCTCACCCGCCACCCCCACCCCCACGACGACCCCGACGCGAGCGCGCGAGTGGACGCATGGTGGTCGCAGGACCGCTGCCAACGGCTGTGGGGCGACCTCGCCCGCCCCGACGCCTTCGGCCGCCACACCCACACCGGCACGGTGCTCGACTTCTTCCTCGAATACGACCTCGCCAGCACCACCCTGGCTCGCGTCGCGGCCAAGCTGAGCGGTTACAGCGAACTCGCCCGCACCACCGGGGTCATCACCCCGGTTTTGTTCTGGGTGCCGACCCTCGCCCGGGAGACCAGCGCCCGGCACGCGTTGCGCCACACCTGGGACCGACTCCCCGACCCCGGGACGGTACCGGTCGCCACCGCCGCCGCCGAACTCCTCACCCCCCTTCCCGACCCGAGCCCCGCCGACCGGGTCTGGCTACCCCTCGACAGCGGCGGAACCGAGCGGCTTCGGGTGCACGAACTGGCCGCCGCCTGGCCGCGGCGCACCCCACCCGACCCCGACACCCTCGACACCGAACCCACGACCACGGCCACGCTCGCCGGGCAGGTCCTGCTCGCCCCACCACCCCCGCGCCCGCCCGCACCCGAGCCCTGGTGAGACCGCGATGCTGGTCAAAGCCCTCGCCGCGGGCGGGACAGCGGTCGTGTTCTGCGTCGTGGTGATCGCCGCCGTGGTCACCACCGTCATCCTCTACGACCACCCCCTCCCCACACCCACCCCACCCACGGCCGGAGGCGGTAGCGAACCGAGTCCGCAAGCGCGCCAAGACATTCCACCCGATCTGCTGGTGCTCTACCAGGCAGCCGCGAACGATTGCCCCGGACTGGACTGGTCGGTGCTCGCCGCGATCGGCAAGATCGAAACCGACCACGGCCGCTCGTCCCTGCCTGGAGTGCGGTCGGGGGAGAACGCCGCGGGAGCCGCCGGGCCGATGCAGTTCCTCGCCCCCACCTTCGATTCGGTCGTCGCCCGCCACCCGCTACCTCCGGGCGGGGCGAGCCCGCCCTCGCGCTACAACCCGTCCGACGCCATCCACGCCGCCGCCTACTACCTCTGCGACTCCGGCGCACCCACCGACCTCCACGCGGCGATCTTCGCGTACAACCACGCCGACTGGTACGTCGACCAAGTTTTGGACCAAGCCGCCCGCTACCGCATCGCCCCCGACCCCGGCACCGGGGACTGCCGACCGTCCTCGGCGGCGAATACGGCTGTGGTGCAGGCGATCTCGTTCGCGTGCGCGCAACTAGGAGTGCCGTACGTGTGGGGCGGCAACGGCCCCGACATCAACGGCGGCTGGGACTGCTCCGGCCTCGTCCAAGCCGCCTACCGCGCCAGCGGCATCACCCTGCCCCGCACCACCGACACCCAATACGCCGCAGGCCCAACTGTTCTCGGCGGCCCCGCCCCCGGCGACCTCCTCTTCTACGGCACCCCCGGCAACATCCACCACGTCGGCCTCTACCTGGGAGCAGGCCGCATGATCCACGCCCCCGACGTCGGACAACCCGTCCAGATCAGCAACTACCGCTACCCCGGCGACGACTATTACGGCGCGACCCGCCCCGCCGCCGTTGCCGTACCGGCACAGGTAGGCGCACGCGATTCCGCCTAGCACCAGCCCGGCGCGCCGCGTGCCCGCCTCCCCGGACTCTTACCTCGATTCACCCGAAATCGCCTCGGCCCCCACCTGTTCGGCCCCGAGGCCACCGAAAGGAGAACACACCACCATGCCCACCCGGCACCACTACCGCTCTCCCCGAGCCGACCGCTCCCACCGCCGCGTCGCCCGCGCGCTGCTGTGTACGGCCGTCGCCGCTCTGACCGCCGCCGGGGCCGGTATCGCCGCCGCCGACCCGACTCCGGCCGCCACGCCCTGCCCGCGCTGGACCGCGCTGCTGGTGCCCGCCGCGTCGGAGACGACCTCGGCCCCCGACCCTGCTCGACCGGAAGGACTACTCGCTCCCGTCGCCGAGGCGCTGCGCGCCCGCTACGGCCGCGACATCGATGTCCGCACCGTGACCTACACCCCCGACTCCCGCTCCGAAACAGCAGGGACACAAGCGGTTTCGGCTGCCCTGGCCGGGCTGTGTTCGGACACGAGGGTCGTGCTCGCCGGATACTCCGACGGTGCCCGAGGCGCCGGGGACCTCGCCGCGGCGATCGGCCACAACCAGGGCCCGATCCCCGCCTCCCGGGTCGTCGCGGTCGGTCTGGTCGCCGACCCCCGCCGTGACCCCGCCACCCCACAACTCGGCCGCCCGCTGCCCGGCCAGGGCATCCTCGGCCTCCGCTCCCACGACTTCGGCGCACTGACCGACCGCGTCCGCACCCTCTGCGACGAACACGACCTAACCTGCGCCACCCCAGCCCAGGCAACGCCCGCCCTCGCTCCGGTCGGCCGCGCCGTCACCGCCACTCCGGCCTCCGACGACCCCCTGCCCGCCCCGGGCCCGGCCCTGTTCCCGACCCCGGGTGCGGCACCCACCGCGACCCCGGTTCCCGACTCGACCCCCGCGCCGGTGCCCGACCCGAGCGCGGGCTCAACGATGCCGAGTGGAGGGCTGGATGCCGCCGAGGTCCTCGACCAGGTGGTGTCCGTGCTCGGCGCGCTGTCCCGGTTCGCAGCGAACGTACCCACGATCGCCGCCGATCTCGCCCAACTACCCGCCCTCATCAGCACCGGCGACATCCCCGGACTGCACCGCATCGCCGGAGACCTCAACAACCAGTTCCGTCCCCTCGTGGATCTACTCGCCGGGATCGACCTACACCTCGTCGCACAAGCGCTGACGCTCGCCGCACCACTGGACACCACCGGCTGGACGGCATTAGCCGCGCAAATCGTCGACCTTCTCGCCGACCTCGACATCACCCGCATCGCCACCGACCTCGGCCACGCCCAAGAAACCGCCTGGACCGCCCTCGAAGCCCTCGCCGCGGGCGACCCCCTCGCCGCATTGCTCGCGGTCTCCCGCCTCGCGCCCATCGCCACCGACCTCGCCGCGACCACGGCCACCGCCTTCACCGGCACCCGGCTCCCCACCCTCGCCGACAGCTTCACGGCCGCGACCGCTCCCACCACGAGCACCGCCCTGACCGACATGGCCCGCCGAATGGGGGACGCCGCTCACCTCACCAACTCGCAGGCGCATCCCAGCAGCTACTCCACCAACATCGAGCAGATCGTGACCTGGCTGGACAACCGAATCGACACCGACCGATAGCGTCGCACAGCTCTAGTCCTCACGGTCCGGCATTCGCATGAGCCGGTCGCGCTCACAGAACGTCCCCGAGGGCTTGGAGCACAGCAGCCCGATCGGGACCACGCACGCCCTTCAATGCCTCACGCGTGAGCCTGATCTTGTTCTTGGTGACGACAACCTTTGCCACGGCGGCAGCTATCGACGCAGAGACACCGGTCACGCTCACACCGACCAGCACGGCGAGCTGATACCCGTTCACTACTTACCGTCCCTCCTCGATGGCCGAGTGAGGGTGGGGCAGCCTCAGCTCGACCAGAACGTGTCTGGTTGAGCCAAGTCCTGCCCGGCTAACGGGATCTTGACGTGTCTTGCAAAGCTACACAAAGTCGCTATAAGCGAAGGAGGCAACGACCCGCCGGATCCCCTTCGCTGGCAGTCCCCCGCGCGTGCGGGGGGCCGACTTCATCGTGAAGCCTGTTGGCTCGCTTCACGGGGAACGACCATACCGGCGTACCGGGGCTCTCGCAACGCCTGGAGTCCCGAACTTAAACCTCAACTGCACGGTCTGCGACCGGCTTCGCCTCTCGCAGACTTGCTCAGTGAACCCCATCCTCTGCGGTGACGCCTGAAGACGCTGCCCGCCAAAGCCGTGGGAGACCGACCAAATATTGGTGCATCAGCGCGACGAACACCAGGGACATGGGTTTATGCCACAATCATCAGGGGCGCGGCCGGACACGTTACAGAGAATCGCGAACCACGGCGGTGCGATTGGGGGAAGGTAGGGCGCGGCTGCGGGGACGCGCACCAGCTAGCGAGTGAGGGACGCTGGACGGGACCGCCGGGCGGTTGGGGGCGCGGGCAGTAGGTCACCGGACACACCCGCCGTGCCGGGTCCCCCTCCTCCCCCGCCCGATCGCGGCGTCAGCGTGGCGGGGCGGCCCCGACCCCCGCGACAACCGATACAGGCACCGGGGTCGTCCACATGGGTGTGAACCGGCATCCCGGTGCCCGTATCGTATCCCGTCCCTATTCAGCGGGGAACGGAGGGGCAGGTGTCGGGCGGGTGTCGGCGCGTTGCTGAGACAATTTCCGCCCGGCTTGGGTTTTCGAATACAGGACGTCGTAATCTATTTCCCAGCTCTCGGCGCATTGGTGGCATATCGTCACGCCGTGGTTACACGTGTCAGGGGATCGCAACCACACTCTGCCCACAGTTTTGGCGTATTTATCGCACACGGACACATAGACGCTCCCGCCGAGTTTGGCTGACAGTTTGATCACACCCTGGCTGTCGTGTGTCGCCGTGTCGTGCATGAGGTGTTCGGTCGCGGTGCCCATGTAGGTCAGACCCGCTGCCGCACAGCGGGCCTCGATCTCCTCGCGCCCGAGGTCGGAGGCCAGCGATTGCGACAGAAGCACCTCCCACCGCCCCTCCCCCGCCTCCCACGGTCCACTCGTCTCATACCCGTGGGTGACGTGTCTCGCGGCGAAATCGGTCAGTACCCCGAGGTCGTCACCGCGCACCATATGCGACACAATCGTGTCCACGATCGCACTATTCATTACCGCACTCCCTGTCACAAGATGAAATGAAAACCGCCCGCGAGAGAAACGCCGGTTACTCCCGCAGTGCGGCCAAAGCCCGAAAATCTGGGTCGGGAACAATTCCCGTGAATGCATTGACGCTCGATAGGCCCGGAATGTCAACCCGCCCTATTCACGACGGGCAGACACACGGCAAGACGCGCGGCTATGACCGGCAGGATTCCCACATCCGGCGGGATTCCCCCCATTGCGCCCGCGCTGACCCGCCAGGGCACCCCGGTGGTGACCCACGTCGCCGCCGGACCGACACGACGGACAGGGGCCGGGCAGATGGTTCTGCCCGACCCCTGTCCGTCGTTAGCCCGGGTGGCCCGGTGAGATCAGTGGCCGGGGGTGCCCGCGAGAGCCCGCCGAACCGGCAGGTGCCCGAGGCTGTCCAGCCGCCACGCAGGCGGACCGCCGATCGCACCGACCCCGGCCCAACGGTGGTAGTTCAGGACCACCGCGCGGGCCGCGCCCGCGAGATCGGGATAGGTATTTCCCTCCAGATCTCCGCTGGTGATCTCCACCTGCCCGGTGTCGGGGTAGACGCGGGCCTCGGTCCGCACCTTGCGGTAGATGGCGAACACCGGAAACCACTGCGGCGCAACAGTATCGGTGGCGAGGCGGCGCGCGGCCTCCTCGGCGATCGCCAGCCACACCTCGACACTGTCGGGGGCGTGCGGGGAGGCGTCGAATGCCTCGTGCAACGCGACCGCGACAGCGGCGAAACGAGCGCGGGTGCTGGCGTTGATGGTCTCGGTCATTCCGGTCGAGCCTTTCTCTAATCGGATCAAAAAAGGGGGTGCCCCGGTGTGCCGCCCAGCCCGGCGGGGCTGGGCGGGACGCGGCGGCGCGCGTGCCGTGGTTCCGCTGCGCGGCGGTGTGGGTGTCACTGTCCGCGCACGGCCAGCGTGGCGGCGGTGGGGTTGTCGAACACCCGGCCGTCGGGCAGCAGGAGCCCGGCGGAGGCGGTCACGTGCGCGACGACGAGGCCGGTGAGGCCGACGATCACGGTTTCGTCGCCGACCGCGAGCTGGCCTGCGTCGATCAGATCGCGAATGGTCCACCGATCCGATCGCGGTACGCGAGCGAACGGGAACGGGTCGTCGAATTCGAAGTCGATCTGCCGCTCGGCGGCGCACTCGGCGCAGATCGTGCCGAAAGCGGGGTACGGGCACTCGTGCATCGGCACCACGGTGAACTCGTGTTCACGGAGCCGGGTGACCCGCTGCCCGGTGGACAGCACGGTGTAGGACTCGTCCAGCCGCCCAATAACTTTCTCGTACATCAGGTTTCGTCTCCTGGTGGTCGTGGGGCACGCGCGTCAGGCGGGGGCGGAGTGTGCCCAGGCGTGGGGCAACGGGCCGCCGAGGCTGAGGTGGTTGTCGAGCGCGGCGGCGAGTTCGCTCGCCTCGCGGTGCAGCGCCGCCAGCCGGTCACGGCGCTCGTCGGTGTCGCTGTCGGTGTGGGCGTCGATTTCGGCGTCGATCTGGTTCTGGCGCAACCGGAACCGCGACAGCAGGTCGTCGGGATCGTCGGCGCGGGCCTCGGCGGACGCGGCGCGATGGCGGCCCGCTTCGCTGTGGCGGGCGTGGTGGTAGGCCGAGACGATCGCGGCGGTCGTGGTCGCGGTGGCGTGGATGGCCGGGAACGGCAGCGGCTGCCCGCTGTCGCGGCGTTCGCACCCGCTGATGTAGGCGGTGCCGGGGCGGATGCTGTCGCCGGGGTGCACGGTCACCGCATACCGATCCGGTCCCAGATCGACCACAACCCGTGCGGCGGAACCGGTTTCGCGCCAGTGGTGCGGCAGGGCGGTGGTGGCGAGCGCGAACACCTCGACAGCGGTGGCGGTGTGCTGGTCGTCGGCGGGGTGGCCGCCGTGCACCCGCATCCGATCCCCGGTGCGGGGGTCGTGGACGTGGTCGGCCCAACTACCGCACCGACGACAGGTGCGACGCGGCGCATTACCCAGCTCGCCGAGGTCGTCCAGCTCGTTGTCCACCTCCAGCGCGCGGGCCAAATCCCCGGCGTCGGCGGCCCGGTCACGGACCGCGCGCAAGGACGCGATCAACTCCGAAGCTGACATGGACATGACAAAGTGCCTCGATTCTTCTGTACCAGAACGGATTTCGATGCTCAGCCCGGGGCCTCTGGCCGGACACCCGGCCCCGGTGATCGCCTCGCGCGTCCGGCGCGGCGCGGCGTTCCCGCCCCGAAGGTGGCGAGGGCACGTTTCGGGGCAGGGCAGCCACAGCGGGAGTCAGTTGGCGGCGGCGAGGGCGAACCGCTTCGGCTTCTCGCAGGTCTGGCGCGCCGTGCCCTTCTGGGTCAGCGTGACCAGCGCGTTGTGCACCGCGCCGCTGGACCGGTCGAGGGCCGTGCCGATCTGATGCGGGGTGAACTCGTCGCTGGGGTGGTCGCGCAGGTAGTCCTCCACCAGTCCGCGCAACCCGCCGGGGGGCAGTTTCTCCGACTCGGGCTGCCCCGCTGCGGCGTCCGACCCCGGGTCCGGGGCGGCGGGGGCCGGGGTGGCGGTGTTCGCGTCCCTGGCGGCGGTCGGGGCGGTCGAGTGGGGCTGCTCCGCATCCTGGTCGGGGGCGCTGTCGGGCGGGGTCGTCTGCACCGATCCGGCGGGGGCCGAGCCGGTTTCGGGGTCGGTCGCCGCCCCCTCATCGGCGGCGGCGGGGACGGTGGCCTGCTCACCGCCCGGCGCACGGGCCGGGTCGCGCTGCTCCGCTCCCGGCCCGGGATCAGCCGGTCCGGTGTCGCCCTCCGGCGCGGTCGCGGTGGCGTATTGCGCTGGCGTGGAGCCGGTTTCGCTGTCGGCGGCCTCGTCGGTTCCCGGGTCGGTGGACGGGGACGCGGCGGCGGGCTCGGGCTCGGTGGTGGTCGCGGCGGTGGCGGTCCAGGTCTTGGGGGCGCGGGGGGCGGGGTCGCGGTCGGAGCGGGCGGCCCCGGCGGTTTCCCACCCGGTCAGGATGCGGCGCGCGGTGGATTCGGCGATCCGCGCGGCGGGGGCCAGCACGGCGACAGGGGACCCGGGGTGGGCGGTCAGCGCCGCCCACAGCGCGCGGTCGGCGTCGGTGCGCAGCACCGGCCCACCCGGGGCCGGTTCGCCGCCCGGGACGGTGGCGGGGGTGGCGGCACCCCGGGCCGGGGGCGTGGTGGTGCGGGTCTTCTTCTTGCGGGTGGGTGCGTTCTTACGTGCGGACATGACAGGTCCCTCCAGTATTTCGGGTTTTCGGTGGGTGATGGGTCATGTCCCGGCCGGGACGGAAACCACGCCGTATCGGGGGGAATCCCCGGGGGTGGCGTCGTTTCCACATCTATGGACGCTCGATACCGGTACCAATGTCAAGCGGAATGTGGAACAAAAGCGATTTCCACCAATTCCACTCGTAGTCGCCGGAATACGACCTCACGAGATAAAATTCAGCGCTTCGGCCTCTCTAGTTGAGGTGACGTGTGCTCGCCTGCGATGGGCGAATCGGCCTCGCGTCAAGGCGAGGTCATGAGGACAAAGTCAGGAGGGCCCCCATCTCCGCGGTGCCGCGCGCCTGCCTGTTCTCGCGCCCTCGTGATCGAGAGAGCGCCATTGTTTTCCGGCGTCGCGCCTTGAAAAGGCGCGAAGACAACCCCGGGCAGGGTGGGAGAATGAACTCGGCCGGCCGGGGGCTCGCCGCGGGAATCGCGGGTGAGTCGGATTGCCGACACGTGCGCGACCGCACGGAGCGAGGAGATGATTTCCCGAAACGCGGGCCGGACCGGAGTTCGGCTGATTCGCGCGCGCTCTACGCGAGAATGACCAGCAGCCGGGATCGTGGTCACGCTGGCTTTGCCGCGTCGGTCCCGGTACCTGCATTGCGGCCGAATGTGTATGTGAACCGATGTCAGGCATGGCCGACGTCGGGGTACCGGGTGACCGGCTGAGCCGGTCCCCGTCTTCAGTCATTTCCTCACCCCCATCCCGACGTGCGCTCGCGGCACCCTCCGAGCCCGCGCAGTGCGCGTCCACACCAGAAGGAGAGCACCATGGGCAAAGGCGGAACCCCGATGGATTGGGAAGCGGCCGACCGGATCGGCGCGGCGGCGGATCGAGATCCGGACTCACCGACGGCCACGAGCGGGTTCGACGACCGCGCCGCCGACGCGGCCGAACGCAACGAAGGCTGCGACGATGACGAGTAGCCGACAACGCTGACTGTCGAGGTCGGGCCGCGGGCAGCTCCATTCGCGGTCCGGTCTCGCATGGCTCTGCGAGGGTGTGAGACCGGCAGCACCTGCCCGAGGCCCACAAAGACCTCGCGCGATCGGGTCTGCGCGCCACGCCAGGCCAGTACCTGCTGCACCGCCCGCTGAACCGCCCATTCCTGTGGATCGTCAGGGTCGAGGCCAGCACTCAGCAGCGCTTCACGGTCGATGGAATCAGTCATACGAACTTGGACGCCGCGCTGCGGCTGCTCGCCGCGGAGGCGATGTGACACGCCTCCGGTTGTCCTGCACAGATGACGCCCACTCCACCAGAGGGCACAACGCCCCTCGCGTCGGCCCCTTCGCACAACCCCGGGCCGGTGCGCGAAGCGTCGATACGGCCACGAGACGGCGGCTTGCCGGGAAGGTGCAGACGTTGGCCCGGAGAGGGTTTCGCGAGGGAATGAGGTCCTGGCGATGGTGGGTCTGGCGATGACCGCTCTCGTTCGGCGAGCACGAGGTCGGGCAGTCCAGCGGTGAGTCCTCCGGGGTCGCTCTCGGCGGATACGATGGGCGGTCGATGAGCGACGAGCCGATCCGTTCCGATGACAGCGACGCACCGATCACCAGCGCGGCCCAGGATCATCTGTCCCGCAGCGTCTTCGCCACCCGCATCGCGCAACGCATCGCGAGAACCGGGATCGGACCGAGCGTGGTGTTCGGGCTCGCCGGTCCCTGGGGAAGCGGCAAGACCTCGGTGCTGAACATGATCACCGAAGCGCTGCAAGATAATTCACCTCAACCCGCGGGCTCGACCGGTCACTGGTCGGTGGTGCAGTTCACTCCGTGGGCCGTCTCCGACGTCGACGCGCTGCTCACCGAGTTCTACACCGCGATCGCGTCCGCGCTTCCCGCGAAAGCGACCACAGCACGCGACATGCTCAGGGCGGCAGCACCGGTAACAGGGGCGGTGACCAAGAGCGTGATGAAGGCCGTCATCGAGAAATGGGCTCCTGGCGGCGTGGATGAGGCATGGCAGGCAGCTTCCGACGCCGCCGCCGATCGACTCGGCTCGATCAAGGCACCGGAGGATCCCTTCCAGGTGCGATTCGACAAGATCTCGGTTGCGATCAAGGCCGCGGAGACCCCGGTGCTCGTCGTGGTGGACGACCTGGACCGCCTGCACACCGACGAACTGCTGGCCGTGATGAAAGCGGTCCGGCTGCTCGGACGCTTCCCCAACGTGCACTATCTACTCGCCTACGACAAAACCACCATCCTCGACCTGCTCACCGGTTCCGATCTCGCGCGCGACAACCGCGACCGCGCCCACCGATACCTCGAGAAGATCGTCCAGTACCCCTTCGTCCTTCCCCCGATCCAGCAAGTCCATCTCGAGAACGAACTACGCCGCGAACTGCGTACCACCGCAACCAATCTCGGACTCGACCTGGACGCACACGCCACCCGCTACGCCCTCGACAACCTATTCGAGGTTCTGCCCGACCCCAGCGCGTTGACCCTGCGCAGCATCAAACAACTCTGCCTTCAAACCGACGTGCTGTGCTCCCTGGTCGGGGCCCGCGAGGTCGATCTGTTCGACGCGGCCGTCATGACCTATATCCGCCTGACGTATCCCGACCTCTACGAACGCATCCCGACCTGGCGACACAGCCTGCTCGCGTCGAGCGAGCACTCACGAGTCGAGGGCGGAGAGTGGCAGAACCGCATTGTAATGGCTGTTCCGACCAGCAACTTCAACGACGGTACGGTCACGGCGATCTATCGGATGCTGGTGGCGCTGTTTCCGAGGCTGCCCAACGTATCGGGCGCGGTGTGGCCGGACAGGTGGGCCGCTCAGCGGATCAGCGATCCCGACTATTTCTCCCGCTACTTCCAGTTCGCCCTCCCCGAAGGCGATCTCAGCGACGCGGCGGTCCGTGATGCATTCGGAGAACTCCTCGCCCGCGGCGAACTCGGCGACACCTCGCTGATCACCCAACACCTCACCGAAGGCTCGCCGCGGTACCCGCTGTTGAGCAAGCTGCTTCGCACCCTCGACCTCGTCGAACGAGCCACCTCCGCCACCAGCGCCTCGGCCGCGGCTTCGCTGACCCGGCGACTGGGGCCACGGCCGGGGGATCTCTATACCGAATGGGGGACAGTTGTTTTCGCGCTTCTCGCCCACGCGGTGAACACCGCCGAATCCGACGAGGCCGCGCGTCGCATAATTAACGCCTATCGAGAGGAATTCGGACTCCACCACGCCGCAGGCGCAACGTCGCACTACCGCGACGACGACCTGGCACGGGAAACCAGGTTTTTCGCTGCCTGTCGGGACATTCGCGACGAGATCGTGCAGGCGTGCGTGCACGATTTGCGCACCCCCGACGTGCCGCTCGGGCAGGGAGTGCTGTCGTTCGCGCAACTCCTCGACGACACGATGTGGGCACAGATCCGCGCCGCCCTGCGTGGCAGTGGGGTCTCGCAGCAAGACCTCGCTGCTCATTTCGTCGGCACTTCGCAGGTGAACCCCTCGGCCGCACCGGTGCTCGATCAGTTCTACGACAACTGGTTCACCAAAGTGGTCCCCGACGACGAGTTCGACCTGGACCAGTTCGAGAACCCCTCCGCCGTCGATCAAACAGATCTCACCCTTCGCGGGCGGGCGCTCTTCGCCGCCTACCACGTACGCAGGGCAGCGCCGCCCTACCGGGTGCGTCACGGTAACGCGCGATAGGTTCGAGGAATGGCTTTGGGCCATACCTGGGCCGCACCCCGCTGACTACGCGGCGGGCCAGTCCTGGGGCCAGGGGTCGAGGATCTGGTAGGTCTCGTCGGCGGCCCAGAGGTGGCGGCAGTCCGGGCAGATGGTGGACACGTGCGAGCAGTAGGCCGCGTCCGCTATGTCGAGGTCTCCCACGATGGGCTCGATCGTGACAGGTGTGTCCGAGCCGGGCGGGTAGTACTCGCCGGGGTCGACCAGAACTCGCAGGGTACGTCGGGTGAGGTCGGCGGCCGGGGCAGCGGCAACGGTTCCGTCCGGCCATGCCACGACGACGTAGTGGTCGCCGTCGCTGGCTTCGGCGACCACGACGCCGTATCCGCTCATCGTGGGAGCGGTGACCTGGGTGCCGGGCTCGATACCCATCGGGAATGCGCTCCTTCCAAACGTGGGTTTCGCGTAACGGCACCCGGCCTTCGGGGTTCGCCGAGGGCCGGGTGCGCCGGGTGGGCGGAATTACAGTTCGTCGGGGGTGAACAGCCCGGCCTCGAGGACGGTCTCGCGGAACTCGGCCAGGCGCCGGAGGTCCTCGTCGAGGTCGCGGGCGGTGAACTCGGTCCGCAGCGGGGCGCTGTCCACGGCGGTGGTGTCGGGGATCTCGCCGGTGAACACCGCGTGGGCGATGGTCTCGATCCGCTCGGCGAACGCGGTGAGCCGGTCGGTGATCTCGTTCTGCCGCTGCCGGATTCGCGCGCGCACGTCCTCGCGCTGGCTGTCGCGGAACCGCTGCATCCGCTGCCGCCACTCGGGGGTGTCGAGACCGGGATCGGCGGGGAGAAGGTCCCAGGGGCGGACGAACGCCCGCTCGTCCGAGGCGGTGCGCACCGAGTATTCGAGCAGGCCGTCGTCGGAGAACACGCCGGTCACCTCGGCGCGCAGGTCACGGCGGCGGGCGAAGACGACCTCGTCGCCGACGCGGATCGGGCACGCGGCACCGGGCGTGCTGGTGGGTGCGGTGGTGTTCGGGGTGGTCGCGTCGTCGCTGGTCATGGTGGAGTCCTTCGGGTCGGGCGCGGGCAGCGCCGGGGGTCGCGGGATGTCGAGGGCGGGTGCGGTCACTGGCGGGGGTGTGGCGCGTGCTGGGCGGGATCGGTGGCGGTGTCCGAGGCGGGGGTCTCGGTCGTCGTGGTGGCGGCCTCGCTGGCGTTGCCGGACTCGGCGGGGTCATCGGCGGCGCGGGCGGAGGTCCGGTCGGCGGGGGTGGTGCGGTGTTCGCGTCGTTCGCGGGCCGCGATCAGATCGCGCGGAAACATGTGGCGCACGCCGCCGCCCGTGGGTTCACGGTACATCCGAGAGGGCATGTCAGTTACTCCTATTATGTTGCGAGAGAGGCTATTTCGATACGTCCGTGCCGGGTGTGCCCGCCAGGGAACCCGTCACGGTGGCGTGGGTTGCTGTGGCGCTGCCCGTGCTGGAAGGGTGCGGGTGCGCCGGAGCCGCGCGGTCGTGGCCCCCCGGTCAGGCAGGGGTGCGGGGGGCCAGGATCCGGTCGGCGTAGTCGGTGAGGGTGTCGATGATCTTCTGCCAGCTGGCCGCCTTGTGGAGCGGGTCGCGCTCGAGGGGGGCGGCGATCTGCGGCCAGGCCGGGTCGGTTTCCTGCCAGCGGGTGCCGCCGTTGATGTGGTAGGTGGCCTGCGGGATCGCCCAGAGCACGTTCCACTGCCGCCAGGGCCGGGTCGAACGCCTCGACCAGATAGCGCGACTGGGACGGGTGCATGTCGATGCGCAGGGTGTAGCGCAGCGGGACGCCGTGGCGTTCGGCGAGAACGACCACGTCGTTGCGTTGGCCGTGGCCGCCCTTGATATCGGCGATGGTCAGGCGGGGCCCCGGGCCGACCTCGCCCGCGGTGCTCGCGCCGGTCGGGTCTGCGCCCGAGGCGGTGGTGGTGTCGTCCGGGTGGACGGGGTCCGGGTCGTGGTCGCGCCGGTCGGTGCGGGGGTGGTTGGTCATGCCGGTTTCTCCGATCATGGTGGGGTAGTGGGGTTTTCGTCTCTCGCGGGGGGTTGCGGTCGAGGATGTTTCGGCCGTTCTCGGCCGGGGCGCGATCAGGGCGAGGGCGGTGGTGGCTGTGCGGGCCTCGGGGGTTGGTCGAGGGCCGGTCCCAGCCACCACGCGCCCCGCGCATTCACCCGGCGTCTACTCGTCCAGGCGGAGGTCTTTGGCGTGCGGGTTGACCGAGGGCAGCACCTTTTCGATCCGGAACCCGTCCCGGTCGGGACCTGCGTAGTGGGTGTCGATCGTCAGCTCGGCGACGGCGTCGCTCAGCCGGTGCTCGTTCCCGGGTTCGAAACCCGGCGGCACGTTGACCATGGCGCGGTGTTCGTGGGTTTCGGTCCACCGCAGAATGACCGTTATCCTCTGCTGTTCGGCGTGGGGGGCGACCGCCCGGGTGGTGCGGCGTCGCGGGCGATCCTGCGGGCGGATGACCGGGGGCGGGGTCCCCGCCGCGCGGTCGATGAACCAGGGTTCGCCTCCGACCCGGGCGATCGGGCCGCCGCTGTGGCTGGCGTTCGGCCTGTCACCTACGGTGAATCGGGTCCCCGGGCGGTGGAGTCCGAGAGCGCGGGGATGGGTCGTTTCTTCGGTGAGGGGGCGGGCGATCCATCCGCCGACGATCACGTACAGGCCGTCGTCGTCTTCGCGTACGAGTGGCATCGGTTGTCCTTTCGTTGGGATTCGCACCGGTCGGGCTTCACGGTCGGGCCGTCGAAATCCGTTCCGGTAGTGGGTTTCCCGGGCCCGGCGCGGTGGTCGCGCGCCGGGCGCGGGGGTGGGGGGTCAGGCGGTGCGGACGGTGGCGCGGGTGCGCGGGAGCCGCGCGGGCGTGGCCCCAGGTCATGGTGTGCGCGGTCGGGGCGGCGGTGGTGGCCGTGTGCCCCCCGGGTGTTGGTCGAGGGCCAGCCCCAGCCACCACGCGCGCCCTGCACATTCACCCGGCGTCTACTCGCCCAAGGGGAGGTCTTCGGCGTCCGGGTCGAACGAGGGCAGCACCTTTTCGATCCAGAATCCGTCCCGGTCGGCCACTGCGTAGAACGTGTCGGCGGCCAGCTCGGCGACGGTGTCGCTCAGCTCGTCCGCCTCGCCGGGTTCGAAATCGGCCGGAACGTTCACCACGGCAGAGTGTTCGATGGTTTCGGTCCATCGCAGGACGATGGTCTTCTTCTCGGGCATTCGGAACTCCTTGGGGATGCGATCGGTTTCCCGGGCCCGGCGCGGCCGGTTGCGCGCGCCGGGCCTGGTGGGTCAGGCGGTGCGGACGGCGGTGAGGAGGGCGCGGGCGATGGTGGCGGCGGTGGTGGTGGGGTCGGTGAGGGTGTGCACGGTCGCGCCGGTGAGGGGGGTGACCAGGGGGTGGTCGGGGGCCAGCCACAGCACGGCGCATCCGCTGGCGCGCAACCGGTCCAGTCGTTGTTGACCGTCGGCGCGGGGTTGGGCGCGGAATCGGCCGTCGGAGATGATCACCAGCAGCCTCGTGTTCTCGGGGCGGGACAGCCCGAGCGCGCCGTCGAGGGCATCGATCGCGACCTCGATGGCTTCCCAGGTGGACGGGGTGGCGAACTCGGTCACCTGTTTCGGCGCGGTCCCGGGGTAGGTGACCGGGCGCACGTCGCGCCCGAAGGTGACGGTGGCGGTGCGGGCGGGCATCCTCGCCTGGTCGGCGGCGGTGGCGATGATCCACGCCGCCGAGGCCACGGCCTCGGCATAG
The DNA here is from genome assembly GCF_042874315.1 of Nocardia sp. NPDC004068. Lineage (NCBI taxonomy): Bacteria > Bacillati > Actinomycetota > Actinomycetes > Mycobacteriales > Nocardiaceae > Nocardia > Nocardia sp. NPDC004068. The sequence continues at coordinate 175,569 of NZ_JBIAMW010000012.1, forward strand.
TCCTTCATCGACCCCGAGTCGTCGCAGGCGATACCGACGCGCAGCGGCGGCACCGGGACGGGGCGGGTGACGCGCCGGGTGAACGGATGCGCGGTCGGTATCGTCCCGGCCGCACGCTGCGCCTCGCGGGCCAGCGCGCCGCGCATCCGTACCCGTCCCGGCGGTATCGGCGAGGTGATGGTGGTGGCCGCGCGTTCGCGTTGGCTGGCGGTGTCCAACGCGCGCGCCAGCACGCGCGCGGCGGCGCGCTCGCGGTCGTGCGGGGCGCGGGTTGTGCGGGCGGGGCCGGGGCCGTCGTCGCGCCCGGTGTCGAAGACCTCCGTGGCGGTGGTGTCGGCGCGGTCGCGGTCGCGGGCCTCGGCGTGGGCGGCCTGTTCGGCGCGGTCGGCGGGGTCGGGCGGGATCTGGTGCGCGGCAACGTTTTCGGCGATGTCCCGGAGGGTGCCGGTGACGGCGGTGCCGAGCGGGGAACCGGGTTGGGGGGTGGTGTGGGGTTCGGGGCCGACCAGGGCGTGCCAGCGTCGCCCGAGTTCGAGCATGCCGTGGGTGTTGGTGTCGGAGAGTCGGTGCGCGATCCGCCACAGCGTGCGCAGTTGCCGCAACAGGTCGCGGCCGAGGACCTCGGTGACCACAGCGGCGGCCGGAGCGCATTCGGCCTCGGAGAGCACACCCGCATCGACCCGGGCCAGCATGAGTGCGGCAGTCCGCGCGGCGGCGTGGCGGGTGGGGGCCAGTTCAGCGGCAGCAGCGGGCCCGCCGCCGAGGTCGGCCAGCACGAGTTCGCGAGTGCAGGCGCGCAGCCAGTGGCGGTCGGCGGGGCGGCGGCGCAGCTGGGCGGCCTCGATCCGCGACTCCTCGAGCAACACGGCCGCGCGCACCGCCTCCGGGGGCGCGGATCGCGAACGGTCCCACCGCGAGTGCGCGGCGTGGGCGCACTCGTGGACCAGCGCGCCCCAGGTGGGGGCGTAGCGGTTGCGGTCGGAGTTGCGCCACGGGCGCGCCGTGGCTGGATCGACACCGAGGGTCTTGCCGTCGATCAGGATCGTGGCGAGGGTCGGAACGAACATCGCCAGTCCTCCGGCGGCAGCACCGGGCGCGATGACCACGGTGAGGTCGCTGCGGTCGGCGATCGGCGGGGTAGCGGCGGTCATCGCCTCCGACAGCGTCTTCCAGCCCGAACGGGCGGGCAACGGTGTCGGCGGGGTGGCGGTGGGCGGGGCGGCAGTCATGTGCGGAGCCATGGGGAGTCCTTTCTGGGGTGGGGGCCGGTGTCCCCGGGGCCGCGCCCCGGGGCACCGGCCAGGTCAGGGGTTGAGGCGGGCACCGAGGGCCAGCGGCTTGTACTCGGCACCGCCGAACTCGACGCGCACGACCTCGGCGACGATGTCGCGGTCCTCTTCCGGGGCGGCCCCCACGAGATTGCTGGCAGCGGTCGGAATGTCCACGGCGGCAGCGATTTTCGCGAACGCCAGCAACTCGCGCAGTTGCGGAGCCCAGCCCACCTCGCAGCGTTTGACCCGTTCGGCGAGCACACGGGCGGCACTCACCGCCCGCGCGTCCACCCCGAGCGTCTCGGCGAGGTCGTAGTCCGAGGTCACTTCCACTTGGAACGCGAAACGACTGGCGAGCGCGTCGCTCAAAATCGCCCCATGTACGCCCGGATTGTGTCCGGCCACCACGAAGAACCCGGGCGCAGCTTTCACGACCTCGCCGCCGTTGGCTTTGATGATCACTTCGCGGCGGCCGTCCATCGCGGGATACACCACCGCGAGCACACTGGGCGGGATCAACGTGGCATCGTCGATGAACAACACCGCGCCCGCGCGCATGGCGCGCACCAACGGGCCGTGCACGAATTCGAAACGCCCATCCGGGGTTTGGGTGTACTCCCCCACCAGATCGCCGACCGTGGTGTCGGAGTCCCCTTGCACGGTGAACAGGTCCCCGAACGCCGCTTCGATCAACGACGTTTTACCGGTACCGGGCGGCCCGTACAACAGCACGGGCACCCCGTTGGCGCGCATGCGCGCCAACACGTCCACATCCGGCAACCCGGCCAGCGCGCGCGGGTGGTACACCTGCCCATTCGGACGCACTACCGGTTTCGCGGTCACGGCCGGGGCGGGGGCCGCACGGGTTTTACGGGACTTCCGCCCCACCGCCGCCGGTTTGGCGGCGGCCGGGGCGGGGGCGGGGGCGGGGGCCGGGGCCGCCGGCGCGGGGGGGGGCCGGGGGGGGGGGGGGGGGGGGGGGGGGGGGGGGCCGGGGGGGCCCCGGGGGGGGGGGGGCGGAATCTGTTGCTGGTGGGGGCGTGGACCTTGTTGCTGGTGGCCATTTTTCGGCG
>NZ_JBIAMW010000012.1:177921-225308 GCF_042874315.1 Nocardia sp. NPDC004068
CGGGTTGGCGGGCCCGGGGCGGGGGGGGGGCCCGCCGGGTTTTCCGGGCCCGCCCCCCCCCCCCCGGGGGGTGGGGGGGGGGCGGGGGGGGGGGGGGGGGGGGGGGCGGGGGCCGCCGCGGGGGGGGGGGCCCCGGCGGCAGCGGCGGCGGTGGTGGCGGTGGCCCGGTAGCGCAACGGTTTCGTGTTGGTCTGTTCCGCGTGCCCGTCGTCGGCCAACTTCTTGAGCGCGTTCCCGACCGCGCCCGATGATCGGCCGAGCTGTTTCGCGATGTCGCGGGGGCCGTATTCGGTGGCGGGGGTGTCCGCCAGCACCTTCGCCACCATGCGGCGAAGTTCACCGTTGCCCAACCGGGCACCGCTACCGGTGCCCGTGCCAGGTGTTGCCGTGGTTGTGGTGGGGGTAGTCATCGCGCGGCCCCCGGTCACCGATCCGCGAACGGGCCGAACTGCCACGTCACAGCCCCGGCGGCAGCGTCCCAGCCCGCGCGGGCCACGGTCGCATCCGGTTCCACCGTCCACGTGTCGGCGGCGTAATCGTCGCGATCCATGCGCACCACATCCACGCGCCACGCCCCGCCCGTGCCGAAGCTGTTCACGCTTTCCCGGATGTGGTTTTCCGCCCACACGCGGGCCGCATCGAAATCCCCGAACCCTTCGTAATCGCTATCCATCCGGATGTCTTCGGGCATGTCGGACAGCACGGCAACAAACGTGTCGGAGTTGGACAATTCGAACATGGTCATGGCAGTACCTTCCGTTTTTCCGCGCCAGCACACGGCGAATGATCGCATCGTGGGGGCGGGGGGTTCAATCAGATTTCCCAGATTCCCCGACTTTCCGGGGGCACAACGAAACTAACTCGAATCCCGATAGGCGCGCAACCCCGGAAAGCACACAATTTCAAAGAATTTTCCGCGAGGCCCCCATTTGACAAAGCAAGCCGAAAAAGAAACGGTCCACACATCACCCGCCGCGGTGCGAGACGGCAAAATGAAAGGCAATAAATAAAAGGGAAAACAATAAAGAGAGCAGCGACGGACACCGCCCGCCGATTGAGGTGCATCCGTAATCGGGTAGGCGATACGAGCGCCGCGTAGCCGCCGGGGAGCATGTCTATATAGCTTTGTATATAGACAATCCTGGATAGGGAACCCCCCACGAAAACCGCTCCCCACCAGCGGTTTCGCGGAGCTGGTCGAGGGGTGTCTTGATCACACCCCCGAACACCCCACGGATTGCCACCACCGAACACCCCACGGAACGGCCTCGCCGATATCACGAGAAACACGCTCATTTCCCAGCCCCTCACCCGGACCGGTTCGACGGAAAATGAATACCCCCGTCGGTGGAATCTGGCGACAATTCCAAGTGCCCTATCCGGCGCACTGTTTCCCGCTTCCCAGTATAGGCGATCATTCCATTACCCAGCCCATCGAATGATCACCCCTCGGGGGTTTTCCCCTTTCCAGGCGGCCGGATCCGAGAGGACTCGTTCATGGGTGTCGTCGGTGTGGTGTGGCGGAGGTGCTCAAGGAGTCGGCGGGTTTCGGGGCTGGGCGTCTCGCCGATCTCGGCGAGTTTTCTGGTGAGCAGCGAGTAGGTTCTCGTGAGGGCGGCGTGTTCGCCGAGGCGGGCGTGTAGGCGCAGAATGTCGTGCCACACGGGCTCGTTGTAAGGGTCGGTCTCGACCGCGGTTTCGAGTAATCCGAGGGTGGCTCGGGGGTCGATTTCGACGGTGTGCGCGGCGAGCCAGCCGACCGCGTTGAGATATTCGCGGCGGGCCGCCTCGCGTATCGGTTCGATCCATATTCCGGTCAGGTCGCTGGCCAGCTCGGCGGTGGCGAGGTCGATGATGCGGCGACACGCCGTGGCCTGCTCGTCGTCGCCGCGGGCGCGGCGACGTGCGGCGACCGCGGCGGTGAACTCCCAATAGTCCGCGGCGACAAGGCTTTCCGACAGTCGGTAGCGCAGCCGGTCGTCGGTGAGCAGGTCGGTGGCCTGGCCGCGGGTCGAGGCGGCGACCGCGGTGCGCAGGCGGCTCAACGCGTTGGTGAGGGCGCCCGAGGCCCGCGCGGGAGGATGCTCCCCCCACAACACATCGATCAGCCGGGGCCTGCTCACCCCGTCGGGGTGCAGCACCAGCGCCGCGAGGATCTCCCGGCTGCGCGGCTGCAACCGCCCCGTGATCTCCACCTCCCCCGCCCCCGCAGCCCGCCACACCACCCGGACCGGCCCGAACACCGAAATCGCCACCACCGGCTCGACCGTCGGCGACACCTCGGTGACAGCCGCGGACTCCGAGTGCACGGGCACGGTGTCGGTGGGCGCGGTGTCGAGGTCCCGGCCCAGCAGGGCGTCGGCGCTCGCGGCGATGTCGCGGCCGGTGCGGTCGGCCCGGGGCGGCTCGCCGCGGTCGTCGACCGGCGCAGGGGCGGGTACGGGGAGGACGGTGTCGACGTGGTCGTCCGTCGAGTCCGGGGGTGGGCTCGTGGAGGGGATCGGCGCCGAGTCGAGGCGATACACCCGCGGCCCCGCAGCCGGGCGGCGGCCGGTCGAGGCACGGCGGACGGGCGGGTGGGTCACCGTGTCGGGGGCTGGTGGGTGGAGTTGGTGGCGCACGGCGGTGGCGATCGTGCGGGCGGCGGGCAGCAGTCGCTGGCGGCGCGGGGGCCTGGTGCCGTGCAGCAGCGCCTCCGCGCAGCCGGGGGCGTGGGGGAGGGTGCCGAGCAGGGGCAGCGCGAGCGCGGCGGCGAAGTCGCTGTGTGGGCTCGCGCCGATCACCAGCACGCCGCGGCGGCGGGAGTGCTCGGTGAGCCGCAGGATGCGCTGGGCGGCGTGGAGCGGGTCGGTGTGGTCGGCGCGGACCACGACCAGGCAGGCGTCGGCGGCGGCGAGCACGGGGGCCAGGGGCGAATCCGGTTCGGGCGCACCGCAATCGGCGATCACCGTCGCTTCCAGCCCCGGCCAGCGCCGGTGGACGAGCAGGGATTCGGTCACGGCCGCGCGGGCTCGATCGCGGCCCGGCGGCGCGGCCAGCACCGCCACCCCGCCCGCCAGGATCTGCACATGCTCCACCAGTTGCTCCCCCGTCACCGGCCCGGTCGCCGCGACCGCGCGGGCCAGGCTCGCCACCCCCAGATACGGGTCACCCCCGTTCAGGTCGGCGAGCTGCCCGCCTGCGAGGTCGGCCTCCACCACCAGCGCGGGCTCCGGGCCCGGCCAGCTCTGCGCCACCGCCACCGCCGTCGTGGTCACCCCCGCTCGAGGACCCACCCCCGCCACCGCCAACACCAACGGACCCACACCCGCAGAGGAGGTCATCCTTGCCTCTGAATGTTGCTGATCACCAACCCCGCACTTCCCGAGGCCGGGATGGTGTTGATGAGCTGCAAATAATCGACGCGCTGCCGGTCGGGGTGCAGTTCGACGATGTGCACGGTCGCGGTCGATTCGGAGATCGGGGTGATCGCCACGCAATGCACGGTCCCGGGCGGGATCGACGCGATGCCCGCGGCGAGCCCGTCGGCGGCGATCCCCGACTCCGGGGCGAGCAGCCGCATCGCCGCCTCCGCGCTGCGGGTGACGTAGTAGGCGGCTTCGAAGCTGGCGATCACCCCCGCCACCGTGGCGGGGTCACCGGAACGATCGGTGACCACCGTGCCCGACAACCCCGTACACGGCCCCTCCCCCACCGCGCCGGTCGAACTCGGCGGCCTGGACGTATCCGGCGGCACCGCCGTCGCTCCTCCCGACGTACCGGGATCGCCCGCGTGGCCGACCATCGCCGCCACTCCCACCAGCACGGCCACGATCGCCGCCAGCGCCCACCACGCCCGCCGTGGCACCCGCTGCGCGACCGCATCCCGCCACCGGCCCCGTCCGGGCGCGTGCGGCGCGAGGGGAGCCGACGCCACCGCCACCAACCACCGCCCCTCCGACAACGCCGCGCGAGCATCGGCGTCGTCGTCGGCCCACCACTGCGCGGGCCCGGTATCGAGGTCGAGGTCGCGGTGCGGGTGCGGCCCGGACGCCAGATTCATCTCACCCTCCGTCGAAAACGCCTCTCCCCCAAGGAGGTTCACTGGGGGTTCTTCGCTGAACAGTGCGTCCTCCCGGGGGCCTGTCCGCACCCCGCCAGGGGTCGCGGCGGGGTGCGGACAGGGTTTCCCCTGGAGGGGGTCTCACGAGGGGGCGTGCTCGGGACGCTCGCCCTCCCTCTCGTCCTCGCTGTGGCTCGGGCGCCGCTGCGCCGCGGCGACCGGGTCGGTGAGGTCCTCACCGAGGCGGGCCAGGACATCGCCGATGGCCGCGACCGCGGTGGCGCGGTGCCCGGCGTCGTACTCGCGCCAGGTCACCGTCGTCCCGCGCTGCCGGTAGGCGATCAGGGCGCGCTGACCCGCCCGGACGGGGACCAGATCGTCGCGGGTGCCGTGATACAGGTGCAGCGGCATCGCCAACCCGACATGCGCGAGGGTCTCCAACGCCAGCACTCGCCGCCACCACACGTCGTTCCACGGGTCCAACCGGCGACACCAATGCGACAGCGGCTGCGGGAACTCGCGCAGCAACTCGCTGCTGGGCAGGCGAGCGGCTTCGGCCGCGGCGAGGGCACCCTCCTCGGTGAGGACATGACGCAGCGGGAGCTGCTCGTAGGCGCGCGCCAGCCCGACCACCGCCGCCAACCCCAGCCCCGCCGCCGGGCCGCCACGGTTGATCAGCGGAGCCAGCGCGCCGAGGTCGGAGACAACGGCTCCGGCGGCGACACCGCGCAAATCCAGCTCCGGCGCATACCAGGGATGCATCTCCCCCGCCGCGGCCACCGCCCGGCCCCCGTCGGCGTACCCCCACGCCACGCACGGCGCGACGGGGGTGTCGAGGTCGGCGCTGCGGTAGACCGCGCACGCCAGATCGAGGGTCACCCGCGCGGCGGCGCGGGCGGCGAGGAAGGTGTGCGGCCCGGTCCCCCACACCCCGAGGCCCTCGCCGTCCGGGACGGCCACCACCCAGCCCCGCCGCAGCGCCGCCTCGATCCCGGCCACGGAGTCGGCGGGTTCGTTCCCGGTCACCAGCAGCCGCGATGGCACCTCCGCGCCGCCCAGACCGCGGAAACCCGGGGAGAACAGCAGCAGCGCGTTCGTTCCCGGCGCGGCGTACTCTTCGGGGATCACCACGATCCCCGACACCGGAATCAACTCCGACCGGCTGTTGGTGGAGACGTAAAGGATTTGGAACGCACCCGCGGCGGCGGTGAGTTGGGGAACGAACACCGGCCGCGCGCGGATCAGGTCGCCGTGGCGGAAGCCTTCGAGGGACGGGGGATCGTAGAAGTCGGTGATCACCGCGAGCCTCCCGCGAGGTCGTGGGCCAGCGCGACCAGCCACGCGATCCCGCTGGCGAGCTGCCCCGAGGCGGCGTACCCGGTGTGATGGCCGTGCACATCGGCATACCGCAACCACACCGCCGGATTGAGCAGATCCGCGTTGTCCGCGACGAACTGCCCCCACGCCGCCGACAGCTGCCCGGCCAGGCGAGGGAGCTGGGTGAGCGGGTCAGCGGCCACGGCGGCGGTGACCTGCCCCCAGCGGGCGGTCGCGGCGGCGACCTCCTCCGCCGACGGGGGCGGCGTGCGGGGGTCGGCCGCGGTGGTCAGCCGCTGCGCCAGACTCGCCGCGGGCACGTAATCCACACCGCCAGCACCGATCTGGATATCGTCGAGCACCACCCGGGTCCACGCATCCCCGAGCACCCGAGACAACAGGCCCTGCAGCGAGGCGAGGGCGGCCACCGGGTCCCGCAGATCGGCCTGCGCCGCGATCTCCGCCCCCACCCGCAACACCGCCGCGCGATCCGGAGCCGCACAGCTCACATCGGCCTCAGCGCAGATATCGACGACCCGGCCGGTAAGCGCGCCGTAGTCGGCTCCCGCGTCGGCGGCCAGACCCCCACCCGCCGCGGGTGCGGCCGAGATCACCACCCCCGACACCGCCGCCCCGGAGGTGCCCGGGGCGGGATCGGGAACGAGTTGACCGGGACGGCCCACGATCACCGGCGCGCCGGGAGCACGATCGGGATTCGAATACACCAGGACCCCGGCGACCCGGTCGGGAGCCACCGGCCCCTGTCCCGCCCCGACCGCGCGCGCGAACTGCGAAACCACTTGCGCGCCTTGGGAATACCCGACCACCGCGAGACCGGTGGCCGGGCACTGGTCCGCGACCTGCCCGGCGGTCGCGTCCAGGGCGGCCAGGCCCGCGCGCACCGACTCGGTGTAGGGGACACTGCTCGCCCCAGTACCCACCGCGCCGCCGAACCCGGCCGGGTAGGCGATATAGGTGCGCTGCGCCAAACCGGGAACAGCGGCCACGACCGGGCCGAGCAGCGCACCCACCATTCCCGTGTCCGCGGTCGGAGACGCGGTCGGGGAGGACTCGCTGGTGCCCTGCACCGCCAACACCCACAACGCCGGACACACCGAGCTATCCACCGGCGGTTGCGCCGAGCCCGGGTGACCGGGCAGACACGACGCCGCCCCGCACGAGGCCAGCACGGTGGCCACGGCGGCGAGGAAACGCAAGCGGGTCACGGCTGCCCCACCCCCGCCCCGGCTCCGAAACCGGCACCGATGGTGCCTCCGGTGAGGGCACCGACCGCGGCGACGGGAATCCCGGCGATCACCGCGCCCGCGAGCGCGCCCGCCGCCGCGCCCACCGCGGTCCCCGCCACGCCGGAGGTGACGGTGCCGATCACCGGGACCTCGATCACGGTGCCGAGCGCGGCCCCGGCGATACCGCCGACCGTCCCGCCGATCAGGCCGCCCACCACCGCTCCGGCGGCTGCGGCGGGCGCGCCCGTCACCGCCGCGCCGACAGCCCCGCCAGCGGCGGCACCGGCGATGGTCGCGCCCGCGACCCGGTCCGACCGGCCCGCGGGCAGCCCCACCGAGTCCAGAGCTGTGGCGACCTGCGCTTCGGCACCGGCGGCGACGCCGTTGATGTCATCGCGGATATCGGGGGGCAGCCAATCCGGCGCGGGAGTCTCCCACTGGCCGATCCGGATCGTGTCCGGCGGCGGATCGATCGGCGCGACCGGAGCCACCGCCTCCGGCGAATGCAACTCCGCCAGCTGCACCGGCGGTGCCGGATCCGGCGAAGGCGCAGGCCGCGGGGCCGGACCGTTCCGCACCTCCGGCGGCTGCGTCGGATAATCCGCCGGTGACGGCGGAGGAGGAGGAGGAGGTGGCGGTGCGGGGGCGGCCGTCCCGGGCTGCGCCGGGCTGGTCACCCCCGGCTGATCAGCGATCGAGTCGACAGTGGCCGCGAGGGTCGTCACGGGTGTGGTGAGCACCATCAGCGAGGTGGCCCCGAGGACGAGCGCGCGAGCGCCCAACCCCCCGGGCCGGATTGTTTTGGGCATGAATTCACCCCTCGGGAACGAGAAAACAGAAAAGGGAATGGCGCGTATTACGCGCGTGAGAAAAGGGCGCTCCCGGCCGCTCGGGACAGCCGGGAGGCCCCGTCATCGATCTCCTCTGATCAGAGGAAGGCGAGCACCTGGCTGGCGATGGTCAGCACGTTGCTCGCCAGGGTCGTGAGCCCGTCGAGCCAGGACAGGATGACGTAGGGGTCCACAATTGATCCTTTCGGGAGGGTGTTACTTGCTCCCTCATCACAACCCCGAACCGCCTCCCGCACCAGAGTTTGCGGGGCGAAAAAAACGGTTACCACCCCAGCTATACCTTTCGGCATCGGCACCGATCTGGGATAACGATCGAAAGGGATAACGAAAGTAGTAAATGACGACTTTCCGCCGCGAACGCCCGGCCGCTCCGCAGACGCACCCCCCGCCGCGCGGTGCGGGTGATGGTAGACCGTCCCGGCAGGGAATCGGGGGCGGTTGCGATCTGTCCGCTCGATGGAGGATCACGGACCAGGGTCCGCACGACGAGGGGCTCTATCAGCACTTTCGGTCGGCCTGTACGTAGCTCGTACGTAGGCCGGGTGTCCGTCGTCCGCAGGTCCGGAAGAATTGTCCGTATAGGGGCAGTGCTACCGGTCTGGCTTGTGTGCGATAGTGAATAAGTCCCTTGGGGACGCGATCACGTGAATACGACGATCAGTTCTGGGCTTCGGCGCAGGCTCCGAGCCCATGGAAATCCCGCACGCGCGTTTCCTGTGGGGGTGTGAGATGAATCCGCGCTCGGCGCTGTCGCCTCGGCTTGCGTCTATGATCTGTGATATGCGAAAGCCTGGCAGCGGGGGGCTGGAGCCCGCCAGAAAAATCGTCGGTCGTGTGCGTGAGCTTGACGAAATAAGAAGGTTGCTCACCGACGACAATATTGGATTGTTGACGCTGGTCGGTCCCGGCGGTGTCGGGAAGACCCGGTTGGCGCTGGAGGCGGTGCGGCGACTGCACGAAGAGCACGGCGACGGTGTGACAGTGCATTGGGTTCGGCTTGCCCGCGTTCCTCGCAACGCGAGCGCGGAGACCGTCGAGCAGGAAGTCGCGCAAGCCGTGATCGCCAACGACTTCTCCGGCCGCGATGCCCGAGACGCTCTCGTGGACGCCCTCGCCAGCCCCGCCTACGAGGAGGGGCCCCAGCGTCGCGTGCTGGTCCTCGACAACTGTGAGCACATCCTCGGCAGCGTCGGCCACGTCGTCGACGATCTGCTCACGGCACTACCGTCCCTCACCATCCTCGCCACCAGCCGCGAGCCACTCGGATGGGTGGAGGAATACCTGGTCAACGTACGACAGCTGCCCCTCGGCGACGCCATCGCGCTGTTCCGCGACTTCGCACGCCAGCGCGGCATCGCCGTACCCACCGACGACGAGGCCACCGTCGCCCGAATCTGCCGCCGCATGGACCTGCACCCCCTGTGGATCCGCATCGCGGCAGCACAGCTCACCTACCAATCCCTGGACATGATCAGCGCCGGACTCACCGGCGGACCGGACGACCGCAGACTGGGCTGGCAATCCGGCACGCGTGTCGGCAGCGAGGTGCGCCATCGTGGCGTTCACCATGCCGTCGCCTGGTCCTACGACGGACTCACCGAACCGGAGCGCAGGCTCTTCGAGAATTTGAGCGTTTTCTCCGCAGGCTACGACACCTCGACCGACGAGCCGGGCGCCGACGAGGTCGGCGCGGACCTCGACGCCATCCGAGCCATCTGCGGAGACCCGGACCTGCCCGACATCGAAACCCTGCTGCACGCCCTCGTTGAAAAAACCTTGGTCACCCGACACGACACGACGACCGCGGTGCGGTATTCGCTGCTGGAAACGCTGCGCCTGGCGGCGCGGTCTTTCCTGCGACAGCGCGACCCCGACGCCGAGCGGCGGCTCGCGGTGGCGCATCTGCACTACTACCGCGACCAGCTCGCCGAAACCGCAGCCCACTTCTTCGGGCCGCGCGAGGACGAGAGCCTCGCCTGGGCGCGAGCGGCCTGGGACCAAATCCGATGCGCGATCGACACCGCGGCCAGCGTGCCCGGCGAAGCCGACGCCGGTCTCGAGATCTGCGTATCACTGATCAAGATGCGGGTCCCGTTCGTTCGAGGCTCGCTCCGCGACATCCGGCTCTGGACTACACGTTGCATCGACGCGAGCTGGGGAGTCCGCAAGCCCCTCACGCCCACCCAGATCATCGCGAAGTCCGCGATCAGCTGGCTGACACTGCGACAAGGGCAGTCGGCCGAAGGCATCGAGCTGCTCGAGGAATGCGTCGCCGCCTGCCTCGCCGACTCCCGCCAGATGGCGCTGTGGCGGGAGCGACCGGACCTCGATCTGGGGCTGCCCGCCATCACCGACCTCGCCACGGGCACCGCGCTGTTCATGGCCCGGCGAGACCCCCGCGCCATCGCTGTCCTCGACCGGGCGGTCGCCCGATTCCGGGCCGCGGGCGAGAGCAGCAGCGAAGTCATGGCTGGGCTTTTCGCCGCCCTCGCCGCGGCCCTACTCGGATCCGCCGAACACGCCTGCCGCCTGTCCACGCAATGCCTCGACACCGCCCGACGATCCGGCGCGACCTGGGCCCAGTCATGGGCAGAACTCGGTTACGCCGTGGCCGTGATGCGCCACCGCGACCCCGCCGAAGCCGAAACCGTGCTCCGGCACTCGCTCACACGCCAGATCGAGGTCCGCGACCAATGGGGCGCGGCATGGAGCATCGAGCTGCTGATCTGGGCGAAGGCGTACGCGATATCCCGGCGGCGCGTCGACGGCAGACCGACCGACACCGCACTCGAGATCGCCCACCTCGCCGGTGGCGTCAAAAAATTGCGCGCCGACCTCGGTATTTCGATCGAAGACATGGGCTCCTTCGCGGACGCTGCCCTCCACGCCCGAGACGTCGCCCGGAAGGCGATCGGCCCCGACACCTACGCCGCCGCCGAAGCCCGCGGCCAGCAGCTCAGGCCCGACCTCGGCGAAGTCCACCAGCTCGCCATGGGCACACTCACCCTCGACACCGACATCACCAGCGTGAGCAAATCCCACTGGAGCAGACTCACCGCCAGCGAAGAAGAAATCGCACTCCTCGCCGCCGCCAAATGGAAGAACGGCGAGATCGCGGATCGACGGCGCTCCAGCGAAAGAACCGTCGCCTCCCAGGTTTTGGCGATCACGAAAAAGCTCGGCATCACCTCCCGCGACCGAATCATCCACTACGTACCCGAAGAAAAGCTTCCCGAAGTCCGAGCACTAGAGACGCACAACCCCAGCGGAAAACCCACCAACACATTCAACAGATAGCGGCCCGCCCAGTAAAACCTCCAAAACAAAGCCAGCACTCCTCGACAACTGAAACAGCGAACAACTCCGACACCGGATATCACCGCGCGATAGGAGCCGGGAAATGCACGTCGGACAGCCCAGCCGCACGGCGATGTACACGGCCCAGGCCAGGGCCTACCATCAAATCGCCGACCAACCACGGATTTTCCATGACCCGTTCGCACTACGAATCGTCGGCGAATCCGGACACCACCTGCCCGAACTGGATCAGGGATTCCCACCAGACCTCGCACGCCGACGACGCCTCTGGATCGCCGCACGCAGCCGCTACGCCGACGACACCCTGATGACTGCCATCGCCGCAGGAACACGCCAGGTCGTAATTCTCGGAGCCGGTCTGGACACCACCGCATACCGCATATCACCCAAGGCCCCCACCGTACGGTTCATCGAAGCCGATCACCCCGCAACCCAGGAATGGAAACGGCATCGCCTCGGCGAGGCCGGAATCGACATACCGCCGACCCTGACCTTCGCCACCATCGACTTCGAGCAACCCCTCACCTCGGCACTGACCGAGGCCGGCCTCGACCGCACTCGCGGCGCCCTGTACCTCTGGCTCGGCGTCACCATGTACCTGACCAGAACCTCGATCGACGCCACCCTCCGGACCATCGCTGGACACGGCAGCAACGCTCAACTGATTTTCGACTACTTCACCCCACCCCACAAAAACCCCACCAACCTCGACGCCCAACAGATGAATGCCCGCGCCGACCGCGTCGCCGCACTCGGAGAGCCGTGGCGCACCTTTCTAACCGACACCGAAATCAACGAAAAGCTAAAAAATCTCAGCTTCCGCCGAATCGAGAACTACTCAGCCACCTCGCTCCTGACGCTCTACGGGGTACAAAATCTCACGGGCTCATCAGCAATTGAACCCCACCTCGTCCACGCTTCTCTAGCCACCGGCAGGAACGGCCCATGATTCGTCAGAGCTAGGCGCGCGCCCGTTCAGCTTTACTCGTGCCTTCAACGTGAGTCGAGTAAACAACCGTCGTAGCTCGCGTGGAGTGGTGTGGGGTTGATGGCATGGAGGGTGCCCATGCCGAGTCTCCGCGCCGGGCGCAGGTACTGCTCGATGTCGTCGACGAACACGTACCCGCGTGCGCGCTGTCGGGATTTCGCGCGAGGGTTCATTCGGGGATGGTCGACGTGGGCGACCGCTCATCGCGGCGACTCGTAGGCTCCGAACCACCCCAGCGTCACCGTGTCGTCACCGCTAAGCCCAGTGCCCAGACTGATGGAAATCCCAGGCGTCGCTCACGATGTCGGCGAGTGCTGGGCGCTGCGGCTTCCAGCCGATCACTCGGTGTGCTTTCTCGCTGGAGGCGATGCAGATCGCCGGGTCGCCCGGTCGCCGGTCGCCGATCTTCACGGGAAATTCTCGACCAGTCACTTCTCGCACTGTATCGAGCACCTGGCGATTAGTGTGTCCGTGCCCGTTGCCGAGGTTGATGATCTCGTGCTGTCCGGGCTCGATGGCGTCGAGTGCGAGCAGATGCGCGCTGGCGAGGTCGCTGACGTGGATGTAGTCCCGGATACACGTTCCATCGACGGTCGGGTAGTCGGTGCCGTACAGCGTGAACGAATCCCGTTGTCCGAGTGCGGCTTGCAGCAGGATCGGGATGAGGTGGGTTTCGGGGTCGTGCCGTTCGCCGAGCCAGCGCCCGCCAGCCACCTGGACTGCGCCGCTGGCGTTGAAGTAGCGCAGGCTCGCGGCGGCGAGCGGGCCCGCGCCGCATTCGCCGCTGATCATCAGGTCTATGGCGAGCTTGGTTGCCGCGTACGGGTTCTTGGGGCTGACCGCCGCGTCCTCATCGAACGCGGTGGTGCCGTCCCCGGTGTACATCGAACCGGTGCTCGAGAAGATCAGCCGCGGAACTCCGGCGGCGCGGATCGCGCGCAGCAACGCCAAGGACCCTTCGATGTTCTGGTGCCAGTACTTCTCGGGGTCGCGCACCGATTCGGCGACTTCGATCTTCGCCGCGAAGTGGAGAACACCCTCGAATCCGGCACTGGCGGTGAGTATTTCGGCGCTGTCGTGGACCGATGCGCGGTGCAGGACCACGCCGTCGGGGACGTTTTCGGCGAAGCCGGTTGACAGGTCATCGAGTACTTCGACCTCGTGGCCGGCCTCAACGAGCTGGTGGGTCACGACGGACCCGATATATCCGGCACCGCCGGTGACGAGCAGCTTCACGGGTTGTCCTCTACAGGGTTTCGTCAGATGGTGGCCGTGGCCAGAATGTAGCCCTTGGGGTCGCGGAACTGCTGTCCGGGCCGAGTGGCGAACCAGTCGGTGATGTCGGCGGCGGCAGCGGCGGTGATCTCGTCGCGGGCGGGGTGGTTTTCGGTGATGCCGCAGAACGCGAACAGCGAGGTAGCGAACCTGATCAGTGGCGCGGGTTCGGTGAACACCAAAGCGTTGTCGAAGCGGACGATATCGACCGCACCGAACACCCTGGTCATGATGTCGGGCAGGGTTGTCGAGTTGACCGTGTTCACCAACTCCGATGCTGGTTCTATCCCGTGCTGGCGGGCGCGGTTTTCGATCACCTCGCGAGTGCGGGCGGCGGTGCCGGGATGGTTCACCGTGACCGCGACGCGGCCGCCGGGCCGGGTGATCCGCGCGAACTCGGTTAGGGCCGCGTGCGGGTCGGGCAGGTGGTAGAGCATGTGGCGGGCCGTGACGACATCGAACGTGTCGGCCAGGAACGGCAGCGCGGTCGCGTCGCACCGGTAGGCGTCCACTCCGGTGATGGCGGCGGCCGCCGCGACCATGGCTGGGGAGTTGTCGGCCCCGACGATCCGCCCGGCGTGCCCGGAGGTGGCGAGGTGGGCGAGGAATCTGCCGTCGCCGCAACCGATGTCGGCAATGTCCTCGGCGCCGGTGAGCGCGAGGGCTTCCAGGACCGTGACGATCGGATTATCGGGGTAGAGGCTGTGGTCGCGGTGGGTGGCAAGGCGGATCTGCAACGGGGTGAGCGTGGAATATTCGCTGGTCACTGTCGGCGCGGCGGTCATGATCGGATGTCCTCCTGGGGGACGGGCTCGTGGTGGTGCAGATTCCCGGCGGCCATGACCAGTATCGGCCTGGTGAGCGCGGTGAGGTCGCGGGTTGGATCTCCGGACACGGCGATCAGGTCGGCGGCCCGCCCGCGCGCGAGCGTACCGATCTCCTCGCCTAAGCCGAGCGCGTCAGCGGCGACGCGCCCGCACAGCTCGACTACTTCGCCAGCGCTGAGTCCGAGGTCGGTGTAGGCGGGCAAGGACTGCGGGAACCGGTCATGGCGGCTGTGCGGGATGCCGGAATCGGTGCCGGGAATCAGGGTGACGCCTGCGGCGAGCATGAGCGACAGGTGTTCGCGGCGCACAGCCCACGGCAGGCGGCCGACGGCGTTGCGGGCGTGTTCGTTGATGGTGGGGCACACCGTGATCCCGGCGGCGGCGATCTCTACGACCAGGCCGCGATCGAAGTCGAACCCGTCTTCGCTCATCCAGGTGCAATGCTCGATCGAGTCGACTCCTGCCCGGACAGCTTGGCGGATGCCGTCGGTGCCGTGCGCGTGCGCGGCGACGCGCAGACCGTGTTCACGGGCCGCGGTGACGATCGCGGCGAGCTGGCTGCCGGTGAACTGCGTTGTGTAGGGCGATGTGTGCCCGCTGGTGGTGAATCCGCCGGTGACCATTGCTTTGATCCATCGGGCACCGGCGGCCGCCGCAGTGGTGATGTGGCCGCTGATGTCGGCGGTGGTGGTGACGGCTCCTCCGAGGTGGTGGCAGTGCCCGTCTGGAACGGTCAGCGGGACACCGGCTGCGGTGACCCGCAGACCCGGCGGGGCAGGAACGTGCGGGCCTGGTCCACCGAGGTCGCGGACGGTGGTGACCCCGGATTGCAGGATCGACGCGGCGATGTCGCGTTCGCGGGCGAGATCGGGGGACTCGGCCAGGGACAGGTGGACGTGGCTGTCGATCATTCCCGGCAGCAACGTGCCGTCGGCAACGTCGATTCGGGCGGCGGCATTCCATCGGGCCGGGAGGTCGCCGACGGTGCCGATCCACGCGATTCGGTCGCCCTCGACGGCGACGGCACCGGACCGGATCGGCGCGCCCGCTCCGGTGAGAACCCGGTCGGCGGTGAGGACGATCACGGGCGGCCTGCCGTCTCGGTCGGGCGGTAGCGGTCGGCGTCGGCGAACACTTCCAGCACCAACGTGTTCGCCGCGACGGTGGCCGCGTGCGGCTGCTGGTCGGCGAGGGTGAACATCTCACCGGCCGCCAGGGTGCGGGTCGTGTCGGTGTGCAGTTCGATATGCCCCGCGACGACGATCCCCATTTGCGGGCCGTGTTGGTGGGTGGGCACGACCGTTTCGGCGCGGAATTGCCAGAACACGAGCTGTCCGTGATCACCGGCCAGTAGATATCCCTCAGCGGGAAAGGCCGACGTGATTTGGGGAAGCTGGGTGATCCAGTCGGGCCATTCGTTCATTGGGACGCTCCGTTGTTCGGTGTGGGTCCGGTGTAGTCGGCGACAGGGTTCGCGCCGAAGTTGTGGGGTCCGACCCACCCGTAGTAGTCACGACGCAGCTCGCGCAGTAGCCCTCCGATGACCTGGGCGGGATGGGTGCCGGGGCCGCTGGCGTCGGCTGGGGAGATGCGGGTGAGCCGGTACAACGCATCCGCGGCCGTGGGCACGGTGTCGGGGTTGATCCGGCTCGCGACGACGTGCAGGGCGCTCGCGGCGTAGCGGCGCAGCCCGACCGGGCCGTAGCGGTGCACCGTGGCGGCCAGGACCGCGTGCTGGAATCCGTCCAGCAGATGCGCGCCAACCGGCAGATCGTGTAGGGCGGCGATCAGTTCCCATTGGCCGCCGGTCGTCCCGAACAGCCGGGTCGCGGCCGCGATGGTGAGCTGATAGACCTGCGCCGCTGCCAGCGGGGACGGGGCGTTGTGTTCGCGGGCCCGGACCACCGCCGAAATGACGACCGGGTTCAGCAGAGCGTTCGCGGCGGGGTCGCCGGGCAGGTCGCTGTAGCGGCGGGCGCTGGTGCCGGTGGTGTTGGCGCGCAACGCTTCCAACGCGGTCTTGAGTCGCCACGGTGATGCCTTCGGTGGGCTGTCGGGGCAGTACACCGTGGCCAGCTGATGCACCAACCCTTCCAGCCCTTCCCGCGCCCCCACCGCAACCGACGGCCCGACCGCGGCCGGGCCCGCCAGTGGCGTCGCACTGGCGCAGCTCAGATCGCATCCGAATCGTCCGGCGACTCGCGGTAGATGGTCGCGTTCCACCGTGAACGCCGTGGTGTCGATTTCGGGGTGGGATTCCCGCAGCGCCGCAACGAGTTTGGCGACAAGATCGGCGGCGGCCGCCGCGTCGTCGGGGATGATGACCAGATCCACGTCCGAGCCCAGCACCCAGCGGTCCCCGACGCGGCGGACGCTCGGTTCACCGCGCGCCAGCGATCCGGATACCGCTACCGTCGTGTCGTCGCCCAGCAGCATCGTGGCGTAGTCGGCGACTGTCGCGGTGTAGTCGGCGAGCTGGGCGGCGACTTGGCGGCGCGCGGCGTCGGAAACCGTCGAGCTGTGGGTGAACCATTCCCGCACAGCGTGTTCCGGCTCGTTCATGGGGTGCTCACCTCGATTACTGCCGACATTTCCGCCTGAGCGTGCCCGGCCGCGACGGTGCGGGCGAATCGGTCTGCGGCGGCCGATGTGGCTGCGGGAACCCGGTCGGCGAGCGCCGCCAGCAGGTACCGCAGGTCTTTCGCGATCACCGCGCATGAGCAGTCGGTGAACGTGTGGTCTCGGGCGCGCATCGCGGCCCCGTACCGGGATGCCGCTGGCGCGGCCCACCCGCGCCGCGACCACACTTCGGTCAGCTGCTCGACGTCCAGGCCCGCGCCGTCGGCGGCGGCGAGCGCTTCGGCCAAGCCGGTCAGGATCACCGCTGCCACCCCGTTGTTGAGGAGTTTGGTTAGGGCGGCGGCGGCCGGGCCGCCGCCTATCCGGACGATCTCGCCACACACCGCCTGGAGAACCGGAGCGGCGGCGGTCAGCGCGGTATCGGTTCCGGCCGCGAAGGTCACCAGGCTGCCATCAGCGGCGGCCGCCCGGCTGCCGGTCACCGGCGCAACCACCGGCAACGCCCCTGCCGCCGTCGCCGCGTCGGACCATTCGCGGGCGTAGCCCGGTGACAGCGTGGACGATTCGATCACCACCGCACCGTCCGCGCCCGCCATCGCTCCGGCCGGGCCGAACCAGACCGCATGGCTGGCGTCGTCGTCGTGAACCAGGCTCCACACGGTCGCCGCGCCGATCGCGGCACCTGCGGCCGTGGCGCACACGACGGCGGGCCCGTGGATTCGGCTCTGGGTGCGGTTGTAGCGGCGTAGCCGGAACTCGTTGCCGCGCAGGGTATCGGCGATGGTGCTGGCCATGATCCCGGCACCGAGCACGGCGACCACCTGATCGTCACGGCGCATCGCTGACCCCCTGCCCGTACAGCAGCCACACCATCGTCGGTGCCCACTGCGCCGCAACCCGCAAGTGTGGATAGCGGGCGACCACATCAACCGAAGCGATCGCCGCATCGACCTGTCCGGCGGCGGCGGCCGCCGCCGCGAGGGGTTTGGCATCGACGGTGACCAGCCGTGCGGCGGGCGCGTGCCGGGTCGCGAAAACCCGCGTCGCCGGATGGGTCGCCACTGTTTCCGGTGAACGGGTCAGGTCGTCGCGCACGGCCAGGCACATGGGTTTGGTCGGGCTTTCCCAGCAGCGCAACAACCGCAGTACCCCGTGATGCCGGAAGTGCTGATCCACCCATGAATCGACCGCGCGGCCTTCGGTGTCCAAGCGCAGATATCCGGCCGCGACCAAGGCCAACACCTGGGGATCTGCGGCGGCGGCGGTCATCGCGGCCGCGAACGAGTCGACCAACCAGGGTGAGGCGCAATGCCGGGCCGCCTCGGCGTCGGCATCGGTGCCAACGGGCCCGAGGGTCACGATCGGCTGGTGCACCTGGAAGTCGGCCGGGCCGTGCTCGAGCACGGTAATCGCTTCCTGCGGGCAGCAGGCCGCGGCTGACCGTGCGGCCGCGATCGGCAGTGTGGTGCCCGGCGTCGGCTCGGCAACGGTACCGGTGAAGGTGAGGTGTCCGGCGGCGATGGGCAGACATACCCCGGTCCCCGCGCAGCGACGGGCGTCGATGATCAACGTGGCGTCCATGCCACCTCCAACCGCTCAAGTGCCCGGTTCACCCGGCCGTGTCGCCACACCACGCCGTTCTCAGCGTCTCCCAAGTGCAAGGACGGGAACCGAGACACCAACTGCGTCAGTGCGATCCGAGATTCCATGCGGGCCAGACGCGCACCGATGCAGAAGTGGGTGCCGTGCCCGAATGCCAGGTGCCGGGCCCGGCCGTCCCGATCAAGAACCAGTTCGTCGGGACGGTCGAACACCGCCGGATCTCGCCCGGCGGCGATGGTCGCCGGAACCACCGCGTCCCCGGCCCGCACCAACACCGGCCCCAGCTGCACATCGGTGGTCGCAACACGGGTGAACCCGCCGCTGATCCCGACCGGCACCATCCGCAACAGTTCCTCCACCGCGACCGGAATCGCGGCGGGGTTGTCGGCGAGCAGCTGATAGCGGGCCCGGTCGCGGAGCAGCGCCAGGACCGCGCTGGACAGGAAGATCGTCGGCGATCCGCGGCCACCGATCAAGCACGCGATGACCAGGTTCACCACCTCGTCGTCGGCCTCGGCGGATTCACCGAGCATCGCGAACACCCCGGACGGGTTCGCGGCCGCCATTTCCCGCGTCAGCTCCTCGCACTCGGCGCGCGCCTCGGCAAGCGCCTCGGTGGTCGCGTCGCGGTCGGTCAGGGCGTCACCGAGGGTGAACACCTGTTCCCGGAACTGTTCGGGCACCCCGAACAATTCGCAGATCACCGCTGCGGCGAAGGGCTGGATGTAGGCCGAGATCAGCTCGACCGGCCCGCAGGCCGCCTCCATGCGCGTCGCCAGCTTCTCGGCTGCGGCCGCCACGGTCGGTTCGAGGGCGGCGACCTGGCGGGGCGCGAACACGGCGGCGATCCGCATCCGCAACCTGGTGTGCCGGGGCGGGTCGTTGGCCAGAATCGCCGCTGGCGGAAGGAGTTCCAGCGTCAGCCGCGCCACATGCTCGTGGTTAGCGTGCTCGCGGGAGAACCGGGGATCGGCGAGAACCGTCCGTACCAGGTCGTGACCGGTGACCAGCCACGCCCGTAGGCCGGAGGTGAACACTACCGGCGAGATCGGACCGTGGGACCAGTATTCGGGTTCCAGCTCCGAAGTGTGCGGGTTGCCGTTCCCGAAGGGATAGAGGCGGCGCGGACAGTGCGCCACCGAGTCGTCCAGAGTCATCGGCATTCCTTCGTGCACCGTGGAAATCAAGGCGCAGCAATGGAGTTCGCGCCAATTGCAAGCCTTGACAAATGTGCGCGATCCTATGTTGGACCGCTATCACAAAGGTAAGGTGACCAGGCGAAAGGTTGAACTGACCCGCAGTACGAGTAACGCGAACACCGATCCGGCCCCGCTGAGGAAACCATGCGCGCATCGCACGAAACCCTGCCTCCCGGTCAGGGTTTCGGCTCGATCTCCGGTTACGTGCTCAAGCTGCTGCGTGAGGCAGCCGACCTCACCCAATCCCGGCTCGCTGAACTCCTCCGCGTCGATACCACCACCGTGTCGGGATGGGAATCCGGGCGCCGGTCCCTGGCCTCGGTGCGGGCCGGAGACCTCGCCCGGCTGCGGGCCTTGCTCACCCGCCACGGTGCCCCGCCCGACGCCGTTGCACTGCTGGCGGCCGCGATGGACGCTGACCTGGTTGTCGGCGACATTCTCGCCGCCACCGACAGCCATGATCTCGCCGCGCATCCGCTCGCGTCGGGAGTACATCAGCGCACCCTCGCCAGCCTGATCACATGGCCGGTCAACGGTATTGCGCCGCCGCCGCTCGCCGGGCTGGCCGCCCGGCGCGGGCGCGGGCCCCGTCCGGGCGCTCCACAAATCAGTGCCGAACTGCGGCGCGAATTCTTCGATCGGCTCCGCGCCACCGCCGACCGCGCCCATCGCCCCGCCGATATCCTGCTGCGCCGCCAGGCCACCTACCTACTCGGATTCGACCAACACCCGGACTCCGAAACCTGGATCACCGGCCAAGCTCTGCGCCGACTGCACACCTCACCGCACGACGCCGCGCCGACCCGGCTCGCTATGCGATCCGCGGCGATCACCCTGGCCAGCCACGGCGACCCGGACCCGTTGCGCCACTACGTTTCCCAGCTCGCCGACGATCACTCTCAGCAGCTCACGAACTTGCTGTACTGGGCATACTGGGTCGGCGAGATCGGGAACGTGACCTACCCCGACGACACCACGATGGTCGGCATCGACCCACATAGCTGGACAGGCCGAACCCTGCTGCTACACCTCACCCGGCGGATAGAGCCGGGAACAGATCACATCGACCTCTACATCCGAACCCTCGCCGACCTGATCTCCAGCCACCCGCACCTGCTCGACGAACCGGTGCTGCGCGCCCGCACCATGGCCACAGTCGACCTCATCGACGGTGACCCCGCATTGACCATCCCGGCCCGCCGGACCCTCGATAACGTGGGCTACGCAGTACGCCTCCGACGATGACGCGACGAAGGAACTCAATATGGACGCCATCCAGCAGCTCGACTCCGACACTGCCCGCGAAATCGCGGCGTTCGCCTTCGAGCTGGGTGTACTCAAACGCGAAACCCGCAAAGGATGGATCGACGCGTGCGTGCCGAGCCCAGAGTCTGTCGCCGACCACACGTGCCGGACAGCGCAACTCGCGGCCCTGATAGCCGCCTACGAAGGCGGCGACCCCGCCCGCGCCGCACACCTCGCAGTGTGGCACGACAGCCAGGAAACACGGCTGCGCGACCTCAACCAGGTCGCCAAACCGTTCCTCGGCAAACCCGACCACCAAGCCGTCACCGCCACCCAGACCTCCGCGCTGCCCCAGATCCTGGCGACATTGCTCCGCGACACCGTCGCCGAGTTCGAGGCACAAGCCACCACCGAAGCAGTCTGCGCCCGCGATGCCGACCGGCTCGAATGCCTCATCCAGGCGCTCGAATACCAGGCTGCAGGTAACACCCTCATGAGCGAATGGATCACCAGCTCCAAAGACCGGCTGAAGACCACCACTGCCCACCGCATCGCTGAAGCCGCGATGACCACCTCAGTCCTGAAGTGGCGCACCACAATGGGCTGACCGCTTGATGCGATCAGGTGATCGTATGCCGTGCTGACCGTGGCTCCGTAAGGGAAGGCCATCCACCACGTACCGGAGTGCCTCTCGACGGAGGAACTCGGCACGTACCCCCGGATCGAGTCATGCACCAAAAGGGATCTCCCCTGGTGTGGGAGCGACACGCATGTGGCTGGCTGGCTTTGTGTCCGTTAGGTTTGGGGGGTGCTCGATGACATGAGCGGATTGCGCACAGGCGAGCGCATCCAAATTCTCCGCGAGCGGAGGGGGCTCACCCGCCCGGTTCTGGCCGGGCTAGTCGGCATGTCACCGTCCTGGTTGAAGGGCATTGAGCGGGGCACCCGGCTTCCTCCCCGCCTCCCGATGCTGGTCAAGCTCGCTGAAGCTCTTGGTATCGGCGATGTGGTCCTTCTCGCGGGTACGGACATGGACATTGGGGGCTCCCCATCAATTCCGGTGCGTTCGTTTGGTCATATTCCCCACGATGCTCTCCCCGCTATACGTGAAGCAGTTCGGGAACCTTTGCTTCGTACTCCCGATTCCCAAGTCGATGTTCCTGCACTGGCTGCGCGCACTGCCGACGCTTGGCATTTGTGGCATCAATCGCCCAATCACCGAACCGACGTCGGCCGCATCCTCCCTCGATTGATCACGGATGGTCGAACCGCCGTGCGCGTGAACGAAGGCGAAGCTCGTCGTCGTGCAAACGAAATTCTTGCCGACATTTATGCTTTGACTCAGCACGAGGTCGTCTGGGCCAGTGAAACAGAGCTTGTTTGGATCGTTGCCGATCGCGCGATGGCGGCGGCTCAGGATGCTGATACGCCTATTGCCTTGGCCGGAGCAGCGTGGACCATGGGGATGGTGCAGCGCACGACAGGAGATACGGACGCTGCATTGACGCTTGTCAACGAGGCCGCAGAACTTCTCTTGCCTCGCTTGCCAGAGTCAGGCGATGAGGTGCGGGCGATGTACGGTGCGCTCCAGTTGCACGCGGCAACCACTTCCGCCCGTGCTGGTAGGGAAGGTGATGCGTGGCGGTATTGGGATCAAGCTAAAGATGCTGTCGAAAAGATTGCACCGAATTACCATCATCCATGGACAATGTTTGGCAATTCCAACGTGCAGCTACATGCTGTTTCTATTTCTGCCGATCTATCCAAGTCCAATGATGCCCGTATTCATGCAGAACATATCGACCCTGATTCGATACCGAGTCGCGAACGACGCGGGCGACTTGGTGTAGAGATCGCTCGAAGCTATCATCAGCGACGCGATTTCGCAGCCATGATTCATTGGCTTGAGTACGCATTTCGAACAGCCAACGACTCAGTCCAATATTCGCCTTCCGCCCGGCAAATGACAGTCGACGCGGTCGACCACGGCGGCGCTCTCATCGGTCATCGGGCGCGATCACTCGCAACCAGTATCGGCATCACCCTCTGACGCTAGTTCTGCTTTCGGCTCGCCAAGGCCCTTGTGTCTAACACCTGGGTACTCATCGGTGCACCACCAAGTTCGTTTCGGCGCACTCTGTACCCCTCGTTAACAGGGGCGCACTTTGCACCCCTTGGCCGGGTGTCGTTCCGACAGGGTTGATCTGACACGCCCTATTCGAGCTAGCGAGCGGAGGAGTTCCGATGCTCCTGTACGAAACCGTGGGCCGCGCCCGCCACCGCACCAATCTCGGAGACAAGACAGCGGTGTGGGAGGTGTACGACGGCGTTCCGCGGATCCTGTTCCTCCACGACCACACCAGCGGACGCGCCGCCTACCTCTGGCCCGACAAGCCATTGCCCGGCTACCCCACCGGACACATCTCGTTCGATCCCGACGACTACCCGACTCTCGCGACCGCAATCAGCCTGCTTCCGCAATACGAGGAAACCCTCTGGGAGGCGGTCCGCGTCGAACATCGAGCAACTGAAATCAGTCGCGACAACGGTAGAACTGAATGAAAATCTGGGTTCAGACTGGGTCAGAGAATTCTTGTGATCACAAAGCTTTTATAGCGCGGAGTCGTAATGCCCCTCAAGGCTGAAGCACCCCCTCGCTCGGCCCCACTCTTTAGACTCAGACATTTTCTAGCGCTATCAGTGATTTTTCCTTTTGTTGGCGATTCGTGAGGCCCCACTCTCGAAGGAGGACCTGAAAGGTGATCGTAGATCCATCGCCACTACGTCGGCGTTTGGTTCTTGTGGATATTGGTGCTGGATTCAGCGTCGGCAGCGCAGCTGCCGTCACTCTAGCGGCTCGAACAGTCGAAAGTCTCGTCCTGGTGACACAAGCCGGGATAAATCAAGGCGAGCATTCCACCTGGACACGACTTCTGGAGCGATTGGACCGTGCCGACGTTTCTTTCATTTCTGATTATCGGACAGGCGACGGCGAATTGCACCCTCCCGTTGAGGAACTCATAGACTATATCGCCACTGCGGCCAATTCAGCGGCCCATGCGATAGTTTGGATGGGATTTGGCGCAATGACCAACCTGGGGCGTGTCCTTGACGCTCGCCCGGACCTTGCAGGCGAAATGCACGTTACTCAATTGGGTGGGCGTCTCGACAGCGCGGACGGCGGGAACGACGTATCACGCAATCTTCGGCTGGATCCCCGGTCGGCCCAGCTGGTGCTTCAATGGGCAGGCTTGCCGCGTTTCGTGCTTGACGAGCACGCCGAGGCTTTTGCAAATCTGATCACCGCGACCTCGCCCCTTTATCGGCAACTTGCGACCTCGAAGACTCCGTGGGTCGAGGAGCCGCAGGTGGCAGATGGCCCTTGGATGCGGGAAGCGTTGACTGTATCGGCCGCCCTGCAACAACCATATGTCCATTTTCGAACGGAAAAGGTAGTCATCGACGCCGATGGTCAGCTTCGAATCGATCCCACCGGGAACGAGGTCGAAGTGACGAGCCGGATCGATTACGAAGGGCTTCTGCTGTGGCTGGCTGCGGCGCTGCGATGACCAGCTACCCGCCGTCGACAACCGAGGCCATGGTCTGGAACAGCGAATTCTCCGCCAGAGTGAGAGGAGGTCCGGCGCATTCCGCGCGTATCTACGACTACTTTCTGGGCGGTGTAGAGAACGCGGAGATCGATCGTCACGCCGCGAATCAGCTCACGCAAGTTATTCCGTCGGTGGGCGAGAACGCTAAAGCGAATCGGGCGTTTATGCATCGAGCTGTGAGATTTGCCGCCGAACGAGGTGTACGGCAGTTTCTGGACATCGGGACCGGGGTTCCCCTTGAGCCGAATGTCCATCAGATCGCTCAGAGCGTCGATCAGACATGCAAGGTCGTATACGTTGATTACGATTCGGCGGTCCTAGCGAACCCGCGCGGGCTTCTGAATAGCTCGCCGGAGGGGCGCACCGCGTTTATACAGGCCGATGTCACCGACCCTATGACGATATTAGACTCCGCTCCTCTGCGTGCCGGAGTGATCGACTTGTCGCAGCCAGTGGGGTTGAGTCTGATCGCCGTTATGCATTTCATAGACGATGACGAGGTGGCACGTAATTCAGTCGCAGTGTTGCTGAACGCGCTCGCGCCGGGTAGCTACATGCTGCTCAGTCACGCTACCCCGGACTTCGCACCCGATGAAATGCGTGCCGCCGAGCGGTGTTGTCGGAAATTTGGCGTGCCGCTACGGTCTCGAACCCGCACACAGATAGGACGCTTCTTCGAGGACACGCATCTCATTGAGCCGGGCCTGGTCCGTGTGAATCGCTGGCCCAGCCTGGCGGCCGATCCCGCGCAAGGCATTGTGGATGACAGCATCCATATCGTCGCCGGGGTCGCGATCAAGCCCTGACAGATTGTCCACTCGGCGGAGGGTCGTCGAAGGTGGCGGAGACGAAGAATACGTCGCTACGATCGGAGAACTCACTGATATCAGGGCTCAGTGTGACGGGCCTTTTTGCGCCCGGGATATTGATACGGATTTCGGTGGGTCCGACGTGTCCGTAGGCGACTTGGAGGCCGGTGTCGGCCCAGAGTTGGTTGAAGTCCGGGAACTTTCGTAGTTTGCGAAGCAGTGCTCGCGCTTGGGGTGTGTCGCGGTATCGGCCCAGGAGCATCCGGAGGACGGTGACGGCGCGATGGGCCTCATAGTGCCAGTGGTCGATGGTGTGGCGGCCCTGGGGAGTGAAGAACCAGACCGCGAGGTTGCTGTCCGCCTCTGGCAAGCCGGGCAGGATGCGCTGGAACAGCTGGTTCGACCGCAGCACGGTCGACAGGGGGTCGGCGTAGGCGGCGAGCGTGGCACGGATGGAGAGGTGGTCGAGGTGGGCTTGAATGCCGGGGTGGGAGACGAGTTGTCGCAGGTCGTCGGGGTGGGGCAGGGGGGCGGATGGTTCGCGTAGGTCGTGGATGTGGCGCTGCTGGCTGTGATTGAGCCGATATACGTGCGCCAATTTGTTGACGACCTCACGAGAGGGGATCCGGTGGCCGTGCTCGATGGCGTTGACGGCAGAGCTGCTGATCTCCGCTTCGCGGGCGGCGGATTCGCGGCTGAGGTTCAGCCGGGTGCGTGCGTACCACAGTGAGGCGCCGAGGCTCGGCATCTCGGCGGGGGCGGAGCTGCGGCCGGATGGACCCATGGCGGTCAGGGCTGCCTGATGGCCAGGCAGTGCCGGACCGCGGGCACGCAGGCGTCGTAGCCGACATGTACGGCCGCGCAATAGGTTTCGCCGCTGTGGGTGTCGCGGAGGTGGAGGAGATCGGCGGGGCTGTGCCCGTAGGCGGCGGCGAGTCCGGCGGTCCAGATCGCGGAGAAGGCCGGGATGCGCGACAAATGCCGAATCAGGTCGACGCAGCGGGGTGAGGCGCGGTGGCGTCCGATGGCCGTGCGCAGAGTGGCGACGAAAAAGGCGCTCGCTTGGTCCGGGTGGACGAAGATCCTGGCCGCGGGGTCGTCACTGAAGTGCCATCGGGCGAGGTTGTGCTGATGTTGGTCGACGCCGGGGACAGCGCGGTGGAAATGCTCGTTCGCGGCGATCACGTACCAGAGCGGATCGAGGTAGGCGAAGGCGATACCGCGCTGGTCGTAGCGAGCCAGGCGAGCGCGGCGGGCCGGGCTGTCGAGACGGGCGCGCAGTTCCGGGAGCGAAGCCAGCGTGGTCGGCGGGAGCGCGAGTTCGTGGGTGTGGCGGGCTTGGGCGACGGAGAGGTTGTATCCGTCGACGAGCCGCTCGAGCAGGTACTGGGAGGGTGCACCCCGGTTGGTTTCGAGGTTTTTCAGGCTGGCCACGCCGACGTGGAGCTGCTCGGCGGCGGCGGGCCGGGTCAGTCCTCGGCCGGTTCGGAGTTGCCGCGTCCAACCGCCGATGTCGGGGAGGCCGGGGACGGCGCGAGCCCGGTGGTCGGTTTTCACAATGCTCCTTCCATGGCGAGACAAGGCGGAACACAACGGAGGGGGCGACGGGCCACGGGCGCTGTGTCAGTGCCGGGCGGTGGGTCCGTGCGCAGCGTGAGCTTGGAGATGGTCCAGGGCGGTGGTGACACCCGCTGCGGCGGCACCGCGGTGGCCTGTGGGGTATTCGCGCCAGGCGACGTCCACGCCGAGTCCGCGGTAGCGAGCGGCCAGGCGAAATCCTTGCTCGGCGGGGACCAGCACGTCGTCGACGCCGTGGTAGAGAAGGACCGGAACCGACGGCACCGACTCGGTGCCGCTGACTTCGCGGGCCAGGACGAATCGCCACATCGGGTCCTCCCAGGGATCCGGTCTGGCGCACCACTGCCCCAACGGCTGGCGGTAACGCTTCCACAACGTCGCGATGGTCGCGGTGGCTGCGGTCTCCACGACGCCGCGACTGGCCGCCGTGAGCTGGTGCAGCAGCGGCAGGTGGCTGTAGGCCGTCGCCAACCCGATCAGTCCGGCCAGACCCAACCCTGCCCACGGGCGGTGGTCGAGGTGGTCGGCCATCGCGCCGGGGTCACTGACCACCGCTCCGGCCGCGAGGCCCCGGACGGCGACGTCGGCGGCGTAGTCGAGGTGATGCTCGGCGACCGCGACGGCGGTGCGCCCCCCGTCCCCGTAGCCCCACACCACGACCGGTGTGTCCGTAGTAGGGCCGTTGGGCAGGCGGGTCGCGGCGCGGGCCAGGTCCAGGGCGGTGTAGGCGGCGGCGCGGGTGGCCAGCCAGGTGTGCGGCTTCCCCAGATCGATGCCGAGGTTCTCGCCGTCGGGGATCGACACGGTCCAGCCGCGCCGCAACGCGGCGGAGATGCGACTGATTTCGGGTTCGCTGCCCCGCGCCAGCAGCTGAGAGGGCGCGCACGACGGCCCGAGACCGCGGAAGGCCGGGCAGAACACCAGCAGGAGGCGCTCGGCGGTGTGCGTCTGCTGCGGTATCAGTACCGTGCCCGACGCGGGGATGGTCTCCAGATACGACTGCGAAGAGACATACACCACCTGGATGGCGGTGACATCGTCTGGTAGCTGCGGGGCCTCGATCGCACGGCTTCGCAGAATCGTTCCCCGATCCGTTCCGGGCGGGATCACCGGAATGTGATAGAACTCGTCGGCCTCTTGACCGAGGCGGTGCGTGGAGTCGGTCATAACGCGCTCCTCAACCGAGAAGACGAGCGATCGATAGCCGAAAGTGCGCACGCAAAGATTCTTCCGAGACGGTTACTCACACAAATCTCCCAATGACCGGCGGACCAAGTCCACTAACAATTCACCCATGACCGGTGACTGACCGATTCCCTTACCCTTCATAGACCGATGAATTCCCGTCAGGCGAACAAAACCGTTACCCAGCGGCAAGCGAGGCCGCGCAGTCATCGAAACATCTTTTGGCCCCCGTAACCAGGATTCGTAGTGATGCTGACAGCATCAATGCTGTCAGCATCGTCGGGGCGTAGCTGGGGCCACCTGGAAATCAGCCGTCGCGGCGGCACCTTGCGAGGGTAGGCGGTGAACAGCGCCATTCCAGCTTCGCCGACCACCGTGCGATGAATGGTCGCCGAGCGGATTCCGGTGTCAGGATCTCGATACACCATGCAGTGATCGATCGGCCGCAGGTACGTCACCTCGGTGAGCGCACTCCACCGCCGAATGAACTCCTCGCTGGTGCTCAGACTGCGCAGCAGGCGATGAAGTCGGCGACTCGATCGAAACCGGCCCGCCGAGCGCTGCAGGGCTGATACGGCGAAGTCGGCTTCAGCGGGCCAGTCCAGAAGCACCTCGGATGCGCTCGGGGTGAAGCACCACGACACGTAGTTTCCTACCTCGAGCAGGCCGGGCATCAGAAGAGCCGGGTCCGCATTGGAGGCCAGCACCTCCGCGACCGGATCCAGCAGGACCGCGGGCACTCGTATTGCCGACAGATCGGCCAAATGCCATGTGAGACCTTCCATCTCGGCGACCTGGCGTCGAAACCACTCGACAGAGGGAAGATCCAGCGGATCGGCCAGCAGGTTGCGCGCGTGACCCGCCTGCGCCGCGGTCATGCCGTACCCCGCGATGATGCTGTCGAGCATCTCCGGACTCGGGCGACGCCTGCCGGATTCGATTTGGCCGAGATACACCGTGCTCAAAGCGATCATCGAGGCCGCATCCGTCCGGTCGAGCCCCCGCTGCTCGCGAATCTGGCCCAGGAAAGTCGACAAGACCGGTACCCGAACGAGTTCGGGTCGCCCGAGTAGCGCCTCCTCGCCTGCCCCGCGGTCGGAATCTGCCAATGTGCCCTCCGTAGCTCACGCCGCGCGAGGGTTCCTACCGATTACGCCGCCCGGTGCGCACGCCATCTCGACCGCCGATACGGCGGGCAGACCCTCACGCTGTCTGTTCACCCCTGCTTTTCGCGATTGGCAATGCGAAAACAGACCTCCCCCAGGCGATTCCACACATACCAGACCCCTCAACCTCCGGCAATTTCCTTTACAAACCCACACCCTCGTCCACCAGGCACACGACACCCTTACCGCTACGCTCGGGCACCAGAGCTTGGAAACAGGAGTATTCCTGGCCGTTCGCCGTATTCCTCGGCTGCTGAACGCGGGCCGGTCACGCCGCCCGCACACCCCGAGGAAACCTCACACGTACGCACCCGACGCCCGACTTATACGTAGGTTTCCCAATCTTCTACGTAGCAGCGTCAACGGGGAACGGCCCCTCGTCGGTAACCGCTCTCGAACTGCCTGATTCCAACTCGACACCACAATTGCGACGCTGAAGCGGTCAGAGATCGATCCGGCCCGACAGGAACAGCACTCACGACCGTTGCGGGACTCACGCCCGACCTTTCCCACCGGTTCGTCAACATGCACGGCGGACTCCGCGGTCGGCAGCGCGTGCCCGAATCTGTGCGGAAAGAGGTTTCCCATGTCCCGAACATCCACACCAGTTCTCATTGTGGGTGCAGGTCCTGCCGGGCTGTCTGCCGCGATAGAGCTGACTCGTTGGGGCGTTCCCGTCGACGTTATCGACAGCGCCGAGGAGTCGAATCCGCAGTCCAAAGCTTTCACAATTCAACCTCTCACAGCGGAATGGCTCTCCTCCATCGGGTTGAGCGACGACTTCCAAGAACGTTGCGTGCGGATGAGATCGATGGATTACCGGTTCGCAAACAAGACCGACAAGATCGCTCGGCTGGATTTCGAGGCTCTCGCCGATACACGGCACCGCTACGTGATGGCGATTCCGCAGAGCACGACCGAGGCCCTGATGCGCGGGTGGCTCTCCGCGCACGGGGTCACCGTGCGCTGGGGGACGACCCTCCGCCACGCCCGCCAGGACCCCGAGGGGGTGACCGCCGTACTGTCCCGGTCGGACGGCACCACCACCGAGGTGCGCACCGAATGGTTGATCGGTTCCGACGGGTTGCGATCCACGGTCCGGGGTCTGCTGGGGCTCAAATTCGAGGGAACGACGTACGCGGGCCGCACACGCATGATGGACGCGCCGGTGGCTGATCTCAAGCTGGACGGGGACCGCATCCATTATCTGATCGACGAGGCGGGGATGCTGCTGCTGAGCAGGTTGCCCGGCGACACCTACCGGGTCTTGCTCAGCGAGCCAGGGGGCACCGCTCCGACCGACAGGGTGATCGCGCAAGCCGAATTTCAGCGCGTTCTGGATCGGCATACGATCGGTGCGTCCATCGGCCGTCCGGTTTCGACGAGCATTTTCACGATTTGGCGGCGCGACTGTCCGGGATATCGGCGCGAGCGGATCTTCCTCGCCGGAGATGCCGCGCACATCCACAGCATCGCCGGGGGCCTGGGCCTCAATGCCGGTGTCCAGGACGGAATCAACCTCGGCTGGAAACTCGGATTGGTCGCGATGGGCAGCGCGAGGCCGTCGCTGTTGGACACCTATGAGCAGGAGCGGCTACCGCTCGACGCGCAGGTCATGACGGTCGCTGACAAGCTGCACCGCATTCTGATGGATCATTCTCGGCCATTGGCCGATCGGATCGCCCTCGTCGAGGAGCCCCATTTCCTCGAGACCGCCACCTCGAGAATCGCGGGTCTCGGATACACCTACCGCGACGTCGTCGAGGCCGCTCCCGACGCTCCCGCCCTGGCCGACCTCGCCGCGGGTGACCGCGCCCCGGACGTCCCCCTCGAACCGCGCGGTCACGCCCGCGTACACGACCTGCTGAACAAGAACACCGGATACACGCTGCTCACTCTTCACCGCAGCCAGCCCGAGCCCGCCACCCTCGCCCTGATCGACCGCATCCAACGGCGCTACCGCGGCCGAGTCCACCCCGTGACGCTGCACACCTCCACACCGGCCGCGTGCGGTGCGGGCAGTGGTTCGCGCCCGGCCCCTCCGAACGTTCACACCGTGTACGGAGCGCCCGACACCGACGTGGCGTGCCTGATCCGTCCCGACGGCTACCTCGCGGGCCGCGTCCCGATCTCCCGCCAGGACGCGCTGCTCACCCACCTCGAGGCCGTCCTCACCTGATCGCAACCGGTGCCGCGCTCGCAGGTCCACCGCGTCAATTGCCGTGCCTCTCTTCCCTTTTGGAGCCTCGATGGATGATTCCGACGTTCCCGCAACGCCGTCGGCTGGAGCCGGTCGCTGCCCGGCCGGGCACGCGTCGCCCGTGGATGTAGGCGACGAGCTGGTGCCGCTGTACGCCCCCGACTTCGCGCAAGATCCTCACGGGGTCTACCGGGAGATGCGGCGTCGGTTCGGGTCGTTGGCCCCGGTGGAGCTGGCCCCCGGCGTCGGCGCGACCCTGGTGCTCGGCTACCACACCGCGCTGCGGATCCTCAACGATCCCGACCACTTCCCGGCCGACCCGCGCACCTGGCAGAAGTCCGTGCCCGCGGACTCGCCGGTGCTCCCGATGATGCGCTGGTATCCGGCCGCCCGCTACAACAGCGGCCTCGCCCACCTGCGCTATCGGGAGCCTTCCCGCGCCGCCATCGACGCGATCGACCTGCACGCCCTGCACCAGATCCTCGAGGACCACGCGGTCACCGTGATCAACGGCTTCTGCGAATCCGGGGAAGTCGACGTGCTCGGCGAGTACGCCCGCCCGCTGGTCCTGCGGATCCTCAACCACGTGGTCGGTTGCCCTCCGGAGATCGGGGAGCGGGTCGCGGCGGGGATGGCGGCGCGCTTCGACGCCGGGGCCGCCGCCGAGGACGGGATGCAGTTGCTGCACACCGCGCTGATGGATCTGATTCGGCACAAGCGCCGGGCACCCGGCCCGGACATGACCTCGATCCTGATCTCCCACGAGCACGGCCTCAGCGACGACGAGGTGTGCGCGCAGCTGATGAGCATCTACGGCGCCGGTGTCGAGGCCGTTCCGAATCTGATCACCAACACGGTCCTGTTGATGCTCACCGACGACCGGTTCGGGGGCAACCTCCTCGATGGGAGCTTGTCCACCCGCGACGCCCTGGACGAGGTGCTGTTCAAAGACCCCCCGATGGCGAACTTCTGCACCACCTATCCCCGCCAGCCCACCCTCCTCGACGGCACCTGGCTGCCCGCCCACAAGCCCGTCGTGATCAGCATCGCCGCCTGCAACAACGACCCCGCAATCACCGCCGGGGAGCGGACGGGCAACCGGTCGCACCTGGCGTGGAGCGCCGGACCCCACCGCTGCCCCGCCCGCCACCCGGCCTACCAGATCGCCCAGGACGCCATCGACCAGCTGCTCGACGCGCTGCCCGACCTCACCCTCGCCCGCCCCCAAGCCGAGCTGCACTGGCGGCCGGGCCCGTTCCACCGCGCCCTCTCCGCGCTGCCGGTGACCTTCAAACCCGCACCGCTCCTGCCGACCGGCCTCTACAGCTTCAACCCCACTGTCGATCACGCGGCGTTGGTCACCGCGGCCCTGAGAGATCTGCCCCGTCCCGCCTATCGCAACCGAAACCGCTAGTCCTCCATCCATTTTCGCGACGAAACCCGACAGGACGACCGACGACGATGTTGCTGCTGACCGACCATCCCGGATGGCTGACCGCCGAGAACGGGACGACCCACTACCGGGCCGTCACCTCGCGCGGCCAGGCCACGCTGCTGACGGTCACGGCGGAGAGCACAGGCTCGGGCGCCCACGTCGATTTCGGCGGCGTCGACGTCGTGTTGCGTACCTTCACGGTGCCCCGGCGGGTCCCCACCGAGCTGGCCGGGTTGGCCGAGGTTGGCTCTGTCGCGCACGTAGCGGTGCCGAATCTGTGGGAAGCGGTGGCGGGCGGAATCTTCCGGTGCGCCGACACCGCCGACCGCGGGCACCGGCTGTGGGCCCGGTTCTGCCAGGAACACGGCGACCACGTCAGCCGCGACGGCCTGACCGCGTGGACGTTCCCCGCTCCCGGCCGCCTGCTCGCGCTCCCGCCCAGCGCGGTCGTCACGATCGGCACCAGTCTCCCTCTCGACGCGTTGCGCGCCGCCGCGCAGGCGTGCCTGGCGTACGGGCAAGAATGGGAAACCTACCCTCCCGCAGCGCTTTTGACCCACCTACGCGCAGTGCTGTGCGTCGGGCCGACCGCGGTGGGCGTCGCCGTCGCCGACTACACCGGCGACTACACCCTCCGCCCGCTCGACCCCACCCTGCGCACGGCCATCAGGCACCTCGTCCCCGGCGTGTCCTGGCCGAACGGCAGCGAGTTCGGGTCAGTCTGGTACGCCCTCACCGAGGGCGCGCACGCCACATACAACGCGCTGCTGTGCGCATGGGCGCAAGAGCATGGAAACCTCATGCGCCCAACAGAACTCGGCCCAGAGTCTGTCGCTCAGACCGGCGTGGAGGGCGGCCCGTGACCGACTCAGTCACGTTCGATCGCGCCCCCCAGGGCGTCAGTCCGGCACAGCCCCATTCGGCGCGGATCTACGACTACCTGCTCGGCGGGAAAGACAACTACGAAGCCGACCGCGCAGTCGCCCAACGCCTCCTGTCCATCGCCCCCGATACGAGAACCCTGGCCTGGTTCAGCCGCCAATTCCTGCTCTACGCAACCCGCGTCGCCGCCGAGGCCGGGATCCGGCAGTTCCTCGATCTCGGGTCCGGCTTCCCGACCGAGCCTCACCTGCACGAGATCGCACGAACGATTTGCCCCGATGCGCGCGTCGTCGCGGTCGACTACGACCCAGTCGTGGTCGCCCACACCGCCGCCCTGCTCGAGCACCAGGTGACAGCCCTGCTGATGGACGCCCGCGACCCCGAGGCACTCATCGACGAGGTCCGCTCGACGAAGGTGATCGACTTCGATCAGCCGGTGGCCGTGCTGATGGTCGGTTTGCTGCACTACATCACCGACGACGAGAACCCCGGCGACATCATCGCCCGTTTCCGCAAACACATGGCCCCGGGAAGCTATCTCGCGCTCACCCATGTCACCACCGACGACACCGACCCCCGCATCATCCACCAAACGACGACCGACACCCGGGGCAGTCCCGCACAGGTCCAGTACCGATCCACCGCGGCAGTGCGTGACCTCCTCGAGGGCTTCGACATCCTCGGCCCCGGAATCGCCCCCGTCCAACAGTGGCTCGGCGGTGACATCCCCGCGACGAGGCTGACCCTCCTCGGCGCAGTCTGTCGCACCCGGCAGCCCCTCACGAGCTGACAGTCGCTCGGATGTGGATCTGCTCGACATGGTCAATTCCCCTCGACTTCAACCGGTTTGCGCCACTGCCAGCCCCCATTCACCCCCCTTGAAAGGAAGCGAATTTGAGTGAGAAGGATTCTCGCCGAGCACATCCTGTCGGCGTCGCCTACCTCTCCCTCGCGGTGCTTTCGGCCGCCATCGAGGCGTGGAACGTGCGACAGGTAGCGGAAAAGATCTATACGCGCGGGCGGGACGAGGGTTTCGGCCGGGGCGGAGCGGTCCTGATCACCCTCCTGGGCTGCGGAGTCGCCGTCGTTTTCCTGTCCGCCTTGTGGCCGGTTCGCCTCGCAAGCGGCGTCCACCGCCTGCGTCTCCACGGCCACCGATCCCGGTCGACGGTCTCCCCCCGGCCAATGACGGGACGAGGGATTCGCGGAGTGAAGCGGCGGCCCGTCGAATGGAGTTCCACGCGAGACGTCCTTCACAAGCTGAGTGTCCAGTACAGCGAGGAATACGCCGCCTTCCTGATCGACGCGGTCGGGCAGTGTTCCACCGATATGGACGGCGCTGTGTCCGCTCTGGAATGCGCCGAAACCATCCTGACGCAGCGGGGCTTCGACCGAGCGTCCGCGAAGGAAATGGTCATATCGCACAGCCGAAACCTTCACGCCGCGATCGAAATCGACTCGTCACCGGACAGCGATGGAGACATCGTCGTGGACCTGGATTCCCTGTACCTCGGTGCCCGCGCGGAGTCGCAGGAATGAGTATGAAGTCGACATCACGTGAAGTGGCGGTGTTGTTCTGCGCCGCAGTCTTTTTCATCGCCGTCCGTGAAATGGTCGGTGTTGCCCAGGGGTTGGCGTACCTGTTCAGCCGATCTTTCGATCACAGCGGCGGCCTCGACCGGGACGAATGACCGAACAGTTCTGTCCCCCAATCGAACCGAGATTCCGCGCGTCCACATCGGCTGCGCCAGCTCCAGCCGTCGACAGCTCCCGGCTAGGCCCGGGACAGCCAACGCCGGACGGGCGCTGAGTTGACCCGAAACCACAGTAACCCAACAACTTTTGAAAGCAGCAGAACCGATGTCTTCGACCGCACCGACGCCGTGGTACTGCGAGACCGCGGCCACGCCGATCGCTCGCGCGCGCACGATCGTGCTCGACACCGATCTGGGGCACGACCCCGATGACGCGATCAACCTGATCGCCGCCGCCCGCACCATCACAGATTTGACCGTCTTCACCTGCGACGAGGTCTTCGGCGATCTGCGAGCCCGGATGGGCAAGGCGATGCTCGGCGCCCTCGGCCGGGACGACGTCCAGGTCGTCGCGGGGGTCGACCTGGGGGCGAGCCGGATGGCGATGGACTACGAAACTGTGGCGGGTTGGCCGCAGGTGTCGACCCCGCCGCTGGTCGAGGTGGTGCGCGAGCTGTGCGAGCGCAGCAGCGAGCCGCTGCTGTGGGTGGGCTGTGGCCCGCTGAGCAGCCTGGCCCAGGTCCGCAACCTCGCCCCGGACCTGCTCGATCACATCCAGCTCGTGCAGATGGGTGGGTGGCTCGACGGCAGCCGCTACCGCAATTCCACCCGCGCCAGCCACAACCTGCGCGTCGACATCCCCGCCGCGCGCGCCGTGCTGGGAACCATCGCGTCACCGCGGCTCGTGCTGTCCGAGCACACCGGCGTCCCCGCCATCCGAGTGACTCCGCGCTGGCCGCTCTACCAGCGATTGACCGCGCCCGACGCACCCGACTGGGCGCGCATCGCCGGAACGAACTTCGCGATCTGGTGCCGCTCGCGCGACGGCAGTTGGATGCACGACCCGCTCACCCTCGCCGAAGCCCTCGGGAAGAGGTTCGTGCCGTTCGAACACGCCGCCATCCGCATCGACGAGCACGGGCTGCTGCACCGCGACCAGGAGAACGGCCAACCGATGCTGGTCAGTACCGACCCCATCGACTACCACCCGTTCCTCGACTGGCTCGACGTGGTGACCGCGACCGGCCCGACAACCCCTGACGAGAGACACGATGGGTGATAAAGATCTAGGTGAAAGCCCCGAC
Organism: Nocardia sp. NPDC004068; assembly: GCF_042874315.1. Taxonomy (NCBI): domain Bacteria; kingdom Bacillati; phylum Actinomycetota; class Actinomycetes; order Mycobacteriales; family Nocardiaceae; genus Nocardia; species Nocardia sp. NPDC004068. The sequence goes on from NZ_JBIAMW010000012.1 coordinate 214,118, forward strand.
TCCGACATCAATAACAGCGCGAGGCGTCCGGGTCGACGGCGCGCGAGGTGGAAAACACTCGCTCTCGCCATCACAACAGCAGCCCTCGCCACCCCAGTGGTCGCGGCGCTGATGGTTGTCGTAATGCTGGTGAGAGAATTAGCCAAAGACCCATATCCCTACTACGTGCCGTACGGGCCCACCTACGAATACCTTACGGAAGACCTGGCGATGCAGCGCATCGTCCACTACCTCCAGCAAACCGCCGATGACGTCGGTGTCAGTTTCTCGTTGACACCGAGCGAAGGCAGCTGGGGCCGATCATTCAGTGCAGACGTAAGCGAAAACTGTTATACGGGGTACAGGTTGCACGGACCCCAGCAAGTGCGACTTTTCATGTGGGTTAATGGAGTGCCCTGGAAACAAGCGGACGAAGTCTACGACCGCTTGCGCGATCTGTGGACATCCTGGCCGGGCTGGAAATCACACGGGGAGACGGGATCGAACTCGTGGGCCGCCGCCAAATCCCCGGACGGCTACATCCTGTCTGTCACAAATCCCCACCTGGGCGACGGGTGGCTCTCCGTCCAGGCGACATCACCATGCTACCTCTATCGAGATTCGAGCTCTCCCACACAATCACTTCACCCGTACCCGGACAAAAAACTACCGGATATCGTGCCCGCCGCGCGCTGAGAATAAATAGACGACGACCACCTGAATCGCGAATGGCTCACCGCTGATCAAGAACCATCTTCATACTCACCGAGAAGGGGGAACGCGCCATGCACACCCTGGCAATGCATCACACCCTCACATTATCCGAACAAGAATCCCACCAGGCCCCTCTGACACCTTTCTCCACCGACCGCGCCCACGCTGTGATGCAGATCCATATCGGGTGCCGGGCTCAGAGCTGCCGCAAAAAGGCAGCCGCGCTCAAAGCACTCGCCGACGTCGGTCACCTCGTCCCTTCCACCAAACACCTGCTATGAGCGCCGCCCAGCAGAACCAACCGATTTCCACCATTTAACCACAACCGAATGTTGAGGGGGGCAATGGGCCGGAATGGATAGAAACACCTACAGGAATGGGAGAAATCGAAATGACCGCAGAAGGTTCGACATTCGCGCAACGCACCCTCGGGCAGCAACTCCGCGCTCTGCGAGAAAAAGCGAAGGTGAGCCAGGCACAGGCGGGCGAGGCCCTCGGAGCCTCCCCGCAAACGATCGGCCGACTGGAAGAAGGGTTTTCGTGGCGATCGGCGAACGACCTTCGTATGAACGCCTTGTGCGACCTCTACAACGCCTCCGACGAGGAGCGGAAAGTGATTCTGGCCCTGGCACGTGAAACGCGCATCGCCGCCCGGCGAGGCGGCGGCTGGTGGCAGCCCCATCTGGACCGCAACACCACTGAGTTCGATCTCTATGCAGCGGCGGAGGAGCAAGCCGTCCGCCTGACCGCGTGGGCGGTCATCCGCCTGCCCGTCCTCGTGCGTACCCCGGAGTATTGCCGCGCAGTGGCCTGGACCGAGTCCCCCAACGCACCCGCCGAGCAGATCGAGGCGAGAGTGCAACGAGAATTGAAACGTCAAGCCCGCCTTCAAGATCCGGCCTTCACCGCCGAGGTTTTCGTGTCGGAGGCCGCGCTGCGCGAGGAGTGGGGCGGTCCCGCGGTGATGGCCGACCAACATGACTACCTCGCAGAGATGAACGACCTCCCCAACGTGTCGATCCGGCTCGTCCCCTTCGCCACCCGCACCCATATCGGAGCGCTGATCGGGTCGTTCTCACTCCTGGAATTTCCGACGATGCCCAACACCCGAATGACCCAACCCCCGATCGTCCACATCGAGGAACACGTCGGGGACCTCTACCTCGAACGCGCCAAAGAGGTCGCCCCCTATCAATCCGCCGTCGCCAAACTGCGACGGTCAGCGTCGACTCGGCTCGCCCGCGCCGACTCGGAGACTCCGGAATCGGTTCGATAGGTTCGAAAGCATGTTCGAGGACTGGCCGGATTCCTTCTCACCCTCGTTGCGCCGAGGGGTCGATCCGCCGAGGCCGGTCTTCGTCGACCTCGCATCCATCCTGCCGGTCGAGCCCACGCACTTCCGCGGTGAGTTGCCGATGCGGATCAGGGCCGGGGGCCTGCGACTGGAGGGCCGAGTCCCTGGCTTCCTGTTTGCCTGGGCACGGACGAACGCCGGAATATGGTTGGGCTTAACGCATTTCACGATTGCGACGGCGAACCGGCGGGGTGCGTTGTCGGTAACCCAGTGGTGCCCTGAGCAAGCGCTCTCACCCGCGCAGGGCTCCATCCAGGTCGGCCGGTCACCGAAGCCGGGTGCCGATCGGTCGAGCTAGTGTGTTCTTACGGTAGCCGTTGCGTTCGGCCGGACATCGAGCAACTCCGGCCCGCACTGCTGGTGCGGGTTCGCGCACGCGGGATGCGGTCACCGCCCACGACAATCCGCGAAGGACTCGGTGCGCGACCGACGAACGAACGCGTGCCAGGGGCTCGGCCGACTCACCGGCGCGCCCACCCTCAACCGCCCAGGTGCACTGGGGCGGCCATCGGCGTCAGCGCTCTGGGCAGTCGCCAGGGTCTCCCTTTGTCCAGTTGATCGCTAGTTGGTAGCGTGACGGTTGCCGAGTAGCTGGTAAATGCGCATTTCAGCTCGGCAAGGCTGGTGTCTCAAGATTTGCGTGGTTGAAGTGGTTTGGTGAACGAGAAGGACTCGACGGCGGCCGCTGCCGCGCCTGCCATCGTTGAAGCGCGAACGCGGCTGAATGAGTGGTTGAACCGGATCGACGCGGCATCAGCCGACGACGCGGTCAGCCAGTTCGACAAGGAGGCAGCAGCGCGGCTGAACGAAGCCCTGGCGGCGTTATCGGCAGCGATCGCCCAGCTCTGCTCGACCGTGGACGGCCGGAAGCCGCGGCCGCGGCCGCCACGCGCCCGCAGCACCGATTCCGGCGCTCCGGCCGATCAGGTACCCCAGACCGCGACGTCGCCGGTCGCGGTGTCCGTCGACGCCGGGAAGCGGCTGGACAGCGTCGAGGAGTTGCGGGCGCTGGGAGCGGACTCGGTGGTGATCCAAACCGGCGGCGCGATCGCACGACCCCGCTCATACCAGCGCGGTGACGACGGACGATGGACCGGACGCGGACTCGGCCGAGAGGGTGTCACCTCGGAGCGGCTGTGGCGCAGCGGAGGCGAGCTGATCGTCGTGCTCCGTAGCCGACGCCCGGTCGTCGGCGGTTCCACACAGATCGAGACGATCAGGTCAGAAGCCGACTACCACGGGTGGGCCAGCCTTGACACCGGCCCCGAGGAGATAGTGCTGACCCGAGGCACGGCGGTGGTGCAACTGCGGTATCGACACTCCACCGGAGCGGTCACCAAGGGGACCAAACGCTGGCAGGACGACACCCGCGTCGAGCGCACGGCAGCGGTGGGGGCCTACGGCACCGTCCGCCGATGGGTTACAGCGCAGCCCCTACCCGACCCAACCGAGCAGACTCCGCAAGCGCGCCCGGCAGCACCGCGAAGAGAAGCGTCGCAGCAGACCCCCACCAGCATCGAACGGGATCAATCGGACTTCGGATAAGGGAATCTCGCTTCGATTATCAACGTCCCTGACGAAAACCGCTGTTCACCGCCGGTCCCATCCTTGTGGTGCCCCGCCAGGGGCACCACAAGGATGGGACCACGTCGCACCGACCAGCAGACACCCGGCCCGATAGCTAAACCGGATACTTACCCACGATGACCAGGCGTTTTCCAGTTGCCCATGTTTTGTGTGTCCTGCCGGGGGCACGTCTCGGACCGCGGTCTGCCTTCGGGCGGGTGCGCGGTTTGATGGGGAGTGTATCCAGGGTGGGTGGGGGTTAAACATCGATCTTGCGCGGTCCGCTCGACCGACCCCTGCGGGCCGCATCCCCGCGAAGCTCCCTGCGGCGTGCCCACCCCGGGGCGACCCATCCTCGAAAAACCGGCACTCGCGCATGAAACAAATGCTTGTCTCGGGCGAGCAACCGTCCGGTTGTCTTATTTAAGCCATTTGGCATAGTTTCGGAACACGTCGCGCTTCCGGGCGCAATGGCCGGCGTGTACGAGTCATTTCATCTTTTCGCGAAATCGCGAAGACGAGTGGCGGCGCAGGAGGCCCAGCGAACTCCAGGAAACCATCTGCGGGGCCGAACGAAAGTGCATCTGCATGTTGCAGCGGAGCGGGGCTGACAGAAATTTCCATTCCACAGGCTGTGGATAGCTCGACATCCTGCGTTTTCCGGCCTGTGATAGTACCGGGATGTTCCCGTGATGCCGCTTGCTATAGCACATAGGAAACTCGTGCACAAGACCATTACGGGAGGCCACGACCCCGGATCCGGGCGATGCGCTGCCGGTTTGCTCGCTCGCGACACGCGGGAGGGCTCGCGTGCCGACCGCTTGGTTACGCGGGCGCTCGCTTAAACTGTCGTGCCGATGGACAGGGCGGCGTCACCTTCTGATCGGGTACGGTTCATCCGCTCGAACTCCGAGCGCGCCCGGGAGCTGGGGTTGCTCAGGCTACCCTCAGTTCCGCTCATTTCAACTGCACAGTGAGGAGATCCTTCTTGAAATGGCGTCACAGATTTGTGGCAAACAAGAATTCGATGAGAGGAGAGGAGGTAATACGGGAAAAAGAAGAGACCCCGGCTGCCGCTAATGGCAGAGCCACAGCCGAGGTCTCCTTCACCATCCAACTGTCCGTTCCGATGACCGTTTTGACGCACATCGGCAGCTCCGGAGCAACACTGGCGCTCGTCGCGATCGCACAGCACCTCTGAAGCTGAACCACACCGTAGGCGGCCGCCGGGATGCACCCCGGCGGTCGCTTTTCGTGCAGCCGAGACAGCCGGACATCTCACCCTACCTCATGCGCCTGACCTGCACAGATCGCCCAGCAAGTTAACGGCGATGGGTGCGCTGGCACACGTATCGGCAGCGCAGGGGTATGAAGTTTTCGAACTCCGCAGGGGATAGCAACCCAATCCGCTCGCGCCAGATAGTACTACCGTCATCAATGTAATTCCGGTATTACCGGACGATCCCGCGTAGGGGATTCGTCGCTATCACAAGATCGGAGCAGCCATGCTTATGAGCGCTACTCCTTGACACGCTTGCGTGACATGCCATGTCAAGCCGACCTGATGAAACCAAACAGTCGTCATCCGGTGAATTCGGTCCGGAAACCCCTGGTATTCCGTCACAGCATCTGTGACAGACATCGCACTCTACTTGCCCCCTCCTCCGCCGAGCTTCTCGGCTCCCGATCGGACCGCGTCCCACACTCCGCGCAGCGACTGCTTCGCGGCGACCTCACGAATCCTACTGTGGCCGAAGCGGATTGAGCACCTCGAGACGGGTGAAGACCATATTCGCCCAGCACACATCCATTCTGGAAGGCCCCGCCGTTCAGTGGCCCATCTACTTCGACTCCCCGCGGCCGGATTCGGTTCCCTCTCCGCGCCCCAGATCCGCGCCGACCGACCCACCCCGTGCAAGCATGGGCAGCAGGCCAGCCGTCACCCCGACCCCAGGAGGAGCACATGCCCGCAGAAACCGTGGACGCCGTCGTGGTCGGACTCGGCCCCGGCGGCGAGGACCTCGCCACCCGCCTCGCCAAGGCCGGGTTGACCGTCGTGGGCGTCGAGGGTCGTCTGGTCGGGGGCGAATGTCCGTATTACGCCTGCGTGCCCACGAAGATGATGGTTCGGGCCGCGGAGTCCTTGGCCGAGGGGCGGCGGGTGGGGGAGTTGGCGGGGGACGCGGAGGTGCGGCCCGATTGGTCTCCGGTGGCGAGGCGTATTCGGGACGAGGCTACCGACAACTGGGATGACACCGTTGCCGTCGAGCGGTTCGAGAAGGCCGGGGGGCGGTTCGTGCGGGGGTGGGGGCGGGTTTCGGCGCCGGGGGAGGTGACCGTCGCTACGGCCGAGGGGGATCGGGTGTTTCGGGCGGGTAAGGCTATCGTGCTGAATCCCGGTACGGCTCCGGCGGTTCCGCCGATCGAGGGGCTTGCCGATACCCCGTACTGGACCAATCGCGAGGCCGTCACCACCACCTCGGTGCCGGAGTCGCTCGTCGTGCTCGGCGGCGGGCCGGTCGGGATGGAGTTCGCGCAGGTCTTCGCCCGGTTCGGGGCGAAGGTGACGGTCGTCGTGCGGAGTCGGATTCTGCCGAAGGAGGAGCCGGAGGCCGCGGCGGTGGTGTCGAAGGTGTTCGCGGAGGAGGGGATCACGATCCGCGAAGGGGTCGATACGAAACGGGTCGAGCACGACGGCGAGCGGTTCACGGTGCATCTGAGCGAGGGGGAACCGCTCGAGGTGGAGAACCTGCTGGTCGCGACCGGGCGACGAATGGACTTGGCGGCGTTGGGAATCGGCGCGGTCGGGTTGGACGAGCACGGGCACGGCATCGAGGTCGACGATCATCTGCGCGCCGCGGACGGCGTCTGGGCGATCGGGGACGTCACCGGGAAGGGCGCGTTCACGCACATGTCGATGTATCAGGCGCGCATCGCCGCGGCCGACATCCTCGGCGACTCCTCGGAAACCGCCCAGTACCACGCGGTTCCGCGCGTGACGTTCACCGATCCGGAGGTCGGCGCGGTCGGCCTGACCGAGGCGCAGGCCCGCGACGAAGGACTGAACCTCCGCACCTCCGTGACCGATCTCGCCTCCTCGACCCGCGGCTGGATCCACAAGGCGGGCAACGCGGGCCTGATCAAACTCGTCGAGGACGCCGACCGCGGTGTGCTCGTGGGCGCGACCTCGGTGGGTCCGGCGGGCGGCGAGGTGCTCGGCGCGTTGGCCGTGGCCGTGCACGCGGGCGTGCCCACGACGACCTTGCGACGGATGATCTACGCCTACCCGACCTTCCATCGCGCCATCGAGGCCGCCCTGGACGGATTGCGCTGATGTCGGACGCCGCGGCCGCGCGTCGCGTCGCGCTCGGTCTGCCGGAGGCGGTCGAGCAGTCCCATCACGGCTTTCCGTCGTTCCGGGTGCGCGGCAAGATCTTCGCCACCCTCCCGGAACCGGATCGCCTCAACGTCATGTGTGACGAATCCGGCGTCCGGGAGGCCGTGGCCGAGTATCCGGAAACGTGCGCCGAGCAGTGGTGGGGTAAGCGGCTGTCCGCGGTGCGGGTGGACCTCGCCAACGCGGACGAGCGGCTGCTGACCGAACTGCTCACCGACGCGTGGCGGCACAAGGCTCCCCGGGCGCTCGTGGCCCGGTTCGATTCCGGCGGGTAGCACTTTCCGCGTTTTCGCCCCCGCGCCGCCGCGGCCTGATGACATGATCGAAAGGCTCGGCACCCCGGAGGCGAAGATGTTGTCCCTACAGGAGATTTCGGATCGGCTGGAGATCGAGGACCTGCTCGTCCGGTACTCGCACGCCGTGGACAGCGGGCAGTGGGATCTGCTCGACGACATCTTCACCCCGGACGCGCACATCGACTACACGGCCACGGGCGGCCCGGCGGGCGATCTGACCGAGACCAAACGCTTCCTCGCCACGGTGTTGCCGAATTTCCTTGCCTACCAACATCTCATGGGCAACTCCTCGATCAGCGTCGACGGGGACACGGCCACCGCCCGGAGCATGTGCCACAACCCGATGCTCGTCCCGGGCGGCGACGGCCGGCCGACGCTCATGCTCAACGGCCTGTGGTACCTCGACAGTTTCGCGCGGGTGGACGGCCGCTGGCGGATGACCCGGCGATCCCAGGAGAAGAGCTACATGTTCCTCGCTCCCCCGGCCGGGGCGTGATTGAGCCTCCGGGCACCGGGTAGCACGCCGTTGACGACACGTTTCCGCGCGCGGATCAGGAGGAGTCGATGGCGATGCAGGTGGGCGACCAGGTAGTGCGACGACTGCGGGAGTGGGGGGTCGAGCAGGTGTTCGGCTATCCCGGTGACGGCATCAACGGTCTGGTCGCCGCCTTCGGACGCGCGGACAACCAACCGCGTTTCGTGCAGGCCCGGCACGAGGAGATGGCCGCGTTCGAGGCCGTCGGCTACGCCAAGTTCAGCGGTAAAGTCGGCGTCTGCACCGCCACCTCCGGGCCGGGCGCGATCCATCTGCTCAACGGGCTCTACGACGCCAAACTCGATCACGTCCCGGTGGTCGCGATCGTCGGTCAGACCGCGCGCAGCGCGATGGGCGGCAGCTATCAGCAGGAGGTCGACCTGCAAGCGCTGTTCAAGGACGTCGCCTCCGCCTATCTGGTCGAGGTCAATGTCCCCAGCCAGCTGCCCAACGCCCTCGACCGCGCGTTCCGCACGGCCATGACCCACCGCACACCCACCGCGGTCATCATTCCGTCGGACCTGCAGGAGGAGGAGTACGAGCCGCCGCAGCACGCGTTCAAGCAGGTGCCCTCCAGCCCGCCCAGCACCCTGCCGTCGACGACCGTGCCCGCCGAGGAGGAGGTCCGCCGCGCGGCGGAGGTGCTCAACGCGGGCGGTAAGGTCGCGATCCTCATCGGTCAGGGCGCGCGCGAGGCGGCCGACGAGGTGGTCCAGGTGGCCGAGCTCACCGGCGCGGGTGTGGCGAAAGCGTTGCTGGGCAAGGACGTTCTGCCCGATGATCTGCCCTTCGTCACCGGGCCGATCGGATTGCTCGGTAGCCGTCCCAGCTACGAGTTGATGCGCGACTGCGACACGCTGCTGATCGTCGGCTCGAATTTTCCCTATTCCCAGTTCCTTCCGGAGTTCGGGCAGGCGCGCGCGGTGCAGATCGATCTGGACGGCGCGATGATCGGGATGCGCTACCCGACCGAGGTGAATCTGGTCGGCAGCTCCAAAGCGACACTGCGACAACTGATTCCGCTGCTCCACCGCAAGGAGGACCGGTCCTGGCGGGAGAAGGTGGAGAAGAACATCGAGCACTGGTGGCAGACCGTCGAGCATCAGTCCAAGGTTTCCGCCGAACCCGTCAATCCGATGCGGGTGGTGTGGGAACTGTCGGAGCAGATTCCCGAGAACGCCATCGTCACAGCCGATTCCGGCTCGGCGGCCAACTGGTACGCCCGCTGTCTGCGGTTCCGCGGTCATATGCGTGGTTCGCTGTCGGGAACTCTGGCGACCATGGGACCGGGCGTCCCGTATGCGATCGGCGCGAAATTCGCCCATCCCGATCGTCCGGCCATCGCCATCGTGGGTGACGGGGCGATGCAGATGAACGGGCTGGCGGAGCTGATGACGATCGCGCGGTATCGCGAATTGTGGTCCGATCCGCGGCTGGTGGTGTGCGTGCTGCACAACAACGATCTGAACCAGGTCACCTGGGAACTGCGCGCGATGGGCGGCAACCCCAAATTCGAACAGTCCCAGGACCTTCCGGACATCTCCTACGCGGATGTCGCCCGATGCTTCGGCCTGCACGCGATCACCGTGGACGACCCCGATCAGCTGGCGGACGCGTGGCGGCAGGCGCTGTCCGCGGATGTCCCGACCGTGCTGGATGTGCTGACCGATCCGGAGATGCCGCCGATCCCGCCGCACGCCACCTTCGAGCAGATCAAGGATATGGGCCAGGCCGTGCTGCGCGGCGATCCCGACGCCTGGCATCTCATGGTTCAGGGCGCGAAGGCCAAGGCGCAGGAACTCCGCCGCTGAGCGAGGCGGCCGGTGCGGGGGCGATCGCGGCTCGCACCGGCGGCCGGGGTTGGGCCGGGGGCGCGCAGTTGCGGCCGTGGTCGACCCCGTCGAGCAGGCAGCGTCCGCACACCCGGTGCGCCAGTTCGAGATCGGTGGCCGACTCGTCGTGGGCCAGCCACCAGCACGCCACGCCCGCCGCCGCGATGAGCAGCGCCGAGATCACGACGGACAGTACGACCATCGGCCCTCCCGTTGCCGCAGGTTGGATACTGACATTAATTCACAGACGTGTCGCGGCGGTCGCGCACGCGTCCACCAGAATCGTCCTCCCCAAGGACCAGGGAGAACAAGGGCCAGTCGCAGCATGGGCGTTTAGCGAGGCTCAACGGTGAAATTTTATGTCAGGGCGCGGGCGTTGTGCCCGGCATGAATGCGGTGCGGTTCTCGATCCTCGATCGCTCCCGGGTCCGGCGGGGGCAGAGTCATCCGGAGGCGCTGCGGGAGACGGTCGAATTCGCGCGGCTGGCCGAGGGGTGGGGGTATCACCGGTTCTGGGTGGCGGAGCATCACAGCGTGCCCGGTGTGGCCGGTTCGGCGCCGACCGTGCTGGCAGCGGCGGTCGCGGCCGCGACGAGCCGGATCCGGGTGGGGACCGGCGGGGTGATGCTGCCGAATCATCGACCGCTGGTGGTGGCCGAGCAGTTCGGTGTGCTGGAGTCGCTGTTTCCCGGGCGGATCGATATGGGGCTGGGTCGTTCGGTCGGGTTCACCGGCGGGGTGCGGCGGGCGCTCGGGCACGGCAAGGACGACGCCGAGGACTTCGACGCGCGGCTGACGGAGTTGCTCGAGTATCTGTCACGGGGGCGTGACGGCGTGCACGCCTGGCCCGCCGAGGGGCTGCGGATTCCCGCGTATCTGCTGGCGACCGGTTCGGGAGCGGCGCGGGCGGCGCGCTTCGGCCTCCCCCTGGTCATCGCGAACGTCCGTGGTGAGGCGGCGTTGGCCGAGGCGATCGCCGACTACCGCAAGGACTTTCGGCCCGCCCCCTGGGGCGACTCCCCCTACGTGATGATCTCGACGACCGTCCTCATCGCCGACACCGAAGCCGAGGCGCACCGCCTCCTGCTCCCCGAGGCCTGGGCCGCCGCCTACTCCCGCACCCACGGCGAATTCCCACCCCTGATCCCACCCGAGGACATCCACCCCGAAACCCTCCCCCCGAGGCAGCGCCGCTACCTGGAAGACGCCCTCCGCCACCACATCTCGGGCACCGAGGACACCGTCGCCGAATCCCTCGAATCCCTCCTCTCCCGAACAACTCCCGACGAAATCCTCGTCCACACCAGCACCCACGACCCCGCGGCCCGCCGCACCTCCCACCACCGCCTGTCCCACCTGCTCTCCCTCCACCCGTGAACGAACCCAGCCGCACCCTTTATTCGCATCCGCACCCCTTGCAGGGGGGGACTGTCTGAGATCTTGTGGGTCGGATGGTGATCGGAGAAGCTGGGGCGGTTTGTCTCAGCGGAAGGGATCATCGTGTCGGAGGAGTCGAGG